>CAYYSX010000128.1:0-15895 GCA_964474315.1 uncultured Verrucomicrobiota bacterium | reverse complement strand
CAGTTTGGGCTTCCCGCCGTCGAGCCCAAACTGCCGCCCGGGGTCGCCGGGGGGATTGGTGCTGGCATCGGGGTCGCCGGGAACCTGATTCGGGGGGAACCGGCCGATGTCAGTGGCAATGTGATCAGCGGCTTCGCCGGTATTCCGGGACTGCCCACATCCGGAGCCGCGATTGGGTTCGCTATGGATCCGAATAACGCGGTGGACATCGTCAACGGCATTCAGGGACTCCGCCGCCAAGGGCAATGTGGAACGATCAATGCCGCGGCCGCCCGAGAACTGGCTGAGCTGGGCTTCAGTGACTGTGGCCCGCCTCCGCCTCCCCCCTCGCCTCCGCCCCCCGAGGGCGGTGGAGGAGGAAATGACGGAGACGACGGCGGATCCGGCGCGGCCTCGGCGGTCGATCCCAATGAAAAAATCGGCCCCACCGGTCACGGGCCACAGGCGTGGATCCAGGCCGACTCGTTGGTGCCGTATCGCATCAACTTCGAGAACCTCGGCCCCGGTTCGAGGGACTCGGATGGCAACCCATATCCCAATCCCGCCACCGCTCCGGCGCAACGCGTGACCATCACCGATCCCCTCTCCGCTTCGCTGGATTGGACCACCTTCCGTTTCACCGAGTTTGGCTTCGGCGATACCATCGTGCCCGTCCCGCAGGGGAGCAGCCATTTCGCCGGCCGCGTGCCAATGACCTACCATGGTCAGACGTTCGAGGTGGAAATCACGGCCGGCATCGATTTCGTCACCGGCGTGGTCTCGGTTCGTTTCCAATCGATCGATCCCGCCACCAGTCTGCCGCCCGACGTATTGACCGGTTTCCTCCCGCCGGAGGACGGGACGGGGCGCGGCATGGGGCACGTGTCGTTCATCGTGCGCTCCAGGGCCGATCTGGCCACCGGCACCGCCATCCGCAACGTCGCCGCTATCAAATTCGACATCAACGAAGTCATCTCCACGGATCAGGTGGATCCGCAGGATCCTTCCAAGGGCATTGATCCGAACAAGCAGGCCCTGGTGACCTTGGATGGAGACGCGCCCAGCAGTACCATCGGCGTGCTCCCTCAACAGACGCCGCCCCCGGAGTTCCTCGTCACCTGGTCCGGCACAGATGCCGGGTCCGGAGTGGCGAGTTACGATATCTACGTTTCCGAGAACGGGGGCGCGTGGGAACGCTGGCAGGCCGGCGTCACCAATACCTCGGCGTTTTTCCCCGGGCAGGTGGGCCATTTCTACGGCTTCGTCAGCGTGGCCCGTGACCATGCCGGTAATGTTCAGGCGACCCCGACCTCGGCCCAGGCGACCACCACCGTCACCGACAACCCGGCGCCGGAGCCGCCGGTACTGCACGTCAGCGTGGTGTCCTTGCCGGACGAGCCCGAGGTCCAGGTCACTCTGACGTATGAAGTGCTCCCGGGTTTTACCTACACCGTGGAAGCGAGCGACCACCTCGAAACGCCACCCGACTGGCAGCCGTTGCCCGGCGGACCCCACCCGACCGGAGTCCTCATCGAGACCAACGCCGCTCCGCAGCGCTTCTACCGTTTGCTCCGCAGCCCCCAACCGTGAGGGAGTTGCGCTCTACAGAAAGGCATGCTCACCCGGGCGCACCACCAGCACCGGACAGGGGGCGTGGCGGACAATCTTCTCCGCCACGCTTCCCAAGAGGGCGTATTTGAATCCGGTGTAGCCGTGCGTGGAGATGATCAGGAGGTCGGCCGGCTTGGTGCGCGCGGTTTCCACGATCTCCCGCCAGGCGCGTCCCAGGCGCACCACCGATTCCACCGGTACTCCGGCGTCCAGTTCGGCGGCGACCGCCTTGAGTTCGCGCCGGGCATTGGCCATCCGCTGCTCATCCAGGCTGCCGGGTGGAACGGGAGTGTATCCAAAGTCGCCCCCCAGAATCATCGGCTCGATGATGTGCAGCAGGCAGATGCTGGCGCTGAATTGCTCGGCAAACTGGCGCGCGTAACGCAGGGATTCCCGCGAGTTCGCCGAGAAGTCCATCGGCACCAGGATGGTCCGGATATGGAAGCGAACCGGGGCCAGCTCGATCACGGGCGCCGAGGCCACTTGTCGGCCAGTGGGGTCGGTAACCACGACCCGGGCTTTGGTTTTGGCGGCGCCCCGGCCGGAGCGCGTAGGTTTGGAGCTCGTTTTCATGGGTGGATTTGGGCGGGTTTGGTTTCGGTGACCTCCACGACGGAGTTCAGGCCGCCAAACGGATTGGGAACGGTGTGGGGATTGGTGGGGTCGGCCATCCAGCGACCGTCCACCACGAACAGGTATTCGTAACAACCGGGCGTCAGCGGGATCTCGATCTCCCAGTGGGATCCCCCGGAGTCATCCAGCAGGAGGCGGCCGGACTCCCAGTTGTTGAACGATCCGGCCAGCGATACCTGACTGGCTGGAAGGTAGGGCAGGGTGAACAGAACCGATACCGGAGGACGAGGAGCTTTGGCAGACGCGCGTTTGGATTTCTTCATGGCATTTCTTTGTTGGAATCAGCATCGGTTGTCCGGGTGCCCGCCGCTTCACCGGAATTGCCCAAGAACGCCCGGGAGTTGTCCGGAACGGCGCGACTCCGAAAACTTCGGCTCCGAATCTGATCGGGCAAGCGTCTCGTGGACCGGTCGGAATTTCCAAACGGAATCTGGAGCTTTGAACTTGGAGCTTTTTCCCCGGTCTGTCCCTGCCAATCATCCGGAATCGCGATATGATATCCGTCACCGCCCTCAACACCGCCGTCCAGGAAGCCGGAACTTTTCTGAACCCCCTCTTTACCGAGATCCAACGGTGTATCGTCGGTCAGAAGTATCTCACCGAACGACTGGTCATCGGCTTGCTCGCCAATGGACACGTTCTCCTCGAAGGCGTCCCGGGCTTGGCCAAGACGCTTTCCGTCAAGACGCTGGCCACCGCCCTGCACGTGAAGTTCAGTCGCCTGCAGTTTACTCCCGACATGCTGCCGGCCGACGTGGTAGGAACCCAGATCTACAATCCCCAGTCCGGGGCCTTTTCCGTCCGGCGCGGACCGGTCTTCGCCAACATGGTCCTCGCCGACGAAATCAACCGCGCGCCGGCCAAGGTGCAGTCCGCGCTGCTGGAGGCGATGCAGGAGCGACAGGTGACGATTGGCGACCAAACCTTCCGTCTGGAGGAACCCTTCCTGGTGCTCGCTACCCAGAATCCCATCGAGCAGGAGGGCACGTATTCCCTCCCCGAAGCGCAGGTGGACCGCTTCATGCTCAAACTCAAGATCGGCTACCCCTCCCGCGACGAAGAACGCCAGATCCTCGACCTGATGGCGCGCACCATCGGACAGCCGGCCGCTTCACCCGTGGTGGATCCCGCCACCCTCCTGCGCGCGCGCGAGGTCATCAACGACCTCTACTGCGACGACAAGGTGAAGGACTACATCGTGGATGTCGTGTGCGCGACCCGTGAACCGCAGCATTACAACATCGCAGTGAAGGAGTTCATCCAGTTGGGCGCCAGTCCGCGTGCCACCATCGCTCTGACCTTGGCCGCCAAGGCGCATGCCTTTCTCCGGGGCCGCGGCTATGTGACCCCCCAGGATGTAAAAAGCATCGGGCTCGACGTCCTCCGCCACCGCGTGACGCTGACCTACGAGGCCGAGGCGGAGGAGAAAACGGCGGAGGATGTGGTGCAGAAAATTTTCGATGAACTGCCCGTGCCGTGAGCGATGCAAAAATTGCAGGCCTGAGACGGTTCCGGAATCCCTCCGCGGTCGCGCGGCGGCACCCGCGGGAAACTCGTCCCGACCGTCCCGACCGTCATTGCACAAAGCGATCTTCTGCCAGAATTGACCGTCACCCCCCGGCCCAACCACCCTCCCAGGTCCGATGATTCCGAAGGAATTGCTCAAGAAAATCCGTCAGCTCGAACTGCGTACCCGGCGGCTGGTGGACGAGTCATTGGCCGGTCAGTATCACTCGGCCTTTCGGGGGCAGGGGATGGATTTCGACGAGGTCCGGGAATATCAGCCGGGGGATGAAGTGCGGGCCATCGACTGGAACGTCACGGCGCGGATGAATCATCCCTTCGTGAAGAAGTTCCGTGAAGAACGGGAGCTGACCGTACTGTTGGTGGTGGATCTGAGTGCTTCAGGGTTGTTCGGATCGGTGGACCAATCCAAGCGCGAGCTGGCCGCTGAGATGGCCTGTGTGCTGGCTTTTTCGGCGATCCGCAACCAGGACCGCGTGGGCCTGCTGCTGTTCACCGAAGTGGTGGAAAAGTTCATTCCGCCGCGCAAAGGGCGCCGGCACGTGCTGCGGGTCATCCGCGATATCCTTTACCACCAGCCCCGACTGCGCGGGACGTCGTTGAACGGAGCCCTGGATTTCGCCAACCGGGTCCTGCCGCACCGGGCCGTGATCCTGGTGCTGTCGGATTTCCTAGGCGAAACCAAGCTCAGTCGGGCGGATATCGCCGCACACCTCCGGCGGCGGGTGGTCCGCAGCGAAAGCTTGGGACGGGTTTCCGCCACGGCGTTGCGGCAGGTCAGTCGCAAGCACGATCTGGTGGCGATTCAGATTGTCGATCCGTTCGAGGAGACGCTGCCCGACTTGGGGCGGCTGGTCTTGCAGGATGCCGAGACCGGCGAAGTGGTGGAGGTGAACACCAACGACCAGCGGCGGCGGGAGGCGTTTACCCTGCGTCAGGAGAAGACCCGGCGGGAACTGGACCGCCTGTTCCGCCAGGCCAAGGTGGATGCCATCCGCGTCCGCAGCGGCGATCCCTACGACCGGGCGCTCCAGCAATTCTTCGACACGCGGGAACGGCGTCGTCGCCACGGCTGAATCATGATCGTCCGCTTCTTCCATTCCCTGGTTGGCAGCTCAGTTCCACGACGGGTGGTCTGGGCCGGAGCGAGCGGGACGGCCTGGGCCTGCTCTGCGACCGCCCAGGTGGCGACCAACGCTCCGGTCCGCCCGATCGAGTTGCAGGACATCAAGGGGCCGCTGGTCATTGGTTCCCCCTGGGCTTGGGTGGGACCGGTGATTTTGATCCTGGCCCTGGCCGCTGCGGTGGCGCTGGCCTGGTGGTGGTGGCGACGGACGCATCCGCCGGAATCGGTGGCGGCCGCGGGATTGACCCCGGCCGAACGCGCCTGGAATCGTCTCCAGGCCGCCCTCGATCTGATCGAAGAGCCCGAACGGTTCGTGACCGAGGTGTCGGAAACCGCTCGGACCTACCTGGAAGAGCGGTTCGGCCTGCGCGCACCAGAGCGAACCACTGAAGAGTTCCTGAACGAGCTGTCGGGCAGCGTGGTCCTGGATTCGCGGCATAAGCATCTGCTCTCGGACTTCCTCACCCGCTGTGACCTGGTGAAATTCGCCCGCGCGGAAGCGGATCGGAGCGAACTGCAGGAGCTGCACAGCGCGGCGCAACGCCTCGTGGATGAAACCACATCGACCGGTCCCGGATCGAAGCCGGAAGCGGCGGCGCCCCCGCCCGTGGCCCATACCTGAACTAACCCGCCCGGTCATGAACTTCACGTTTGGACAACCCTGGTGGCTGCTCGGATTGCTGTTGATTCCGCTGCTGGCCTGGCTGCGCGGTCGGGCGGGTCCGGAAAGTGCCTTCGTCTATTCCAGTCTTTCGCTGGTAAAGGGCATTACGGAGCTGCGTCGCAGCCGCGCCGGAGCCGTTCTCCTCAACCTGCGCTGGCTGGCGCTGGCGCTGTTCTTCTTCGGCATGGCCCGTCCGCAAATCGCCGGCGGACAGGTCCCGCTCAAGGCCAGCGGTATCGACATCGCGGTGGCCCTCGACATGAGCGGCTCGATGATTGCCGAGGACTTCGAACTGCGGGGCGAACGCGTCAACCGGTTGGCCATCGCCAAGGACACGTTGCGGACCTTCGTCAACGAACGGCCGGCCGACCGTATCGGGCTCGCCGTTTTTGGTACCGAGGCGTATGTCGCCGCTCCGCCCACTTTGGACCACGATTTCCTGCGCCGGGTGATCGACCGACTCGAGCTGGGAGCGATCGACGGCGAACAGACGGCGATCGGCTCCGGCCTGGCCACGGCGGTCAACCGCCTCCGGGAACTAAAATCCAAATCCCGTATCGTGATCTTGTTGACGGACGGACAGAACAATGCCGGCAAGATTCCGCCGTTGACCGCCGCGGAGGCGGCCAAAGCGCTGGAGGTGAAAGTGTACACCATCGGAGTGGGCACGCGCGGCCTAGCCCCCGTTCCGCAAGGTTTGGATCCGTTCGGCCGGAAACAGTATCGCCGGGTACCGGTGGACATCGATGAGGACACGCTGAAGAAGATCGCTGATCTGACCGGGGGAAAGTATTATCGGGCCGACAACACCGAGGCGCTCCGGCGCATCTATGCTGAGATTGACCAACTGGAACGGAGCGAAGCCCAACTGCAAAAGTACGCCTATGTGGAGGAATTGATGGCTTGGTTTGTGGCGCCCGGGCTCGCCTTGCTGCTTCTGGAATTGATTTTGGGACAAACGGTTTGGAGGAAGTTGCCATGAAGTGTCCATGGTCCTTAGTCCTTGGTCTCTGGTCTGTGGCCCGTGAACACCACTGGAAGATCTCATCACGCCTCACGCCTTACCCACCACTAATTACTGACCACTGACACCACCGATTACCGACTACTGGATTACTGATTACTGATTAACGCTTCCCATGTCCTTCGCCTCCCCCTCCTTTCTCCTGCTCACCGTGGTCCTGGGCTCGCTGACGGCCGGGTTCCTCTGGTGGACCTGGCGGCGCAAACAGCAGGCGGCGGCCCGATTTGTGGGTTCCCGCCTCTACCGGCAACTGACGATTGGTGTTTCACCGGCCCGACAGATTTTCCGGCGGATCCTGGTGGCGACGGCGGTGGTGACGATTTTGGTGGCCCTGGCCCGGCCCCGCTGGGGATTTACCGAGGAGGAAACCCTCGCTTCGGGTTTGGATGTAGTCATCGCCTTCGATGTCTCCCGTTCGATGCTCGGTACCGATGCCGCTCCCAATCGCCTGGAGAAAGCCCGCCGGGCTGTTCTCGACCTGGTGGATTTGAGTCGGGCCGACCGCCTGGGCTTGGTCGCCTTTGCCGGAGACGCGTTTCTGCAAGCACCGCTGACGCTGGATGACGACGCCTTCCGTCAGACCGTGCGCACGCTCGGCACGGACCTCATTCCAGTCCAAGGCACGGGACTGGCCTCGGCTCTGCGCGAAGCCCGGGCCGCGTTTGGCAAGGACAGCACGGGAGCCAAGGCCGTGGTGATCCTGACCGATGGCGAAGATCACGAACCGGGTGCCGTCGATCTCTCTCGCGAAATGGCCCGCGACGGAATCCGCATTTTCACGCTGGGCGTGGGAACCGAGGAAGGGGCGTTGTTGCGCATGACCGATCCCTACGGCAATCCGGTCTTTGTGAAGGATGAGTTGGGCAACGCGGTGAAGTCCCGGCTGAACGAGCCCATGCTCCGCGAACTGGCCGATGCGGGCGGTGGATTCTATCTGCCGTTGCAGAACCGGCAGACGATTCAGAACCTGTATGACCAAGGGCTGGGGCCGCTGCCGCGTTCGCTGGTCAAGGCGGGCCGAAGCCGCCAGTGGATCGAACGATTTCAATGGCCGCTCGCGCTGGGAATTCTGCTGCTCCTGGTGGAAGTATTGGTTCCGGAACATCGGCGGAACGTTGCCGCCTTGGGCGCGGATGCCATGCTTGCCGACGGCCTGATGGCCAAATAAGTGGGCCGAACCAATGATCACCAATCCATGACTCGTTTTCGAAAGTTCTGGTGGACGGGGGCGCTGGCCAGCTTGGTGCTGGTTCCGGCGGCCTTCGCGGAAATCTCCCCGACCACGGCGCTGGAGGCGTACCGCCGCGGCAACTACCGCGGATCGCAAGCGCAGTACGCGGAGCTGGCCAAGGAGGATCCGCAGGATGCCCGCCTGCGTTTCAACGCGGGAGCCGCGGCGTACCGCCAGAATGACCTCACCAACGCCACGGCCTGGTTTGAAAGTGTCCTGGGAGCGCCCGACCTGCGACTTCAGCAACAGGCCTATTACAATCTAGGAAACACCCAGTTCCGCCTCGGGGAAGCCCTTCCCGAGCCTCAGGTTCGCCGACAACTTTGGGGCCAGGCCCTGACCAATTTCGGGTCCGCTCTGAAGCTGGATGGGGCCGATACCAATGCCGCTGCCAACTACGCCTTGGTCCGCCAAAAGCTCCAGGAATTGGAAGAGCAGACTCCACCGCCGCAACAACAGCAGCAGCAGCAGGATCAACCGGACAATTCGCCCGACCAGGACCCCCAATCCGACTCGTCCCAGCAACAGCAACAGCAACAGCAGTCCGACAACTCCGATTCATCCCAGCAAGACTCTCAAGATCCTTCCGGCCGTCCGCCTTCAGAACCCAAGGACTCTTCAGGAGACCAACCCGAGCCGCCATCGGACAAACAGGAGCAGCAAGGGGATTCCTCCGATTCGGCGGGTCAGAATCCTCAGGACGGGGAAAAACCCGGTGCCGCGGCCGAGGGGCGCCAGGGTGAGGGACAGGAAGCCGCTGGTGCGGGTGAACAACGGGACGGTGAAATGTCGGCGGCCCAGGCCGTGCAGATGCTGGAGAGCCAGAAGGGTGAGGAAAAGGCCCTCCTGCTCCGGGCCTATGGCAGCGGCAAGGAGGCGGCGGAACGGGCCGCGCGGATTCGCAAGCCATGGTGATGTCCCCCCTCCCGTCCTCCCGCCTGCTGGGCTGGCGCCGGTTCCGGTGGATCCTGCTGCTGGTCGGGGCTCTGCTCGCTCCCCGCCTGGCTGCCGAACCCTCCTTCACCGCTGAACTCGCCCCCGATTCGGTGGCGGCGGGAGACGTGGCGATCCTCAAGTTGATCTTCACCGATTTGGGTGAGGTTTCCCCTCCTACGCTGCCCACCCTGACCAACGCCACGGTTCGTTATCAAGGAGCCGCGCGGCAGTTCTCTATCGTCAATTTTTCCCGATCCTCGTCGATCACTCACCAGTTTGCCATCCAGCCCCAGAACGAAGGTGCGGTGTACATTCCCGCTCTTTCCATCGAAGTCGGAGGCCAAACCTACACCAGCCAACCGCTCAGCCTGCGGGTCGGCCAAGGATTGGATCTATCCAGTATCGGGTTTCTCCGTCTGGAGGCGCCGCGGTCGGAGTTCTATGTCGGCGAAACCTTCCCGGTAGAGATCCGCTTCTACTACCGCCGGGTTCCCGACCGACAGGTCCCGCCCACGCTCAAACTCGATGGCTTCATCAAAGGCCGCCAAACCGTGGATAACCTACCGCCCGAAACCATCACCAACTTGGTTTATTCCGTGGTGCGTTGGTCGATCGCGTTGACGGCGGTGAAAGCGGGCGACCTGATCGTTGGACCGGCCGAGTTTCAGACGCTTTACACTTTCGAGGATCCGAACCGCCGGCGCAGTCGTGGGTTGGGGGCCTTGTTCGAGCCGTTGTTTGGCGGCGTGGTCCAACGGCAACTCACCTTTGCCAGCGAACCGCTCACGCTCCGGGTCCTCAACCCGCCCACCGCCGGCCAACCGCCCACCTTTGCCGGTGCGGTCGGACGATTCAGCCTGGAGGTGACCGCCTCTCCCACCAACGTGGCCGCCGGGGATCCCGTCACGGTGCGCGTCAACGTTTCCGGTCAGGGCAATTTTGACGGATTGCGTTTGCCCGACCTCCCGGACGGCTCCGGGTTCCAGCTCTATCCGGGCACGAATTCGTTTGCCGAGGGGGATCCGCTGGGACTGTCGGGAAACAAGACTTTCGAGGCGGTCGTGGTGCCGGAGCGATCCGGAGTGCAGACGTTGAAGTGGCCCTGGCTGACTTTCTGGGATCCCGGCACCAAGGCTTATGTCACCGATCAACCCCGGCCGCTGACCTTCAATGTGCGGCCGGGTGCCACGGCGCAAGCCGCCCCGGCGGGAACCGTTCCCGGGCCTCCCGAGCCCCGAGTATCGGCTTCGAGCAACACCACGACGTCCGACCTGGCCTTGCTGCAGAACCTGGGTCCGCTCGTTTCGTTGAGCTCGTCGCCCGTCACGAAGCCCTGGTTCTGGGGGGTGCTGGGCTTGCCGCTGGCGGTTTATGGAGCGTTGGTGCTCGGACCCATCCTGCGGAAGCACCGCGCCCCCGACCCCGCCCAGATCGCCCGTGAACAGGCCCACCGGGCCGTCGCCGAACACTTGACCGCCCTGCGCCGGCAGGCGGATCGCGGGCCAGCCTCGGAGTTCTTCACCTCCCTGAACGAAGCCGTGCAGCAACAGCTCGCGCTGACCGTGGGCGGCACGCCCGGATGCTTCACCGAGGAAGTGGTGGACACCCATCTGATTCCCGCTGGGTTGGCCGCCGATGACGCTCAACGTTTGCGGAATCTCTTCGCCCGGCTGGCCGAAGCCCGGTTCTCCCCGACGGCTTCCGGCGGCGAGTTGGCGGGGCTGCGACAGGAGGCCGAGCAGGTGCTTTCCGTCCTGCGAAACCTGGGGGAGGGGAAATGAACCGTTGGACGTCCCGCCTCCTGGTCCTGGTTTTCGGCGTCTTGCTCGCCGGCGAACGGCCGGCGAACGCGCAAACGGATCCGGTGACCGCCGGATTCCAGGCCGCCAACGCTCGGATCGCGGAAGGAGATATCACGGAAGGCCTGGCGCTCTATCGGCAACTGCCCCTCACCAACCAATCGTCAGCGGCGCTCGAATACAACCGAGGGGTGGCGCACGCCCGCTTGGGGGAGGCCGGACCGGCGCGCGCCCACTGGCTCATAGCCGAGCGGCTCGCCCCGCGCAGTCCGGCCATCCAAACCGCCCTGACCCGCACCGGTGGTCAGCCGGACACCGACCCGTTTTCCAGTCCCGTGTCGTGGACCGATCGATTGACCCTGAATGAATGGGGCATCCTGGCGTTGGTCTTCACCTGGACCTGGGGATTCCTCCTCATTCTGGGACGCCTCCGCCCGGGATTGGTGTCCGCCTTGCAAGGCTACACCCTGGGAGCTGGAATTCTGTCCGTGGTGGTCGTGGGCCTGCTGGTCAGCGCCTGGGTCCGTCGCGCCCGGCTTCCCAATGCGGTGGTGTTGCGACCAGAAACCTCCGTTCGGGTGAGTCCGCTGGAGGAAGCACGACCGGCCTTCGCTCTGGCCGAGGGAAGTCGCGTCCAGGCAACGGAGACCTACTCGGGCTGGTATCGGGTCGAGGATCCGGTCACCCGGCGGTTTGGGTGGATCGAGGGCGACGACCTCCTGCGCCTGCCCTTGCGCTGACCCGGGGTCGGTAGGAGCCGGTTTTCCCTGGCCTTTCTGTTGAGCACAGAGTTGCCGCGGCATCGGTCGTCGGGAATTCTTCGTCCGTTCGTTCCCGCGCATGTCTTCGCCTCTTCCGTCTGCCACTGGACTCCGTGGCCGAATCCTGGTGATCCGGGGCGGAGCGATTGGCGATTTCATTCTCACGCTGCCGGCCCTGGCGGCGCTGCGGCAGCACTTCCCCGGTAACCATCTGGAGGTGCTGGGCTACCCGCACATTGCCTCTTTGGCGGTTTCCTCCGGCCTGGTCGATGCCGCCCATCCCATCGAGTCCCGTCCGTTGGCGGGTTTCTTTGCCCGGGGCGGGGATCTCGATTTCGACCTATCCGCCTACTTTGCCGGGTTTCATCTGATTCTAAGTTATCTTTACGATCCCGACCTCATTCTTCGCAGCAACCTGTCGCGCATTTCGCGGGCTCAGTTCATCCAAGGACCCCACCGGCCGGACGAAACCCAGTCCGTGCATGCCACCGAGCAATTGCTCCGTCCCCTGACTCAATTGGCCGTGTTCGACGCCGACAGCACGCCGCGACTTCCCCAGGCCGGCGGTCCGGCAGAAGGCGAAGCCTGGCTGGCGGTTCATCCGGGCTCGGGCAGTGATCGCAAGAACTGGCCGGAAGAACGCTGGCGACGACTGCTGGCCGCGCTCGTGAACGAAACCGGCTGGCGGTTCCTGTTGGTGGGCGGGGAAGTGGAGGAAGGCCGCCTGGAACGTCTGGGTGCCGGATTGCCGCCGGGTCGGTGCGCCATTCTGCGGTCCCGTCCGCTGCCGGAAGTCGCGGCTCGCCTGGCCACCTGTGGCGGATTCCTGGGACACGATTCAGGAATCACCCACCTGGCCGCTGCGGTGGGATTGCCCGGGGTGGTGCTGTGGGGGCCAAGTCAGGCCCGGACGTGGGCGCCGCGCAGTGATCGAATGACGCTGATCGAAGCGGGCGAATACCTGGCGGAACTGCCGGTCGAAGCGGTGTTGTCGGTGGTTCGAGAGCGGTGGTCGGGAGGGAATGAAGCTCACCGCTCAAAGTTGGTCATGTGAGTCGGGAGGGCGGAGGCTCGCCCGTCTTCCGCTCCAACAGGGACGTTACACTGCGTTACTTGGGCAGCCACGGCTCGATGAGCATCCGTTCCGAGGCGGACAAGGCGGTGAGATCCAGATGCCCGGCCAATTCGCGGGCCTCAGTTCGTCTTCCCACCCGCCCGAGTTGAGCCACGCGGACCACCTGCCACAGCAACGGCGCTTGGTCCCAGTCCACGGGCAGTGGGTCTAGTTGCTGGGTCGCTTCCTCCGGTTGGTTCTCGCGCAGGGAAATCAGCGCCGAAGCCACGGCGGTGAGGTTGGTATCGGTGGCGGTGCGGGCGGCGCGGGACAACGTGTTGCGGGCGCGGTCCAGATCGGGGTTCAGCAGCGCCTCGTACAGGGCGAGGGAAGCCCGCTGTTGCGGCGGCAGCGCGCGCAATTGATCCAATCGCCGGAGGGCGTCCCGGATGGCAGCCAGATCGCGGAGCGGTCCGGCCAGGCGGATGACCTCGGTGGCGGCCCGGGGAGCGAGGCGTGGATCGGCCAGGAGCGGACGCCACGATTCCAGAGTGATGAAGGAGTAACCGCGTCGTTCTGCCATGCGACCGATGGACTGCAAGAGGGCCGGATCCGTGATGGCCAGGGTCACGGCCTTCCTCCAGTGGAGCACGCTTTCGTTGGTGCGGCCTGATGCATGCAGGCTGGCGGCCCGGAAGAGCTCCTGAAGCAGGGGAAGATCGGGCGCCATCGGATGGGTGAGCAGTTCCTCGACCTCGTTCCAACGACCGACTTCGGCGAAGGCACTGGCGAGCTGAATGAAAAGCTGGCTATCCGCCAGGGCTTGCTCCTTGGGAACGACGAGCGGGATGTCCTGAAAGGCCCCCAGGCGGGACAACCAGCGGGTCATCTCCATGAGCGATCGGCGCCCCTGCGGGTTCCACAACGGTTCGGCGAACGCCTTCAGCCGCGCGACTCGGCCGGCTGGGTCATCCAGATTCTCCAGCCCCAGGCGGATCAGCCGCTCGTCGAATGAGTCGTCGAATGAGGCCTCCGGGTCCGGAGGAAACAACCGCAGTAGGACCTCGACCTCGGCCGGTTGAAGCCGGCCGGAGACGAGCAAGAGATTGGCGGCCATGATCCGTCCCCGTCCACTGGTGCCGGCCATGGTCATCAGGCGTTGTTTGCCGTCTTGGTGCGTCGCGGCGTCGGGGTGCGTCAATTGGAGGTGGGCCAGCCGCCATTGGTTGGTGACATTCGTCGGATCAGGGGTCAGTGCGTCCTCGGCCAGTCGGATGGCCTCGTTGTGATTGCCGCGCCGGTGGGCGATTTCGGAGGCCAGGGACAGCACGCTCGGGGAATCAGGTTCGTCCGCGACCAGCTTGACCAGCAAGGGCACGGCCACGTCGTAACGCTCCATGGCTAAGGCAATCCGGACATAGGCCAGGTTGTCCTCCAGGGTGAGTGGTGTGCTCGCCCCCAGGTCACGCCACAAGTCGAGGGCTTCCGGTTGCCCGTTGAGGGTGTAGAAATGGGCGACGGCCCGGATCACGGGGGGATGGGTTGGGGCCAGAAAAAAGGCGGACCGAAGTGCCGCCGCGGTCGTCTCCCCACGACCCCCAGCTTGGGCCTGCTCGGCCTGGGCCAGGAAGGTCTCCGCCCGATACCGCTTGCTCCAGTCCCACAGGGGCCGGGCGCCTACCACCGCCGCCACCACGAGGATCAGAAAGGCGCCCACTCCGATCCCGACCCAGAAAGCATGAACACGAAAACGTTGGTGGTCCACGAGGTGAACGATGATGGAAATGGCTTGGTTGGCGCGCGCGAAGGCCCGAGGCCCGGCGCCAACATACCCCCTTTCTCACTCCCATTCAATCGTGCCGGGCGGCTTGCTAGTCAGGTCGAGCACCACGCGATTGACCCCCCGCACTTCGTTGGTGATCCGCGACGAAATCTTCTCCAGCAGTTCGTAAGGCAGCCGCACCCAGTCCGCCGTCATGCCGTCTTGCGATTCCACGGCCCGGATCGCCACCGTGAAGTCGTAGGTCCGTTCGTCCCCCTGGACTCCCACACTCCGCACGGGCAGCAAGACCGCGAACGATTGCCACGTCCGGTAGTACAACCCGGCCTCTTTCATCTCGGACACCACCACCGTGTCGGCCTGACGCAGGATCTCGAGCTTGGCCGCGGTGATCGCTCCCAGGCAACGAACCGCCAGACCCGGGCCAGGGAAGGGTTGGCGGAAAACAATCTCCCGCGGCAACCCCAGTTCGAGACCCAACTGTCGGACCTCATCCTTGAACAGGCAGCGCAACGGCTCGACCAGGGTGAACTTCATCCGCTTCGGTAGCCCGCCGACATTGTGGTGCGACTTGATCATGTGGGCCGGATTGCCGGCGATCGGTATCGACTCGATGACGTCCGGGTACAGCGTTCCTTGCGCGAGGAACTTTGCCTGGCCGGCCCGCCGCGTGGCCGTTTCGAAAACCTCGATGAAGGCCTTCCCGATGATCTTCCGCTTGCGTTCCGGATCGGTGACGCCCTTCAGCAGGCGCAGGAACTTCCGGGTGGCGTCCTCATAGCGCAGACGGATTTTGAAATGCTTCCCGAACACCTCCTGCACCACCTCCGCCTCCCGGGCCCGCAGAAGGCCGTTGTTGACGAAGATGCAGGTGAGCTGGTCCCCCACCGCTTTGTGCAACAGCGCCGCAGCGACACTCGAATCCACGCCGCCGCTGAGCCCCAGGATCACCCGCTCGTTTCCCACCCGGGCACGGATGTCTTCCACGGCCTGATCAATGTAGCTGCGCATGGTCCAGGCCTTGCCGCAGCCACAAATGGTGTGGACGAAGTTGCCCAGGATCTCTTTCCCGCGCGGCGTATGCACCACCTCGGGATGAAATTGGATGCCGAAGAACTTCCGGGTCGGATGCTCGATCGCGGCGTAGTCAGAGTTCTCCGTTGTTCCGACCACCACGAAGTCCTTCGGCAGCCGGGTCAGCTTGTCCCCGTGGCTGTTCCACACCTGTAACGTCGCGGGTAGTCCGTCAAACAGGGCGCATGCCGGGTCCGCCACGGTCAGCGTTCCCTTTCCGTACTCGCGTTTCTGTCCTCGTTCGACCCGACCGCCCAGGAAGTGGGCGAAGAGTTGGACGCCATAACAGATGCCGAGGATGGGAATGCCCAGCTTGAAAAGACCCTTGTCCGGGAGAGGAGCCTCCGAGGTATAGACCGAACTGGGACCGCCTGAGAGGATGATTCCTTGGGGGGCGAGCCGCTTGATTTCGTCGGCCGGGGTATCGAAGGGCAGGATCAGGGAATAGACACTGCACTCGCGGATTCGGCGGGCGATGACCTGGGTGTACTGACTGCCGAAGTCGAGGATGACAATCTGCTCGTTCATGTCGCTGGAGCGAAAAGGAAGGTTGTGCGGATGCGGGGTGGGATTGGCCAGAGATTTTTTGGAAAGGACAAGTTCATAGGGCGCTTGGACGTTGGCCCTTGGAGCTCCTCCATGAACCGTCCCTTCCCACCTTGTAGAGTCGTCTGTCCTCAGACGACAGTCGTCTCGGGA
>CAYYSX010000127.1:0-15924 GCA_964474315.1 uncultured Verrucomicrobiota bacterium | reverse complement strand
CATCGACAAGTCGCTTCTCAATTCCTAGTGTACAAAAGTGAGGTGGAAGTCAGGCGTTAACTCCAAGCGCCGTGACAGATGGTTCGTTAGTGCCCTTGGACGCGGCTGTGATGAGCAAACAGCCGGAAACAATGTGAACGACACAGTCAAAGCCCAACAACGAGGATCCTCTCCTTCGAAATTACGCCAATGGACCGCCAAGGTCTGGCACTCCCCCACCTTTACTTCATGGGGAAACCAGTTAACGCAGTCTCTGCGGCTGGTGCTGGTCACGCCACTCCTGCTGACCCACTTTAACCAAACTGAAATTGCCGCGTGGTACCTCTTTGCAACGCTAAACATATTCGGAACGATCGTCGCGCAGCGTCTGGGTCTGACGTTCTCCCGCATGATCTCCTTCGCCATGGGGGGAGCCACGGATCTTTCGCCCATTGCCAGGGCGAGCCAAGCACGCGGTACGGGACAACCCAACTGGGAAGCAGTTACCCGGGCGTTGCGCACTCTTGGCTTTATCCAAACTTCGATCGCCTGGCTGAATGTGTCGGTGGCGACGGGACTGGGACTCTTCTCCCTGTCTTCCCTATTGCAGGATTACGCCGCTCCGCAGCAAATCTGGAAGGCGTTTGCCTTAATGCAGGTCACCAGCCTGATAACATTTATTTACAACCGATATAGTGTCACCCTCCTGGGAATGAACCAGGTGGCCGTCACGAACCGTTGGAATATTGTCTTCAGTCTGATTTCCGTCATCTGTGGCGCGGTGGCCCTTCGATTGGGAGCGAATCTCTTTGAACTGGTTCTGGTGATGCAGTTTCCTCCCTTACTAAATATTCTGCGAAATCGTCTGTTGCTTAAATATTTTACGCGGGGAAACGTTGCCTCAGTAGATCAAATCGGTTGGGATCGGGAAGTGGTTCGGTGGGCTTGGAGCCCGACCTGGAGGGGTTTGATCAGCCAAATGTCCACTGTCGGCGTCGTGCAGTTGACTGGAGTTACGGTGGCACGTTATGGGGACCCGGCTTTGGCTGCCTCCTATGGACTCGCGCTTCGCCTGCTGACTGTGGTGGAGCAGACATCCCAGGCTCCCTATAGCAGCATCATGCCGCGACTCTCGCGGCTGATGAGTGAGCGGAAACTTGAGGAGCTGAGGCGGCTCTCTTTCAAACGCATGCGACTCTCGTTGACGCTATTCGTCGCGGGAATGCTGGCGATTGTGGCGATCGTTCCCTGGGGACTGCGCTTTATCGAAGCGAAGGCTGAGTTTCCTTCCGCCGCGGTTTGGGTCGCCATGGGAGGGGCGGCCCTGCTGAACCGATTCTATGTCTTGTGCTTTTCCACTTGCGCCATAGGAAACAACATTATTCTTTATTTGGAATCAGCGGCCGCCGCGGTCATGAGCCTGATTTTGGTTCCCCTGGGACTGCATCACCTCGGCTTGATCGGGGTACCCTTAGGGCTGGGGCTCCCCTTGCTCCTTGTATTGCGCACCACTCCGATCAAAATGGCATCGAGGCAACTCGAGGTTCCGGCGGGAGAAATGGTCAAGTTGATCGCGCTTCTCCCGTTCGCTTGCTATGCAGTGCTGTTGGTCGGTGGCGTTGTCGTTTTCAATCGATTGAAGGGCCAGTAATCATGCGTCCATTGGAGAAGACGAAAGCGCGGTTCGAAGGCACATATCCTGCCCGCTCGAGACAGCAATGGATTTTGCCGGCATCCGGCCTTGGTTATGCGTCAGAGGTCAGCCTTGCTCCGCTTGGCCGTCATCGGCATGAGGCGAGTCCAAGGCGGCACTCCGCAAAGCAGCTGATCCGAACTGTCAGACGATTCGATATGCTGTTGGCGAATCCGCCGGATTGCTCTCGGCTGGCCGGCCTGGTTTCTGCCCGCCCCCTTTCTCACTGATCAATGATGTCGGAGTCCGTCCAAGCCTCCTCCATGCAAACTAAGTTAAAACCCACTGTGAGCCACCGTAATCCGCCTGGTTTGCTATATCATTATTCCTATTCATTCGCTGATGACTTTAGTGCTGAGCTGGTTCAGCGGCTGGTCGGCAGGAAAATCAACAAAGTCAATTGCGCCTCCTCCGGACGCTGGTATGCCAAGTACAAGAGACGGATACTCAACTACCTGGGACGAATTGAGGCGCTCCGACGTCCACGCCTGCTGGCGCTTGGCTCCATCTTTCAATTTGCAAGGCACGGAGACATCGTCTGGGGAACGGGGGTCAATCCCCGATGGCAGAAGCGCCTGCCGGAGGGAACCGTCATCGACATCCGGGCGGTACGCGGCCCGTTGACTCGCGATTACGTTGTCAGCCGACTGGGCCATGAGTGTCCGGCGATCTATGGCGATCCGGGGCTGTTGTTTCCAGCATTATTTCCGGAATTCAAACGCGAGGAGCGAAAGGAATTGACCATCATTCTGCAGCATTTTGACGAGAATCTTGGGCCGGATGTCCAGAGGATGCTGTGCGGCCATATACCTTATATATGCCAGAGAAGTGGCACTCACTGGCGGGAGATCGTTCGGGAAATCGTGGCTTCAAAATTCGTGATTGCTTCGTCGCTGCATGCGATCATCCTTGCCGAAAGTTACGGTATTCCGGCCCGTTGGCTGCATAACAAGGAGCTTCCCAGTGCCAAGACGGAGGGAACATTCAAATATAATGACTATCTTGCCAGCACTGGCCGTGAACCGGATCTTTATGCTGCCAATATCAACGAAGCATTGGATCTGGGTGGAATGCCCAGGCCCGATCTTTCCCTCGTAGCCCCGTTGCGCGAGGCATTTCCCCTCGAACTATGGAATTCCTGACCGTAGTTCCTTGACTGTCGTTATACCGCAGTCCGATCACTTTCGAGGACAATTCAACGTTGAGCCCGTCGATGAAGATTGCCATGATACCTGCCCGGATGGGAAGCCAGCGCCTGGCAAGGAAGAACCTTCGGGAGTTGGCCGGAGTCCCCTTGATTGTGCGGGCGATCCGCAAGTGCAAGCAGGCCGGCTGTTTTGATGAAATCTGGGTCAATTCGGAACACCCGGATTTTGGACCGATTGCGGAGGCGGAAGGGGTGCCGTTTCATTTGCGGCCCGAAGCGTTGGGAAACAATCAGGCTACGAGCGAGCAGTTCGTCGCCGAGTTCCTGAGCCATCATCGTTGCGACTTCCTGTTTCAGGTTCATAGCATTGCCCCGCTGTTGACCGTGAAGGACTTGACTCGTTTTGTCATGGAGATGGAGTCGGGAGCTTGGGATTGCCTGTTGAGCACCGAGGAAATTCAGATTGAATGCGCCTATCGGGGGCAGCCGATCAATTTTGTGTTCACCGAGAAAACCAATTCCCAGGAATTGACGGCGGTGCAGCGGCTCTCCTGGAGTGTGACTGGATGGCGGCGCGAAGTGTTTCTGGCGGCGGTGGCCGCTGGGAAGTGTGCGACTTACGCGGGTCAAGTAGGCTTCTTCCCCGTCGGTAAACTGGCCGCGCATGTGATCAAGACGGAAGCGGATCTGGCCCTCGTGGAGGCGTTGTTGCCGTTGGTGGAGTCGGGTACGATCCGCTGATCCGCAACCAGGCACGACGAAGTCGATCCTAATGAAGCCGTCATCCCGGACGAGTGACGCCGGTTGAGCGGCCGTCGAACGAGCTGGAAGAGGCATCAACAACGTTCGAAGCGGAAGTAGCCCGATGGTCCCCCGGCACTGCCGGGGCAAAGGATTCAACGATGGGTGATTTTAATGTTATGGCCTCGCTAGCCCAGGTCGCTGAATCGGCCGCCCGCGCCGCGGCCGCCGCCTTGATGACCGGATTCAAATCAAATGCGGGAGTGCGGAGCGATCTGGGCAAAGATATAAAGACCCAGGCTGATCTGGCGGCCGAGGAACTGCTGAAGAGGCATCTGGCTAAGACTGGATTGCCAATTCTCTCGGAGGAAGGAGGCGGATGCTCCTTGGCTGAGGTCCGGCAGCGTCGGCATTGGATCATTGATCCTCTTGACGGAACGTTGAATTTTTCCCGGAGATTTCCGATGGCCTGTGTCTCCGTGGCCTTGTGGAACGGCATGCAACCTGAACTGGGAGTGGTGGCGGACCTGGAGCGCAATCGTCTGCTTAGCGGTCAAGTCGGCCGTCCAGCAGACGTCCCTCTGCGGGTCTCGAGGACCGGTGACGCCGGACAAGCAGTTCTGGCCACCGGCTTTCCCAGCGGCCGCACCTATGATTGCGGCGGCCTGGCAGCCTTTGTGCAACAGGTTCAACATTTCAAGAAGGTGCGGATGATCGGCTCGGCAGCGCTCTCGCTTTCGTATGTCGCCGAAGGGGTCTTTGATGCCTATTGCGAAGAGGATATCTGGATTTGGGATGTTGCGGCGGGATTGGCGCTGGTACTGGCTGCCGGAGGGTGTTTTTGGATGACTCCATTGAATGAGCGGGGACAGGTCACTGTCTTCGCGTCCAATGGCTGGATCGAACCTCCGGAGACGTTGTTTGCGACACATGAAGGCATTGAAAAATACACCCACTCTTGATGGGTATATCGAAGATCTAGTAACGTTTGCACCGCCGGCGGAAGCCGAGATTGCGATTATTGGCGGCAAGGCCATCGACCTGTCCACGATGCCCAAGTTGCGTGGAATTCTGAAATGCGGGATCGGGCGGGACAATCTCCCGGAGGCGGAGGCGGCCCGACGTGGAGTCGATCTCCGGACGGCCTCGGCGACGACCTCCGCCGTAATCTTCGAAGAAACGGCAAACTTTGCCTGCAAACTGATCTTCGACATGGCTTTTGCCGAGGCTGGCCACCTAGAGACCTGGCAGAAGGCCCAACGACGGGCTTTTAACGAACAGCGGTTACTTGTTTTGGGACACGGGAACATTGGCCGCCGAGTGGCCAACAAAATGGGGGTGTTCATCAGGGTCGATACATATGATCCAGCGGAGAATCGTCCGGAGACCTTGGCGCCTCTGATGCGGGCCGCCGATTTTGTCACGCTGCACATGCCCCTGCTGCCCACGACCAAGGGATTCATCGACGCGGAGAAGCTCGCTTGGATGAAGAACGGATCGGCTCTGATCAATACGGCACGCGGACCAATCGTCGACGAGGCCGCGTTGCTGGCGGAAATCGAATCCGGAAGGCTGAGGGCAGCATTCGACGTCTTTTGGCAAGAACCCTATTACGGCCCTTTGCGAGTGTTTCATCCGCAGCGTTTTTTGATGACCCCGCACGTTTCCAGTACCTGTACCGCATTCCTTGAAGGACTTCGTGGAGATCTGCAGGCACTAATCCGTGATCTACAGAAATGATCAATATAGGCATAATTGGTTATGGAAAGATGGGGCGCATCCGTGCCCGGACCATTGAAGAAATCGGCAAGGGCAAAGTCGTCGCCATCTGGGATATCAATCCGGTCGAGGCCGGCCAATATCACCTCGCCAAGGATGAGGCGGAAATCATTCATTCGCCGGATATCGAGGCGGTGTTTATCTGCACCCCGAACTATCGGATTCTCCCCCTTACCAAGGCTGCGCTGGCGGCCGGCAAGCACGTGTTCTCCGAGAAGCCGCCGGCTTTCACCGCGGCCGAACTGGAAGAGGTGCTGGCCTTGGAGCGATTGTCAGGTCGGAAGCTCATGTACGGTTTCAACCACCGTCATCACGGCAGTATTCAGAAGATGAAGTCCATCATCGATGCCGGCGAGATGGGTAAGCTGCTCTGGATGCGGGGACGCTACGGGAAGGAAGTGGATGAAAGCTTTTTCAAAGGATGGAGGGCCAACCCTAAGCTATCTGGAGGAGGGATCATGCTGGATCAAGGCATCCACATGCTCGACCTCTTTCTCTATCTCGGCGGTAGATTTGATGAAGTGCATGCCTTTGTGTCCAATCTCTTCTGGAAGATTCCCGGCGTAGAGGATAATGTCTTCGCCATCTTCCGCAGTTCCCAAACGGGAGTCTGTGCCTCGTTGCATTCGACCATGACCCAATGGCGTTACTTATTTTCGTTGGAGGTATTCCTGGAGCGGGGTGCTCTGGTGCTCAACGGGCTGAAAACTTCCTCCGGGGCGTACGGTGATGAGGATTTGGCGATCAAACGTAATGAAGTCGACCCACTCGAAGGAAAGTTCGAGACCGAGGAGCGCATTGTTTACCACACGGATAGCTCCTGGGAGAGCGAGATTCGGCATTTTTTGGACGCCATCGAGGGTAAGCAAGCGATCGAAATCGGATCGTCCCGGGATGCCTACCAATTGATGGTGTTGATGGACAAGATCTATCAACGGTCTCCTCCGGAAACCTCCCGCGCCCATGCAACTGAGTGAGTCGTTTTTGAAGGTCCGACCGGTGACTCCCGTTGAACGATAGAGACGACCACTGCGGTGGTCTGGCGGCGGCGAACTGGGTGTGCAGCACTCACTTTCAAAAGGTAATTTATCTAATGAGCAGCGAGTTCCAAATTCATTTCAAGAGATTGCTCGGGCTCTCTAAACGCATAGTGATTGATATCCCCGCTTTGATAAAAGGGGGATTGGCGGAAAAGAGGATTCTGCTGGGAAATGGATTGAAAAGGCTGGAAGAATATAGAGATATCCATGCAAGCCAGGTTGCGTTTATGCTGGGAAATGGGCCGAGTGTGCGTCTCCCGGATCTGGAAAGGTTGCAGGGTCATGTGACCTTTTGTTGCAATCGCTTCCACCTGTCCTACTCTGGGCATTCACTGCGCCCTACATACACTCTTTCGGGCGACCGACAGATGATCGAGGATTTCGGTCCAGAGATATGCCAGAACAGCCATGGCCCGGTGTTTTTTAATCACATCGGCGTTCGGTTCCAGCATGCGAATGCGATTTGGGTGCATCAACGCTGGGCTCCGAGCTTGAGCTGGTTTTCAACCAACGCGCACTGCGGCATCGCTCCCGTAGGAGGAACCCTGTTGTTTGGAATCCAACTCGCCTATTTCATGGGAATCCGGCACATGGTGCTGTACGGAGTGGATCACTCGTTCAAATATGAGAGTGTCTCTTCTTCCCCTGATGTGGCCCGTTCGGCAAAGGGCGAGGGAAATCACTTCATCGCCGACTATCGCTCGGGAAAGAACTGGTGGCCGCCCAATCCGGATCAGATCGCCGATTCCTTTCGCCGATGCGATGGTTTCCTCCGGTCCCGGGGCGGTTGGCTGGTCAATGCCAGCCGCCAGACGGAGTTGCGTTCGCTGGAAAGAAGGGAGTTCGACGAAATGGTGAACTTGAAGTCCGTATGACCGCTCTTCCTCGATTTTCGGTCGTGATGCCGACTTACAATCGCTCCGACCTGCTACGCAGCAGTCTCCAGTCGATGTTGGCACAGACATGGACTGACTTCGAGGCGATCATCGTGGACGACGGATCGACCGACGACACGCTCACGGTCTTGGAACGCGAGTTCGGCTCTTGCCCCCAGTTGCGGGTGTTGCGCAGCGAACGGCGGGGCCCCGGCGGGGCGCGGAATGTCGGTGCGACGGCGGCGACTGGGCAGTTTCTTACATTTTTTGACAGCGACGATCTCTGGACGCCGTGGACCCTGGCCACGGTCGCCGCGGTACAGGAACAGCACGGGGCAGAGGCACTGATTTATCTTCGGCCTTCGGTGTTTGACACTGAACCTAAAATGGAGGCTCACCAGTACGGCCCGATCGAAGCGAGAGTCTATCGTGACGTGCTTGAGCCCCAGGGAAAGATCTACCTGGGGGCCAACGCGCTCGCCGCAATACCGCGCCCGGTCTTCTTTGAGGCGGGCGGTTTCGCCGAGGGACGACACAACATGGAGGATGTGGATCTTGCCCTGAAGGTGGGGCCGCGTTGCCGCTATATCGAAATCCATTCCCCAGTTTGTCTAGCCTACCGCAAACATGCTTTCCAGTTGACCAAACAGGCCGAACTTTTCTATCGCAGCACGAAGTTGCTCTTGGGGCATGAGCTGGCGGGACGTTATCCCGGTGGGGCTTCCACCCAGCCCGCCCGCGAGCGGTTGATTGCCTACCATGCCCGTGGAACCTGCCGTCGTTTGAGCCGCATCGGGATGGCCGCCTCGGCGATCGAGCTGTTCATTTTATCGCTTCCCTTGAATTGGCGGTTGCGCCGATGGACCTTCCTTGGGGGGTTTCCGCTGGAGTTCCTTCGGCACCGGGTTTTGCCCCGCCCTCGGACCGGGAGGAGCGGCCCGTGACCGACCGGACGATTCAGCCCATCAGGCGCATCTCAAATTTGTCCTTGGCCTCCAATGAGGCGGCAAGAATGCCTTGCCCAATCGCGTCGATTCACCCGAGCTTGGGGAAATCGTTTCAGAGAAACGACGCTAAAAGGACAAATTCAAGATGCGCCCCAGCCCATTCCCGTTCACGAACAAGGCTGGCTTTGTAATGAAAACCACTTTGTAATGTCCACTCCGCTCCATCTGGTCTTCTGCACGGATGAAAACTACGTGGCTCATCTGCTCACCACCCTGGTGTCAATAGGCCACAATGCCAATTCTTCGGGCCGACTACGCTGTTGGATCCTATCGTCCGGGCTTTCGGACGAATCCAAGATGAGTCTGCGACGGGCAGCCGGACGTTGGGGAATGGCGGTGGAGTATCTGCAGATCAATGAGTCGATGTTGAGTGCAGCGCCGGCCCAGCGTAACTCATTGGCGACTTACTATCGCCTCCTCATTCCTTCGGTGTTGCCCGTCGAAGTAACCCGCTGCCTCTATCTGGATGGCGATTTGGTGGTGGAAAGCGATGTGACCGCGCTGGCGGAAAGCGAACTCGGGGAACACGCCGTTGGGGGGGTGTTGAATCCAGGCTTCAATCGGCACGAATCGCTGGGGCTCTTGCCCACTGTCCCCTACTTCAATGCCGGCGTGTTGGTCGTTGATCTGGTGCGCTGGCGAGCGGCCCAAATCAGCGAGCGTGCGTTGGAGTTCATCGTTCGCAAACCTTCCGTGCTGAAGACCTGGGACCAGGATGCTCTCAATGCGGTGATTGCCGGGGCCTGGCATCCGCTGGATCCCAGGTGGAATCAGCAGTATTCCTTTTGGATCAAAGGAAGGAGGGAGTTTCATTTGACGCGCGCGGAATGGCGCAACGTGCTCTACCATCCCTTCATTGTTCATTATAGTTCGAAATGCAAACCATGGCATTTCACCAACGATCATCCGCTCCGTTCTCGTTATCATCATTATCGCCAACTGGCTGGTCTCCCGCCGGTCCGGCTGTATCCCAAGAACGCCAAGGATATCATTTGGAGAGGGTTCAAGTATGTGATGCCGCACCGGACCCGGTCCGGGGTGCAGCAGTTGTTGACCCGGATGAACACTTGATCGCAGAGCTTTGGCCGGCCGCAGAAAAGGGCGTCGGGGAATAGAGACGGGGAAACCACAGCATTGCCGATGACGAAGACATTTTGGGAAAGGGAAGGGGCGGCTTATTTGATGGTCCTGTTGATCGCCGGCTGGTGGGCCTACGATCTGCACTTCCATTGGCACTCCATTCCGGAGTATCAGTTTGGATGGATCGTTTTGTTGCTGGCGGCCTATTTGGCCTGGGAACGCTGGCCGAGTCGTCCCCAAAGCGATACGCCGGCCTCCCTTTGGGTTTGCGGCTTTGTTCTGCTGATCGGCACACCTCTGGTGTTGGTGGCCGAACTGTATCGCTATTCGGTCGGCCGCAGCCTGGCCTCCAGTTTTTCTCTGAGCTTCGGTTGCCTCCTGTTTATCTTCGCGATTCTTCTTTATGGCCGCGGGAAGGCGACCTGGCGCCACTTTCTTTTTCCGCTCCTGTTTTTCCTGATCGCGGTACCGCCGCCGAGAATCATCTGGAATCCGGTGGTGTTGGGACTGCAGGGAATGATCACCGTGCTCAATGTGGAGACGTTGAGTTTGTTGGGCATACCTGCTCTGCGTCAGGCTAATGTGATCCAGTTGCCGAATTGTGTGGTCGGCGTGGACGAAGCCTGCAGCGGTGTGCGCAGTCTTCAGTCCAGCATCATGGCCGCCCTGTTCATCGGGAGTCTGACTTTGAGACGGAGCTCCTTTCGAATCGTCTTTGTGCTGATCAGCATTCTGCTGGCTTTGACCGGAAACTATGTGCGCTCGGTCTATTTGTCATTGACCGCCTATCGTCAGGGGACCGAGGCGTTGGAGAAGATGCATGACGCCGCCGGCTGGGGCATTCTGCTGTTCACGGCCGGCGGCTTGATTGCAGTAGGCTGGGCAATGGCCCGGATGGAAAGGCGAATCGACGGTTTGCAGGAAATGCTGAACAGCCGTCCGCCTCCATCCGATGCCACCTTGGAATCGGCTTCCAGGCGTCTGGATTGAAGATATTTATTGTTGGTGTAGGGGCGGGGCGCGCCCCTGGTACGAGCGGCATTGCTTTTTCCGCACCCTGCGGGTGTGTGGATCTGGACAAAATACACGGCGACGACCTCGAATCGTATAAGGTAGTCGAATTGGAGTGATGCCTAACGCATCGTTGGGTTTGCAATGCGTCAAGTACTCGAAAATCCGATTTGCCATGAAATGCAAAGTTGCGCATTTGTCTTCCCATCACAACATACTGGATAATCGGATTTTCTACCGGGAATGCCGATCACTAGTTGCGGCCGGTTATGAGGTGATCCTGGTGGCCCAACACGAAACGGATGAAGTCCGGGAGGGTGTGCGCATTCTGGGAGTCCCTCGCCATAAGAATCGGCTGGAGCGAGTTCTGGTGACGACGTTTCGGGTGGTGCGTCGGGCGCGGAAGGAACGACCGGAGATCTTTCATTTTCATGATCCCGAACTGATTCCCTGGGGAATCGTGCTGAGGTTGCTTGGGAAAAAGGTAATCTACGACGTTCATGAGGATTTTTCTCAAGCAGCGGAAGTTCGATCCTGGGTGCCCGAGTGGGGGAGGGCGGCCCTGGGCGGCGCAATTCGACTGACTAACCGAATCGTGAAGCATCTATTCTCCATTGTTATTGCCGAACGATACTATGCACGAAGTTTCCCGAACGCGACCAAGGTGTTAAATTACACTCATTTGGACGATTACGCCAAGGTGATTGACATCCGGCGCAATCCGGCAGCGCTGGACCGCGTTCGTTTGCTTTATACCGGCAGCGTCACCGAGGGGCGGGGTGTGCGTCAGCACCTTGGGGCGTTGCAGCACCTGCCGGGAACTGCCGAACTGAGACTGGTTGGGCAATGCAGCATTCCGGCCCTTCGGGAGGAATTGAGAGCCACGGCTGTTGAGCGACCTCAACTTCAATTGGAGATCAGCGAAAAGTGGATCGCGTATCAACGGATTGTGGAGACCTATGAGGAGGAATGGACCGTCGGATTGGCGTTGTTTCCGGACACGTCTCATTATCGGGAAAAGGAGTTAACCAAATTCTTTGAATACATGGCGGCTGGTCTGCCAATTGTGTGCTCGGACTTTCCCACCTGGCGGACGATGGTGGCCGAGCAGGGCGTCGGGATCTGCGTCAATCCGGAGGACCCGGCGGCAGCAGCGGCGGCGGTTCTTTGGATTGCCTCCCACCCAGAAGAGGCGCTGGCCATGGGCGAGCGTGGGCGACGCCTGGTCAGAGAGCGGTTCAATTGGAGTTCGGAGGCACGCAACCTGATCGATCTCTATGAGCGCCTGCTATCTCCGGAGACGTGGGATCGCAAGGAGCTCCCGACCGAAAACGCAACTCGCTCGTGAAGTGAGATGAGAGAAGAGAGGAGCAAGAATTGCCTTGCAGTGCCTTGCTGTGATCGGGCCAGACCGGGTCGTTACAGTTCGTTAATCGTCAACGGTCTCAAAGCGCCAGGCAATATGTCCTCCACACCGGCGCCACTGACCCTTTCCCAGAGTCAGATTGATGAAATTCGTTCGGTCCCGTATTTCCGCGACAGCCAGTACCGGAATCTCGATATTCAAAAAGCCCTGGAGCATTTTCGTGATCGTTACATTCGGAATGCACCGATCCCCGCCGACGGATTTGCCGGCAAGAGCGTCGCCGACATCGGCTGTGGCTATGGCTGGTTGCCGATGGCCTATGCGGCGTGGACGGAGGCGAAGGTGACGGCCGTGGAGTTCGATAGGCCGAGGCTGGATGCAGGCCGGCGGATTGCGGCGATCCTCGGCCTGGAAGAGCGAATCGCCTGACACACCGGCAGCGTCACCGAGATTCCCTTGCCTGATCGGTCAGCGACCATCCTCTACTGTATTGAAGTATTGGAACATATTCAGGGAGATCGCCGAGCTCTGCTGGAGTTGCGGCGGGTTGCTGACCAGTACCGGGTGTTGACGCCCCCCAATCTCTATTCACCGATCATCGGGCATGATACGCGATTGCCATTTAGCCATTGGCTGCCGTTGCCTCTCCACCAAGTCTATGCCGGCCTTTCTAGCCGGCAACCTATGAATCAAAAAACCTGTTTTGGTCGTCGGGCACGGTCCGGCGGAAACTTTAAAGCTTCACTCGGATTTCCCGCTTTTTGCATTATCAATCTTTTGACGACTATCTGGCCACGTTTCCCCACTATTCCCCGTATGGAAAGTACGGCATGAAGCACAAGATAGGAAAATTATCCTATCTGTATTTCAAGTTCATATCCCTCTTGGGGCCTTATTCTCAATTGCTGAAGCGCAACGTGGCAGGCACATTTCAACGGATTGAGAATTGACAGACCGATTTCTCTGAAAAACGAGACCGCGATCCCTCTGGGTGGATTCTGCTTTTGTTTGCGGATCCGGTGCCAAACGTGTTCAATATCGGGCTGTGGGCCGGCGAGATGGAGGTAGTTGCCGGTTGATTCTGCGCCCTGTTTGCCAGATACTGATCCTGGCTATTGAACGGGCAGGATTTCGATGCATCAAATTTGCCAAAACATGGATCGGCCGCGCATACCCAAGGACGAGCCTTGGCGTCTGGCGGTCATTGGCGGAGTGGCGGGCCTCTTTCTCGCGTGCCTCCTTTTGGCCAAATGGTGGTTTGCGTTCGACGGTCCTTCGGACGAGGCGAGTCATAGGCTCTCCCTGCAAACCCAACCGGAAGGTTATTCGTTTGCCTCGGAGGAACTCACCTCCAAAGCCCTTGTTCTGCTGGGAACCCAGGAGATCGTCAATGGAAGCTATGTCCCGATCGGAGCGGTTTCGACCGAACCCAATTTGATCTCGAAGCACGGACCCATTCGGGTGTTTCTGGCAAGCTGGCCGGCGGACAAGGGTAGCGGGGTCAATTTTCTGGATCACACTCCGGATATCTGCTGGGTGCAGATTGGATGGAAGCGAATGGAACTGGGCATCCCGGAAAAGGTGGTGTTTTCCGTTGGAGAGACGAAGATTCCGTTTCAACTGCGGGCGTTTCAGTGGACCGGATCAGGCCAGGAACTGGTGGCTTGGTGTGGGCTGGTGGGCGGCAAGCCCGTTGAGACGCTGGTGCCTCCTCCAGTTCAACGGGGAAAGCCGCTGGTGCAGCGTCTGGCCGCCCGCCTGACTCAGGCCCGAATGGTGCTGGGGCACGCTTTGTCGATGCGTCTGTCCCCAAACTCCGAAAAGCAATTTGTTCGGCTATCCACTCCGATTCAATCGGACTGGAACGAAAGCTTGAAGCAGCTCCAGACGTTTGCCGAGCAGCAGCTTGTCCTAACGTCTGCATCTTCCCGTGGGCTCGCCACTACCAAGGATGCCTTACCGGGCGGGGAAGACGTCGCTTCCGCGCTCAGGGTCCAAAGATAAGATTGTGAGCCGACCCCAGCTACCGTAGGAAATTCACTATAATGAGTCTTGGAGCAAATCAGGTGGTCAGTTCCAATTGGAGGGACCGGACTCGACAGCCGGAAAAGGCTGCCAGTTTTTGGGCGGATACAGCCTTGGCCGCATTCATG
Source organism: uncultured Verrucomicrobiota bacterium (assembly GCA_964474315.1). Taxonomy (GTDB): domain Bacteria; phylum Verrucomicrobiota; class Verrucomicrobiia; order Limisphaerales; family UBA9464; genus UBA9464. Next base: position 2,053 of record CAYYSX010000127.1, on the reverse strand, counting down.
GCTTGGGCGCTGTTTGGGCACACTTTCTTGACGATCATGGCGGTGCTTCTCCAAAGGGACACCCGGACTCTGACGATTGGATCGCGAATGGCTGTCCTGGGCATCGCCGCCTGGCTTATCCTATCGAAAATCGTTTCCGGCCAACGTCGTGAAAAAGCATTCACGGTGGGGTCACTGGCCTTTGTTGGATTCTGGATCATTTATCTAGTTAGAATGGCGTTCCAGTATTCGCCGAATACCTATATTGCCGGCTCCGACGAAACCATGGACTACGCCGTTATGATGTCAGTCGGAGTCTGCTTTATTCCTTCATTGGCGATCCTTTTCACCAGGGAGTGGAGGATGCAGCGTCAGGTGTTTGCCTTTTCATTCACGCTTGCCGCCATTGCTGCCATTGGAATGGTCCTAGCCTATAAGGCCACATTGTTTAGCTTTGAGGGTCGCACCCGGTCTGGGTTGTATGAGGGGGAATTTATGACACTTCATTCCCTGACCTTGGGGTATCACGGGGGGTATTTAATTATTTTGGGAATATTCCTGCTGGTGGAAAAAATAGGTCCCATTTGGCTTCAGGGCGGAGTTGCTGTGCCGCCAATTTTGTTGGGTGGTCTGTTGCTGGTCGGAAGCGCATCTCGTGGACCGATGCTGGCGCTGTTGCTGGTAACGTTGGTTTATCTCATCAGCAAAATGAGCGTCGGCCGGATCAAGCAAACCGTCCTGGTCCTGGCCGGCGGGGTGGCCAGTGTGATTCTTTTGGCAATTTACATCGAAATGACCGGCAGTGTTCTTTTCAGAAGAGTGTTTAATATTGCTGAAGATATCACGACCGGCCAGAGATCGGCTGGGCGCCTGGATCTTTATTATTCCAGCTATCTGCAGTTTCTGAGATCACCCATCATTGGTGATTCATTCATACCAGATATTGGTCGCTATCCGCATAATCTAATCCTGGAAAGCATGATGGCGACCGGTATGATTGGCACTCTAGTTCTGTTGGTTTTGCTATATCATAGCATTAAATCATCGTGGTATATTTTAAAGTATCAACCCAAAGCTGCATGGGTGGCGTTGCTTTATTTGTTTGCCCTTAGTGGAGCGATGTTTTCTTGGTCGATATACAATAATTTTTTGCTGTGGTATTCGATGGCGGCCACGATCGGGTATTACAATTATTGCATTGCCAATGCCAGGGGTGCAATTCGATGAAGTGTTTCGTCGTGAATAGTTCTATTGATATTTAATTCGATCGATGGTGATATGAAAACCAATGTCGTTCTCTTTTGGTGTCGGCTGGCGCTGTGCGCCCTTCTCGGCAACGTGCTCCTGGCGACGGAACGTCCCGAAGTGAAGCCGTATCTCAATTTCCCGCATTCACCGCCGATCCAGACCGGCTGGAAGCCGGTGCCAGCCTTTGGGGAGGTAAGCTTTGCTCGCTTACTCAAGGTCATTCCCGATCCGAGGAACGATAGACTCTTTGCCGTGGGGCGGGACGGACGTGTTTGGAGTTTCCCGGGGACTGCTGATGGCACTGGGACTAGACGAATTCTGGACATCATTTCCCGCTGCCGTAGCCGAGGAGATGGAGGTTTGGTCAATATGATCCTTCACCCGGAGTTCGGAAAAGTTGGCTCCCCGAACCGAGGATACATCTATCTATGGTACAACTATCATCCTGATCCGCGCAGCGCAACAGGCATCGCGGATCCCACTTGGTTGCGTCTTTCCCGTTTTACCGCTAGCGATGAGGGGTTGGATATTGATCCAAACTCCGAGTTGGTGTTGATCGAACAGATGGATGAGCATGCCTATCATTCGGGAGGGGGAATGTTTTTTCATCCGGATGATGGATTTTTGTATATTTCAGTCGGCGACGAAGGGGCAAGCTATGGCAGTCTTGGCAATTGTCAGCGGATTGATCAGGATCTCTATTCAGGAATACTGCGCATTGACGTGGATATGAGGGGAGGGGCGGTCAGTCGTCCGATTCAGAGGCAGCCCGCGACCGGTACGACTGCCAATTATTATATTCCACTGGACAATCCTTGGGCCGGTC
>CAYYSX010000126.1:0-16101 GCA_964474315.1 uncultured Verrucomicrobiota bacterium | reverse complement strand
GAACCACACCCCCGGCGCGTCAGCCAGCCGGAAGCCAATTGAAACGGGAAAGACTTGGGTTCACTGGCTCCCATCCTTTTCATCGGGACATGAATTCCGTCCTGTGGGTGGGAATGGGAGGGGCCTTGGGCAGCATGGCCCGCTATGGAATGTCGAACGCAATTCAGCGAATCTGGCCGCATCATCTCCCCCTCGGCACGATTGCCGTCAATGTGATCGGCTGCTTCCTGATCGGGCTTCTCGCGAGTTTGCGTACCGCGAGTGGCGAACCCTGGTTGAGTCCGGAGTGGCGGGGATTCCTCCTGACCGGGGTCCTGGGAGGCTACACCACGTTTTCGGCGTTCAGCCTCCAGACGCTGGACTTGTTCCAGGACGGGCGTCCGGCCCTGGCGTTGATGAATATCCTGCTGTCGGTGGGTCTGTGCCTGGCGGCGGTGTTCGGAGGATTCGCGCTCAGCCGCGCCCTCACCGGATAGCCGCGACCGGGCGCGTGGCGCTGGGATTGTTCACACGATCAATCGTCGCGAAAGGACGTACAGGTAGCGTGCGGTGTCCTCACCGCACCACCGGCGTACCAGCATCAAGTAGTGTGAAGGTACATTCGCAACGATTGATCCTAAATCCGGGAATCGAAGGACCGCGGATAGCTCGGACGACACCGATAAGGAAGGGTTTATCCAGCCTGACTCAGATGCTCTCCATGCGACCGGTGCTGTCGCCGAACGTTTCCGCCACGACCCCCAGACGATCCAGCAGGGAAACATAGAGGTTGGTCATGGGGGTTGGCTTCGCCAGTTTCAGATGCCGGCCCGCCGCCAACGTTCCCCCGCCTTGTCCCGCCACCACCACCGGCAGTTCATCATGGTTGTGCTTGTTGCCGTCGCCGATGGCGCACCCATAAACGATCATCGAGTTGTGTAGCACCGAGGTGCCGTCGGAATCCTTCATCTCGTCCAGCGTGCGCAGGAATCGGGCAAACCGCTCCATGTACCAGCGCTCGATCTGGGCGACCTTCACGATCTTCTCTTGATTCCCGGAGTGGTGGGTAAGGAAGTGGTGTCCTTCCGAGATCCCCAACGACGGGAACGGCCGGTTGCTGCCTTCGGGAGCCACGGCGAAGGAGACCACGCGTGTCGAGTCGGTTTGGAACGCCAAGGCCATCAGGTCATACATGAGATCGACATGTGCCAGATGATCCTCGGGTACGTCGGCGGGCTCTTGGATGGTGGCCTCGGGTAGATGAAAGCGTTCGGCCTTCTCGATCTGCGTCTCGATCTTGCGGATGCCGGCAAGATACTCATCCAGCTTCTGGCGGTCGTTGCGACCCAGATCTCGGTTCAGGCGCTGGACATCGTCCAGGACGACGTCGAGGACGCTCTTCCGGCGGGCCAGGCGTTGGCGGAGGTTCGCCGCCCGTTCCGTACCGTTCCCGCCGCCGAAGAGCTTTTCGAACACCAGGCGTGGATTGGCTTCGGGCGCGAGGGGAAGCGTCTCGGAGGCCCAGGAAATATTGTATTGGTAAGCGCACGGATAACCGGTGTCGCAGGATCCATACATCCGGGCGCCCTCCACACCGAGCTGGAGGGAATCAAGCCGCGTTAGATGGCCGACCTGTCGGGCCGCGACCTGGTCCACGGAGATGCCCAAGTGCAGCCGCGAGCCCAGTGTCTTCCACGCGTGGCAGCCGGTGAGGAAGGTTGCGCCGGAGCGGGCGTGATCGCCCGGGCCGTCGCCCCAGTTGTTGGCGGCGTCGTGAGCCAGATGGGTGATGATCTGGAACTTGTTCTTAAGTCCCTGCATCGGCCCGAAGGTCTCATTCAGTTCGTAGTCCTGACCGTCGCCCTTGGGCAGCCATCGCTCGTAGTTCGATCCGTTGGCGAACGCGATGAAACCCAGGCGCAGGGGCATGCCGCCCGCGGTGGTGGCCGGCACGCGTCCGGCGGTCTCGGCCAAGGCCCGGGAACCAGGCAGAACGGACTCCAGCATCGGCAGGGCGATCGACACGCCCAAGCCGCGCAGAAATCCGCGTCGATTGAGGGAGGAGGGGAGGTGGATCATAAATCAATTCTCTGGTTTGGCCGAAACGGGTGCGGCCGGTGTGCTGACCGCCGGGGGAACAGTCTGGACGTTCTCGGGATTGACGTTCGGACGTCGCCGTCGTCCCTTGCGCTGTTCGGGCGGCGGCGCTTCCGGCACCAATGACCGCGGGGGCGTCTTGAGCACGCCATCGTCACCCCGGCGCAATTGGAATTGCGGACTCTCCACCACCGCCATCAACAGCGTGGAGAATTTGCCGCCGTCGCTGGCGACCTGACCCGCGATCCGGTCCACGACCACCGCATCGCTCGGATCCAAACCGCGGCCGAGGGAATAGGTCAGCAGTTTTTCCGTCACGCACCGGTAGAACTGCTCGCGCCGGTCACTGAAGAACTGCTTCAGATCGTCGAGCCCGGTAAGCGTCTGCCCGGTCGTGGTCAGTTCCTTCGGAGCAATGAGCTCGCCGGCATCGTCGGTGCGCCACTGGCCAGTCGCGTCGTAATTCTCCAGCGCGACGCCAATCGGATCAAAATGCACGTGGCACGCTGCGCAGGATTTTTCCGCGCGATGCCGGGCCAATTGCGCCGTACCGGTCTTGGGTGCCTCGCCCTCCTTCGGGACGTCGTCGAGCGACGGGACGCTCGGGGGTGGAGGCGGGGGATGAATGGAGAGGAGGTTCTCGAGCACGAAGACGCCACGTTTCACCGGGGAAGTGCGGTTGGGGTTCGACGTCGCCACGAGGAAACTGCCGTGCGCGAGGATTCCTCCCCGTTTGCTCTCCGGAGTCAGGTTGACCTTGCGGAACCCGGGCCCCTCATACCCCGCCAATCCGTAATACTTGGCCAGCGGCTCATCCACAAAGGTGTAGTCGGCAGTCAGCAGCTCCAGCAGGTCGCGGTCTTCCCGGGCGATGTGCTCGAACAACAGTTCCGTCTCCCGTTTCATGGCACTGCGGACAGGATTCAGCGTCCCATCTCGGATAATCGGAGTCATCAGCACATTGCGGGTGCGCAGCCATTGGCCGGGAAAGTCTTCAAAAAAGCGCTCGGATTTCGGGTCGGCCAGCAGGCGGTGGACCTGCTGGGCAAGGTTCTTCCGAAGTTCGCCGCGGCGGGCCAGGGCGATCAGTTCGTCATCGGGCAGACTTAGCCACAGGAAATAAGAGAGCCGCGATGCCAGGGCGTATTCGTCGAGCGGATGAATGGCCTGCGGGTCGTCGGGCTGCGGCTGGACTTCCAATCGGAACAAAAAGTTTGGCGACGTGAGGATGGCCATGAGTCCCAACCCGACCCCGTCTTCGAACCGTTCGGATCGCAGGACCAGGTCGGTTAACCGGTCCAGCGCGGTTTCCGAGACCGGACGACGGAAGGCGCGGTCGGCCACCCGTTTCATAATGGCTTCGGCGTAAGCCCGGCGCTGCTCTGATTCGGCGGGAGGCGGACCCTGGAAGAAAATCCGCTGGTGGGCTTCAGGATAAACGTGGAAACGCGGATCGATGGGACCGGTGACGCGGATTTTGGGGCGAAGTTCGAGGGAGTTGGTCTTGCCATTGGAGGCCGGCTTCGTGGGATCGGTGGAAAAAGCCAACCGGTGCGTTCCCGCCGCCAGCGTCACTTCCTTGCCAAAGCGATAGATCCGCTGACCACCGATCTCGACGGTGTCCCGCGCGATGGGCTGTTCGTCCACCGCCAAGGCGAAATCATACGCGCCGCCATAGTCCTGCCAGCCGCCCAGGGGAAACTGCGTCGCGATCCGGTAGAGCCCGGGATGATCCACCTGAAACTCCAGCTCGTGTTCCGTCCTCCGGGTTTCCGACGCCCCTGTGATCGTGATCCGGGCCGGGTCCAATGGCTGCACCGGATACTGCGGGCCGTCCGTGACGATCACCTGATCCACCACGAACTCGGCCAACGTGAAATACTTCTCCAGCAGGGCCGGTGACAACGTTTGGAAGTCGCCGTTGTTGTCGAAACCAAACGCGGTGTCATCCGGCGGCAGCATGTCCCGGAGGCGCGCCCGGCTGGTGCTGGCGTCGCTGCTGAAGTCTCCGTCCGACACGGGGCTTACGCCGAAGAGATCCTGGATGGTGAACTCGTATTCCATCCGGTTGAGCCGGCGGACGGTCACGCGGCCGGGATCAGGGCGCTGGTAATCGACTCCGAGCCGGCTTTGCTCGATCCATTGGGTGATCTGCCGCCGTTCGGGATCCGGCACCGGTTCCTCGCCAACGGGTGGCATGAAGCCATCCCGGACGATGCTCCAAACCTTGATCCACTGAAACCGGTTGGTCTCGTTGACACCGGTGGCGACCAACTGGTCCAACGCGAACGACCCCTTTGTCATGCCGTCGCCGTGACAATCGTAACAATGTTGCTCGAGCAGCCGGAGCGAGTCGGGGTTCGTTGCGGCCGAGGCTGGGATAACCGCCTGGGATGGAGCGGAGTCGCCAAGAACCGTCAAGGTCATCGCTCCTCCGAAGCCGGCGAGCCGCACCCAGGCCCACCCTGCGAAAGCGTTCAAGGTGGTGAACATGCGTGCGGGGGGGTGCATGGACGGTCCTCTTTCCGGCGTGGAGTTCAGGTCTCGGCCGGGACGCCGAACACCCACCGAACGGCGGGAGGCGTTCCGTCGTGGTTTGCGGTCGATTGGGGCATGCGATGGTTCTAGAGCAGACTTAAATCACTGCCAACCGGTATTTCGATGGAGGAAAGGGGGGACACTTATGGCACTCGAACGGATCGGTAGATGCGCATCCGATTGGTGGCCGAGGCGAAGTCCACGTACCACTGGGGACTGTTGGTCAGTCGAATCGCGGTCAACGGTTGCCACTCCGGGCTGCTGCTGTCGGGTTTGAAGTCGATTTGGTAGTGGCCACCCACTTCTCCCACAATAGCCAATCCCAACAAGGCATACGGAGTCAGTTCCGGATCCAGCACCGTCACCGTGACCGGCGCGCTCGACACGGAACCGCCGTCATTACTCACCGCGACGCGGTAGGTATCCTGGGCGAAGGCATTCACGTTGGTCAGGACGAGGGTCTGATTGGTGGCTCCCGAAAGGGGCCCGTTCCCCATCCACCATTGATATCGCAAGGGCAGGGCACCGATGGCCGAGACCGAGAGCGTCACCATTTCTCCCAGGGCCACAGTTTGGGACTGCGGCTGACTGGTAATCTGCGGGGGGACGACGAAACCGGTGGGCAAGAGCACGACGGCTCGGGGGGCACCATCGACCACGGCATCGGCCACAATCTGTCCCACATTGTTGATGCCGTTGGCACGAATGAGGACCGTCGATGCCGAGACGTCAGCCGGCACCAGGGTGTTGAGGTCCACCATAGTGCCCTCTTGATAGATCATGGCCCGCCATTGCCCGTCGCCCTGCTGAGCCCGGCCAACAATCACTCCCGAGTCATTGATATCGACCGCTTCGCTCTCCAAGCCGCCCAAGGTGCCCAGGTCTTCCATTTCCTGGCCAACGTGACGGAACGCATGCCAGGCCCCCCCCGGTTCCTGCACCATCCGACCCACCACCGCTCCCGCCTCATTGATGGCATGGGCTTCGCTCAGGCGGGTCGCTGGGTCAGCCGCATCATAGATGGGCTGGCCGGGGGGACGGGTATCGAGATAGGTGACGTCGGTCTGGTTTGGGGCCAATTTGGCCGCGCGGGCTCGCACTCCCAAAAAGGGCAAGCTGGCTCCCTCCTGCGTGGCCAGATATCCGACCTGAACGCCGCTTTCGTTGACGTCGAGAAGCTCGCCGGTCCCTACCAACGGCGTGCTGAAGTCCCCATCGGGAATGTACTGTCCACTGATGGGCATCATCGGCGTTCTGAAAGCAGCGAGCCATGCGCCCACGCCCCACCCACCGCTATTGATCGCGTTGAGGCGGAATTGGCCATCCGCCTGACTGAGGGAGCCGGTTTCGCTCCACCAGAACTGAAAGGGAGGCTGAGAGCCCCCCAAATCGAGATATCCGGAACCCAGAACCACGTTGGCATCACTCAGGTTGATCGCCCGAATCTCAATGATTGGGTACGCAAAGGATTGGTCAGGAATAATCGGAATGACGTCGGGCCCGCGATGAAAATAGGCCTCCTTGGCCTGATTCCGGACGACGTTCCCGCTGTTGTTGATCGCGGCTCCGGTACCTGGCCCGAGATCCACGACGGAATAGTCTGCGGCAACGGCCGAGATGAACCAACCCGCGACCATGTAGGTAACAGCGGCAGCAGCAAAGGGTTTCATAATAGTCAGCAAAGATGGCCAGAGGGAAAATGAATGTAAACAAGGATTGAGCTCAGACCACCGTTTCTTCATTCCGCGCCGCGGTCACCGTCGGAAAGGGACGCAGGGTCAGCGGTTCATCGTGATCCAGGTATTCCCGACATATTTCAAAAAAACCCTCCCGCGTCGTTGCCCGACGGATCCGATGCAGGAACGTCGCCGCCGCGGTGGCGTCCGATCCCACGCCTTGCCCAATGAAGTTCAGATAACGCTTCATCTGCTCGACGTGCAGCCGTTCCCGCGAGTCCGGTTGGTCCGTCGCGGTCCAAAGGTCCCCGATGTAATCGAGGACGTCCCGTCCCACCGGCAGTTGAACCGCCTGCCCTTGCTGATGCTGACGGATCTGTTTGAAAAGCCAGGGGTTCCGGATGCAGCCGCGTCCAATCATCAGCCCCTTGGCCCCGGTCCAACCGAGCACCTCGGCAGCCCGTTCGGGCGAGTCGATGTTGCCGTTGGCGAGCACGGGAAACGGAAGCGCCGCCGCCGCGGTGGCGATCACGTCGTAATGCACGGCGCTGCGGTACATTTCGGCCACCGTCCTTCCATGCACGGTGAGCAAATCGAGCGGATGCCGGGCGAACACCGGCAGCAAGGTTTCGAACTCGCCCGGATCCTGGAAGCCAATCCGTGTCTTCACCGTGAACGCCCCCTGCACGGCCTCTCGCAAGCGGCCCAGCACCGCCTCCACCCGCGCCAGATCTCGCAGCAGTCCGCCGCCGGCACATTTCCGGTACACCACCGGCGCCGGACAGCCCAGGTTGAGGTCGATGGCGGCGACGTCGTATTGCTGCAACTCCCGCGCCGCGCGAGCCAGGGCCTCCGGATCGTTGCCGATCAATTGCGCGACGGCGGGACGACCGGTTGGATTCTCCACCAGACTGCGCAGAATCCATTTCTCCGGTCGCCAGGTGGCCGTCACGCGGAAGTACTCCGTCCAATAAACATCCGGCCCACCCCGCGCCGCCAGCAGACGCCAGAACGGCAGATCGGTCACGTCTTGCATGGGAGCCAGCGCCAGGAGCGGCTCCGGACGTTTCAGCAGCGCAATGAATGGGTGGTGAGACGGCATGGGCAGCACGTGGATCCTCAGCGCGGACCCCTCTTCACCGGGGGACGAGTCCCCTCGCGGTCCGGCTCCGTTTCCGCCGCCCCATCACGATCACGGTCTGGCCTTGGCCAGCACCTCCGCCAGCGTCACTTCAGCGCCGCCCTGGCGTTTGCTTTCGTCGGCCGCCTCCATGAAGGCGAAGATCTCCAACGTCTCCTCCGGCGTCACCGGCGGCTGGGACGTTTGGAAAAACTCGACGATGGCGGCCACCAACGGCGCGTAACCGTCGTAGGAGCCCACCGGAGAACTGCCCTTCGTGCCCCGCGCTTCGCCGCTGTATCCCTTGCCTTCGCGGAAAAGGCCCACCCGGCCGTCCTTCCATTTTCCCACCACCTCGATTCCTCCCTCCGGCGTGGTGCCCCGCTGCACGCTCAGACACCCCGGTCCCATCACGGTGAACAGCGACTCCACCCCATGAACCCCATACCAAAACAGGTCGGGATGCGTCTTCTCGACGTGGGCCGGGCTCGACGTCACGGCGTTGGTTACCACGCCGACGCGTCCCTCCCGAACGGCCAGGGTGTTGGAGGCAAACCGCAGCGAAGAGGCCGAAAACACCGGCACCTTCGCCTCGGCCGCCAGGCGGAAGATTTCCCGAACGTCCGGCAGCGTGCCGGCCATGGGCTTGTCGATATAGAGCGGCTTCCCCGCCGCAATCACGGGCCGGGCCTGCGCCAGATGCGGCCGGCCATCCACACTCTCCAGCAGGACCGCATCCACGTTTCGGCACAGTTCTTCGATCGTGTCGTAAATCTTGACCCCGTATTTTTCCTGCAGAGTCCGGGTGTATTCGTCCACGCGCGACCAACTGGACTCGATGTCCGGGCTCCCACCCTTGAATCCGGCCACCACCCGGGCCCCCGGGACATGATCCTTGGCGGCGGGGTTGTTCAGAATTTCGGTGAAGGCGGTGACATGGGACGTGTCGAGTCCGATCAGCCCAAGCCGCAGGTCCGCTGCCGAAACAAGTCCGCCGAGGCACGACCCCAAGATCAACGCGATGCTCCCTTCCAACCATTGATTCATGGGCCGATTTCCGGTGACGGGCCGCCAGGTCGCAAGCCTGGATTCACCTAAAAACGGTGATGAATTAGACCACGAGAGATCTCCAAGGACGCAAAGAGAACGTCCTCCAGGCGATGGCCAGGTGGGACCCGGCTCCGCCCATGGGGGAACAACCAACCGATCGTGTGGCCACGCGAAGTTTGCGGAGCGCGAGTCTGTGACTCGCAGCAACGTCCCGGCTCTCAGGCTCCAGTTCATTCCCCCCGCCCTCCTGGTCACCACGCTGCTGCGGGTCACAGACCCGCGCTCCGAGAGTGGCCGGATTCACTGCTTCGGTCCGGCATTTCCTTGAGTTTCACCGTCCGCCAGTCCGTCCTTTCGTGCTGACACCTTCCATGAACACGCCCCCGTTTCCCCCCGCGGTTCCCCGACGTCGCTTTCTCCAAGCGAGCGGGGGCCTCGCCGCGGCCCTCGCCCTCGGCCAATCCCCTTCCGTGCTGGGTGCTGATTCGCCTTCGTCCCAAATCCGGGTGGGCGTTATGGGCCTCGGACGCGGACGCGATCACGTCACCGCCTTCCTCCAGGTTTCCAACGTCGAAGTCGCCTATGTCTGTGACGTGGACGAACGGCGGCTCGCCCCGGCGGTGAAGTCGATCGTGGAACGCACCGGGCGCGAGCCGAAGACGGTGCGCGACTTCCGGCGGATGCTGGAAGATCCCTCGCTGGATGCCGTGTCCATCGCTGCGCCCAATTTCTGGCACGCCCCGGCCACCATCCTGGCCTGCGCCGCTGGCAAGCATGTCTATGTGGAGAAGCCGGGCAGCCACAATGGTCGGGAAGCCGAGCTGATGGTCGCGGCCGCCAGGAAGCATCGCCGCCTCGTGCAGATGGGAAATCAGCGCCGGAGCCTGCCCGAAGTCATCGAGGCCGTGAGCCGGTTGCGGGCGGGAGAAATCGGACCCGTCCGCTTCGCCCGCTGCTGGTACAGCAGCGCCCGGGACACCATTGGCCGAGGCCGGCCGGCGCCGGTACCCGAGTGGCTCGATTACGAGCTGTGGCAGGGACCGCTCCCCGAGCGGCCGTACCTCGACAATCTGGTGCATTACAACTGGCACTGGCGTTGGTTTTGGGGCGGCGGAGAACTGGCCAACAACGGCATCCACGCCCTCGACATCGCCCGTTGGGGGCTGGGCGTCGATCATCCGCGGCGGGTAACGGTCAATGGCGGACGCTACCATTTCCAGGACGACCAGGAGACGCCCGACACCACCGTGGCGACCTTCGACTTCGGCTCCTGTGGAGCGAGCTGGGACGCCAGCAGTTGCCTGCCCCGCCCCCAGGAGAAACTCCCGTTCGTCTCGTTTTACGGCGACCAAGGGGTGCTCGAACTGGATGGCGGCGCGAACTACCAGGTGTTCGACGTCAACGGCAAGGAGATGCACAGCGTGAAGGGCCGGTTCAGCGACGTGCCCCACTTCGCCAACTTCGTCAACGCCATCCGCGCGGGAACACCGCTGAACTCGGAGATCGCCGACGCCCAGGTCAGCACCCGGCTTTGCCACCTCGGCAACATCGCCTGGCGCCTCGGCACCACCCTCGACGTCGCTCCTGAAACCGGTCTGATCGACCATCCCACCCGTGAGATGCGCCGCCTCTGGACGCGCGAATATCGCCCCGGCTGGGAGCCGAAGAGCTGAGGTAAGAGGAAAGAGGCAAGGGAGATAATGGCGACCCACGCCTCACGCCTCACAATCCATTCCACTCCTCTCACCTCCGCTTCGCCACCGCCTGAATCCACCGCAGCAATTGCGCCTCACTGGCCGATCCTTTGTCCGTCTCCAACGCGTCTGCCTTGCCTAGAGAGGTATAAGCCGCCTGCAGCCAGTCGGTCCGGAACTGGTCGCCGGTGTCATACACCCAGAGTGGACGTGGCGCCGCCAGAGCGGCCGCCCCATCGAAGCCTCCCATCAAGCGCAATCCGGGCACGAAGACTTCCGGAGCCAGAAGCGGGTCATCGTTTTCGATGTCCAATCGGTTCGCGCTCGCGATGACGGCGTCCGCGGCCCGGGCGGCCAGCAGGACCCCTAAGCCAGCCGATCCATCTCCCATCAAGATGACCCGGCGCGGACGGAACAAGCGACGCACATAGGCGACGGCGGTGAAGATGTCCTGCACCCGTTCCTGCATGACCGTCCGGTTGTAAGTATTGAAGAAATTGGTGAACGGAGATCGCTCAACGATGGCGGGATCGCGGCCGGGACCCGTTTGGAACGCGTCAAACGCCAATACGGGAATATTGTTATACAACAACTCCAAGGCGAGCCGCTCCCGCGCTCCCCCAGGACCAATGGCCGCCGCACCGTCCGGATGGACGAGGATCACGACCGTCGTGGGTCGCTCGACCTCGGGCATCACCAGACGTTTCTCCAAGCGGTCCCCGCGGCCGGCCCTTCCCAAGGCGCCCTCGATGACCAACTCGGTTCGTTCCGATCCGTCCACCGCCAACGCCCGCGTCCACAGCGTGATCATCGTTCGGTAAAAATTCGTGTAGGACGCGGCATCCGACGGCTTCAACACCTCCAGATCTTTCTGTCGCTGCTGTATCCAGCGTTCGGTGAACTCGGTTTCGGTCAACGCGTCCGGCGGAAACTGTCCGTTCGGAAACACCAGGAGTTGCTCGGCCGGCGGCGTGCTGAACGGCGCTTCAACCACCGCCGTCTCATCGGTCTGGCGCAACAACCAACGCGCGAACCAGGCGTACATCGCTTCACGCGAGGTGCGGTTGTAATTGTGCGGATAATCAAAGCGCACCGCCCCGAACCGATCCGCCGCGCCGAGTAAATCGTACACCTTGGCCACTTCGGGTCCCTCCACCTCCAACGTCGTTTTCGTCCAGTCGCCCGTCGCCCCAATCAGCAATTGGGGACGTGGAGCCGCCGCTGCCGCCAGATCCAGGTTGGATAAGTTCACCCGCAACCCGGGACAGTTTTCGCAGAAGCAGCCCCCTTGCATCGTGTGCGACACCATCACGGCCGGCACCGACACCTTTACCCGGTCATCGATCGCGGCGAGCAGGAAGCTTTGCGTCCCGCCCCCCGACGCCCCGGTAACGCCAATCCGGTTCCGGTCCACGTCGGGAAGCGACACCAGGAAATCGAGGGCACGAATCGAATTCCACACCTGCTGGCCCATCAGGCTGAAGTTCCAGAGCTGGTTCGCGGGATTGCGGAAGAGCGCGACGTGGTTGTCGTAGAAATGGGTCTGCACGAGCTGGCGGTCCGGATCGCGCGGCGAAAACTGCGAGGTGTCGTTGTACCCGATCATGTCGAAGCTGAACGTCACGATCCCCATGCGGGCGAGCTGAATGCCGCGTCCGGGAACGCTGGCCGTCTCGGTGTCTTCCAGGCGGCCGGAATTCCAGTGTCCGTGGGGAGAGAGCACCCCTGGGAACGGCCCTTGCTTCCCCTGCGGCCGGTACAGGTTTCCCGCCAGATACACGCCGGGAAACGGCTGCAAATGTACCTTCTCCACCGTGAAACCTTCGCCGACGAACCGGTCGAAAATCCGCGCATTCAGGGGGGTCCGGGCGGGCATCGGCCACAGTCCGGCACTGACCAGGGCTTGGGAACGAATCTCCGAGCGCCGGGCGTTCCATTGAACCTCGTTGGTCGGCGCGGTGAAGGTCCGCGGCGTGTTGAGGTCGCGGACGAGTTGCCCCCGTTCGTCCGCCGCCGGAAGTTGGGCCGACACCGGAAAGCACGACGCGGCGGAGAGGAAGGCCAGCCCTGCGAACACCAGAAAATTTCGCATACCGGGGAAGACTACGCCGGATCGCCGGAAGAGGAAACCGGAGGATCAGCGTACCGGATGTCTCGGGCGCTTCTCAGTTTTTGGGATGGGGAGCGTACGCCTCTGGCGTGCAGAACCGGGCGTCCCGCCCGGTTCCTCCGGCACTGATTCTCCGTCCCGGGCGGCGCTGCGAAGGACGCGTCGGAATGAGAACAGTCCACGAGGGTCTCGGCGGGACGCCGAGACCCACACGCGGGACGCGTACGCTCCCCATCCCAAAAACTGAGAGGCGCTCGGACATTCCCGAGCGCGAATTTTCCCTCTCGTTGCCCGCAGACTTTTGTTGCAAATGCAACAAAAGATTGCATTGCCCTTTTTCAACCGGGATCCAGGCTTTTTTCCCATGCACCCCAAGACGGAAGAATTCCTGAACTTCCTGCTCTGGTCGGCCGAACGGCTGGCCCGACCGACCTTCCGCAACCTGACCGACTCCTACGAAAGCTGGGCTTATCGGAATGGCTTACTGCGCCAGGTTGCCACCCTGCAGAAGCAACACTGGGTGGAACGTAACGCCCTCACCGCAGAGGACCGCCTTTATCGTTTGACTCCGGAGGGACGTTTGCACGCCCTGGGTGGACGCGATCCGAAGGAACGCTGGGCGCGGCCCTGGGACGGACAATGGCGGTTGGTGCTCTTCGACGTGCCCGCCGGCCAGAACGCCCAACGCGAACGGCTCCGCCGCTATTTGCACGACAAAAACTTCGGCCACCTCCAAAACAGCGTGTGGATCACGCCCGATCCGCTGACCGAGGAACGACAGATTCTCGGGGCCGGGGAGATCAATGTGGAATCGTTGCTGCTCCTAGAGGCACGCCCGTGCGCGGGGGAATCAGACGCCGAGATCGTTGCCGGCGCGTGGGACTTTGAGCGCATCAACCACCGCTATGCGCGCCATCTCAAAGTATTGGAGAAGCATCCGGATGGCGCTTTGCGAAACGCAGCCGCGGCCGAGGCTCTGCAACGCTGGGCCGCCGCCGAGCGCGCCGCATGGCTGGACGCAGTGAGAAGCGACCCACTGCTACCGGCCCAGCTCCTACCTTCCGGCTATCTGGGGCAAGCAGCCTGGCGGCGGCGGGTGAAAGTGCTCCGCGATGCGGGACGGCAATTGCCGACGTTCCAACACCCCTGACTCCTCCTGCAATAATCGTAGTCAGCCCACAATATCTCCACGTAGCCTGGGTCCCAAGGCGTCATCTTTTGAGGTATCAAAGAAAAAAGAGTCTCGATGAATTCCGTGAAGGCCGGTGGAGGCCTCGAATCCTCACTTAGTAGGAACAGCGATGCGAACGGTGATGGATGGCGAATAAATGGTCACCAAGCCGTGCCACGGCTGCTCGAAGACTTGGGAATTGTATGCGTCGTCAAGCGGTACCGTTCAACTCTGTGCTAAATTCAACAGCGTTCATGCTGGGAGCCTATTGCTCGAGTTGTGCTTGGTCAATACGCTCGTTTGCACGATGGACGTAGAACCCCGAACGCAAAGGTCAGCGGCGGAAGCCAGCCGCCGAAGACGTTCGATTTGTCTCTGCGCGAATCGGCTGGCTGCCGTTCGCTGCACCGTCTGGTTCAGCGATCCATTTCAGCTTGCGAACGATGCCCCAGTTTCTTTTGGCAGCGAATGCTGCCATTGCAAGTCCGAGGAGTGAAACTACCGACGGCTCCGGTACGGTGAGCGTCCAGAGCACTGGATGCGCGGAGCCCGGAAAATCCACCGCGGATCCAGCCACTAAGATCGTGTTCCCGTCGGTCCAGACGCTTTCCGCCTGCGACTCCCGGTACTTGGGACCCAACGCGAGCTGCCAGTCGATGTAATCGGTCGCCGAGCCAAACCACAGGATTGCATGGCGATATAAGCCAAAGACCGCGAAACCCGTTTGCATCGTGTCGATCGTTGCATGCGCTTCGGACCACGCGGCGCCGGCAGGGTGAATATCCACAAAAGAGGCGGCGGTCCCAAACCAGATACCTGCGTGTGGACCCGCATATCCCGCCTGCTGGCTGGCGGTCATGGCGAGGATCTCCGAGTGATTACTAAAACCGACCCCGGGCGGCGTGAGGTCGGTGTAGGATGCCGCGGTCCCTGACCATAGGGCGGCGTGGGCAAACCCGTTGTAGTTCACCATGCCTCCCTGTTGGTTCCCGGCGATCGCATAGGCAACTGAACTGATGGCCGTTTCGTCCGGGTGCAGGTCCACAAACGATGCAGCCGTTCCCGACCAAAATCCTGCGCGGACCTGGAAGCTTGGGGCGGGGTTCTGCGCGTACCCGGCCTGCCTGGTTCCGTCCGTGGCGATGGCTTGCGAAGAGAGCGAACCCGCAGGATTCAAATTCACGAACGAAGAGGGCGTCGTCCCGTTCCAAAGCGCCGCGTTGTAGCCATTGTTTTTATACACGCCGCCTACCAACTGATCCCCGGCACCCGCTCCGATGTACGAATATGTCCACTCCGCCGGATGATAATCCACGCGGGTATGCGACGGCCCATTCCAAACCGTGGCCCGCCCGTAAACGCCTCCCGCTTGTTGATTCTCCGTCGTGAAGGCAAGTCCTCCGCCCAACGATGACGGAGGAGTTAGGTCGGTGTAGGTGATGGCGTAATTGCCGGCGATCACCCGAGCCGTGGTGGTAGTGGCCGCCACGAAAGCCCACGCCAAAATCAAGGCAAGCAAACGTTTCGGGACAGTTGTTAAATAGCCCTGCTCGCGTCAACGACGTAACCGGTCTCGCGCTGCGTCCTGCCAAACAAGCGGGCGAGGAACAGTCCGAATCGAGTCTTGGGCTTCGACACCACACCAACAGTCTTGCTGGGTGATGGTGTCCTCAGCGCCAGCGGTAAGATGAGGCCAACCCATGCAGATCGAACCTGTTCAGGTGCTTCGCCTGGCGGTGTGCTGATGATGCGAATCTGCATGACGGGTAGTGACGCCTAACGCTCAAGCGACTTGTTAGGCGTCATTTGTGGGGACTGCGCAATTGGTGATTTTCCAAACGGACTCTCAGAGATTTTGATCCCTTCTAGAAGCCAGGGCGAGTTTCTTAACGAGCCCGTCAGGGATTGGCTGGCTCGGTGAGAAGGTGACGCCAGTCTTGGTAGATTTGAGCCCGGCCGCGGCAATGTCGTCGGCATGCGACTTGATGGCGGAAGGAGATAGATAGAGGCCGCATTGCTTACTGAACGCTGCATAACCCGCGATGATGGATTGTCCGATCCTGAACCCTGGCATTTTATAGGCGATGACTTCTTCGGCGTCAGGCAGCGCGCGCGCAAGTTGAGCGCGCAATCGAACCAGCAGAGGGCGGAGATCTTTAGGAGCCTCAGCAATGTAGGCGTCGTGATCAGCAAACATGGTCAGAGTAAGCTGTTTAGTTCGTCGAGGTAAGTGTTCATTCATGCGTGGATTGCAACCGCGACGCTCACGCCGCGCTGCGCGCGGGGTTAGGCGTTTGGTGGTTCACTTCGCAAAAACTCAACATAACCTCTCATAAGACCGTGCTGGTGGTCTCGATAGCTCGTGTCTCGGGCGCGAATATCTGGGTCGTCGAGATAATGCCAGACCTCATGCCAAAACTCAAACTTCGGGAATCGCTGTTCGAGCGTCTTCCCAGTCTTGGAACGCTCAACATACCAGTGCTCGACATCTGACTTGCTACTCAACGGTAGTGCCATGAGACGCTCCAACTCACTGGCGAAGAAGTCGGCAGCTTCTCGTGTGCGCCCGATGTCACGGAACTGGTTTTTCTTTTTCGCTCCTGACATGGCGAACGCCCCAAGTTCAGCGACCCGGCCCACGAGAACGCTGAATTGCAACCGCGATG
>CAYYSX010000125.1:14863-16362 GCA_964474315.1 uncultured Verrucomicrobiota bacterium | reverse complement strand
TGGTGGATTCATTAGAAATACTCGCCGAGATCGCCCATCCCTCGTTGCATCCGGAGAAGCCGGCTCATCGAGGAACGGCTTGGGTTCCGTTGTAGCGCAGACATTTCCTGTCGGCTGTTCCGCCGGCCTTTCAGACTGCCAGTGGACCCGAAGGTAGGTCAAAAACCTGCGGTACCGCAGACCGCAGAGATCTGCGGTACAATGCCTCCCGCCCGATTTTTCAGTGCGATTCCCGTAGGGGGCGGGCATTGATCCGTAGTGATGACGCTGGATGCCACTGCGACGACCACGACGGACGAAGCCGACCTCCTGCGGCGGTATGTGCATCAGGGCGTCGAAGAGGCGTTTGCGGCGTTGGTGGACCGCTACGTGAGCCTCGTTCATTCCGCCGCGCTCCGGCAAACGAACGGAAATGCCGCCACCGCAGCCGACCTGACCCAATTGGTCTTTACCGAACTGGCGGGCCAGAGCCGCCGGCTGATTCACCACCCTTCGCTCGCGGGCTGGCTCTATATGCCGCCCACCACCGCCGCCCTCAGCCTCACGCTGGGCAGCAACGCCATTGCCACCGCCCCCCGCTGCCCTTTCCGCCACCGTAACGTCCACCGCCCTGGCCACGGTCGCCACCTCCGCCACCACGCTGGGAACGCTTTCCTTCCTAACGATCACCACCATGAGCAAACTTAAATTGGCCGCCGCCGCACTGCTGGTGGCCGGCTTGGGAACGGCGTTGGTTTTCGAGCAGATCGCGAACCGACGATTGCGCGCCGAATCCAGGGAACTGAGCGAGCAATTGACCGCCCTCTCCGCTGCCCTGGAAACGGCGACCCCATCGTCAGAAGCGTCGGTGGAGCCTTCATCCGTGAACCCCGAACTTCTCCGTCTCCGCGGTGAAGTTGCCCGGTTGCGTCGGGAACTTGCACAAAGCGAGCAACCGCGCGCGGCGGCCGCCCGCCTCCCGGCTTCCGTCTCGCCGCCGGAGGCCGCGTCCGAGGATGAGGCCGCCCAGGAGGCCACCAAGCAATTCGGTATTCGCCGTATGAATGAAGCCAAGTTGCTGGTCCTTGGACTGTACATGGGGACGGAAGGTCACCTATCGGATCAGCCGGCGGCCTCATTGGAAATCGCGGCCGCCCGGGCGAAGTCCCTCGCCGACGGAGATTCGCTGGAAGCGGCGGAAAACCTGCGCGTCGAAGACTTCGAACTCGTGTACCAAGGGGCCTTGCGCGAGGTCGCCAACCCCGCCCAAGCCATTGTCTTGCGCGAGCGGGAAAGCTGGCAAACCCACGAGGGAAGGTGGGCTCGCACTTATGGCTTTGCCGACGGCCATACTGAAGTCAAGGTGACGCCCGATGGCGACTTCAACCGTTGGGAAGCGGAACGCCAGGCACAGCTCGTCCAGTCTCAACCCGGCGGCGCCGAACCTTAATAGAAGAGAAGGACCCAACCATGACCCCCACAAATCGTGGCGTTCGGAGTCCCGGCTTTAGCCGGTGGAG
>CAYYSX010000125.1:1728-14763 GCA_964474315.1 uncultured Verrucomicrobiota bacterium | reverse complement strand
CCCACCGCTCCGCCGCCTCAAGGCGGAACTCCGAACGAAGTCGGAATGCGGAAGTCCCGACGTCGCCGAACCTTAATAGAAGACAAGGACTCAACCATGACCCCCACAAATCGTGGCGTTCGGAGTCCCGGCTTTAGCCGGTGGAGACGTCCCTTGAGACGACGCTCCTGAGCATGAACCACCCGCTGGAGAAGCCCACCGCTCCGCCGCCTCAAGGCGGAACTCCGAACGAAGTCGGAATGCGGAAGTGAGACTTTCCTCGGTGGATTGAATGATACCCCAAATGAAATCCCTCACCGAACATCTCTGGTTTGAACTTCCGGCACGCCGCGGATTCCTCAACATCACCGAGACCGTCGCCGAACTGGTGCAGCGGAGCGGCGTCAACGAGGGCCTGTGTCTGGTCAACGCCATGCATATCACGGCCAGCGTGTTCATCAACGACGACGAAGCGGGACTGCATCGCGATCTGGATCGGTGGCTGGAGAAAATAGCTCCGCATGAACCGATTGCCGCTTACGACCATAATCGGACGGGGGAAGACAACGCGGATGCCCACCTCAAGCGAACCATCATGGGACGCGAAGTCGTGATCGCGATCACCTCCGGCCGGCTCGATCTGGGGCCTTGGGAACAAGTGTTTTACGGAGAGTTCGACGGCCGGAGACGCAAACGGGTCCTGGTGAAGATCATTGGCGAATAAAGGTCGCACGGGTTTTTTGAAACAAGGCCGGGCCTTGGTGTGTCAGTGGAAAGGAACTGGGCTCGTTCCTCCCCGCGACCTCCGCTCCACACCACACCATGAAACGACTGCGTTGCTTCCGTCGGTACGGGCCCGGCTCGATCCTAGTGATCTCCCTGTTGGCCGCCGGGAGCGGATTTCTGCTGCGCGATCTGCCGGGGCGCCTGCCGCAGGCCGCGGCACACAGCTCGTTGCCCGACCTGGATCTCTACGTCCAACCCCGGTCGTTCTCCGAGATCGAAGTCACCCGGGCCGAACTCACGGGATTGGCGCTGCGGTTCCGAACCGAAGCGCGGATGAAGCAACTGGAACGCACGGGGCAGCAACCTCCCGGCGCCGCTCAACGCCAGGCCGCCATCGCCGAACTGGAGCGCGGCATCGCCGAGTTCAAGGATACACCGGAGGAGCTGTATCTGGTGTCGGATCTGCTGCTGCTCCTGCGCGCCGACGGGCAGTCCGATCGGTGGCTCGACGTGTACCTCGAGGTTCTTTACCGCCGTCCGACCCAGGAGGTGCTGGCCGCCTTGGTGCCGGCCGCCCGCCGGATGGCGCAACAGGCTCGACGCGATGCCGAAGTGGAGGTCGCCATCAACCACGTGCTGACGATTCCTCTCGATTTTCCCGCCAAGCGCTTACTGCAAGAGTACTCCGCCCATGTGGCTCTCTCCACTTCGCCGCCGAGATCGGTTCTCTGAAAGACGCCGGAGGTGGCGGCGGAGCCGGCGGGTTCTTTTCGGGGTTCTCGCGGTCCTGTTGGCCGGCGGAATCGCCTTTTCCCTCCGGTACCGTCTGGTGTGGGTGGTGGGACAAAGCATGCGCCCCACCTTTGATACCGGTGACCTCCTGGTCGTGGACCGTCAGGCGTACGAGTCCGCCGGTCCGGCCCGTGGCGACATCGTTGTCGCCAAGCATCGGGACGAGCTGATTGTGAAACGGGTGGTCGGGTTGCCGGGCGAAGAAGTCGAGGTCCGTCGCGGGCAGGTGGAAGTGAACGGGGTGCGGCCGGTGGTGTATTACGATTTCGCGCCGGGATTTCTGGACATCGCACCCGGCCGGCTGCTGGCCGACCGGTACGCCATCCTGGGCGACAACCGGAGCGTGGAGCCCTCGGCCTTCATCCATGGCGTGGTTTCCTCCCGGCAGATCTTCGGCAAAGTGGTCTGGGCGATTCGGTGGTCAGCCGTCCGCAGTTGAACGAAGGTTTCGGGTGATCGAGCGGACGAGCCGTCCGCGCTCCTGAGTCGGACTTACCCACGATTGCCTCCCCAACGGGCGACCCATAGCCTACGACCTCATCGTTGCGGATCCTCCCGGACGGATCCTTCCCGAAACACCGCGGTTCACTGATACACTATGGCAGAATTCAAAAAGCTCTCCGTCTTCGGACTGGGTAAACTCGGCGCCTGCCTCGCCGCCACTCTGGCGCAGCGCGGGTTCGAAGTGGTGGGCATCGACATCCATGCGGACGCCGTCGGCCGGATCAATGCCGGGATTCCACCAGTCGATGAACCGTTGCTGACGGAGACCATGGCCGACGCCGGCAAACGCCTCACCGCCGCCACCGACCCCGCCGCCGCCTTGGACACGGACGCCTCCTTCTTCATCGTGCCGTCTCCGAGTCTGCCCGATGGCAGCTTCTCGAATGAGTTCCTCATGCGGGCCCTCGCACCGCTCGCCCGCCTGGTCGGTCAAACGAAGAAGAAAGACCACGTCTTCATCGTCAGTTCCACCACCACACCGGGAGCGTGTCGCCAGGTTCTCATCCCCCTGATCGAGCACGAGACCGGCGGCCAATGCGGGAAGCAGTTCGGGTTCGCCTACAACCCCGAGTTCATCGCCTTGGGTAATGTGATCCACGGCTTGCTGGCGCCGGATCTGGTGTTGATCGGCGAATCGGATGCGCGCACCGGGAGCCGGCTGGCGGCGCTGTATCGCGCTTACAACACCAATCAGCCCCAGATCGCCCGCATGTCCGTCACCAGTGCTGAGCTCACCAAGATTTCGGTCAATAGCTACATCACGGCCAAAATCAGCTTCACCAACCAGCTCCGGATGATCGCCGGGCGATACGAAGATACGGATATCCACGCCATGCTGGAGGCCATCGGCGCGGACTCGCGGATCGGTCATAAGTATCTCAAGGCGGGACTCAGCTACGGCGGTCCCTGCTTTCCCCGCGACAATCGCCTCATCTCGTTTGCCGCGCGCCAAGTCGGTCTCAGCGCGCCGCTCGCGGAAGCCACTGACCTGGTCAATGAACAAGCCAAACAGCAGTTGGTACGGGAGGCATTGGCCCAGGTCTCCCCGGGCGACACGGTCGCGGTGCTCGGACTCGCCTACCGGCCCGACACCTATATCGTTGAGGAATCAGCCGGCCTGCACGTCGCCCAGGCGCTCAAGCGCAGCGGTTGTCAGGTCGTGGTACATGATTTTGCCGCCCACCGCGGGAACAGCCCTTCTCTGCTCGAGTTCGAACCCTTGGAAGATCTCGGCAAACTAAGTCGGCTGCGACGCCTGAAGGTCGCGCTGATCTGTTGCCCGTGGCCGGGATATCGCGACGTGAAGTTCCCGCGGGGAACCCGGGTGTTTGATCCGTGGGGGGTACAGGCCCATCAGTCGGGATTGCCGAGGAGCCGGCGGTAGAACGCCGCGTAGTTGCGCGCCGCCACCGAAAGCGAGAACTGCTCCGTCACCCGCTGGTGTAACGTTGCCCGGAGGGAAGCATCCGCACGCGGATGGCGGGTCCACGTCAGCATCGCCTGGGCCAGCGCTTCCACGTCTTCCGGCGGCACCAGTTGCCCCCAACCTCCGATCGCGAAGGCTTCGGGGATGCCATCCAACGCCGAGGCAATCACCGGACGCCCACACGCCTGCGCCTCGCACACCACCCCGGGCATGGCTTCGGTCCCGATTTGCGGATGCACCAGGCAGTCGAGCGCATTCATCGCCGCCACCATGTCCTGACAGTAAGGCGTGAGGCTCGCGCACCCGAACAGACCCAGTTCCGCAATATCCTGCTGCAACTGCGACGCCAGGCTCCCGCGTCCGACGATCAGGAAACGGGCCCGCGGCTCGACCGGCGCCACCCGGGCGGCCGCGCGAAGAAACTCCCGCTGCCCCTTGCCGCGGGGCAGGTCGTACCCGCCCACCACGCCGAACGCGAAGTCATCCGGCTTCAGTCCCCACTGAGCGCGTTGTTCGGCTGCGTCGAGGGGACGGAACCGGTCGGTGTCGATTCCGCCGTAAATCACCTGAATCTTCCGCTGATCGCCCTGGATGGGGGGCCGGTAATGCCGTTCCCGTTCCGGGGAAGCCGGGTCGGCATCTCCTTCGCGCAGGACCTTCGCCACAAACTGCGAACAGGCCACCAGCGCATCGCACTGGCCCAGAATGAACCGCCGGCTGAAGCCCGAGCCCGGGCTCTTAGCTAAATGACGCGTGACGACGATGCGCGGTCGAACTCCGGAAAGACGGGCCGCGATCACCGTGGGCCAGAGATCGCGTCCGTGGTGACCGTGAACGATCTGGGCGCGCTCGCGACGAATCCATTTCGCCGCCGCGGGCATGAACCGCAGCTTCAACCAGCCTTCGGGCGGAGTAGGATGAAAGGAAACACCGAGGGCTCGGGCCACCCGGCTGTACTCGCGGCCGTCCGGACCGACCAGGCACGCCGCCACTCCCAGCCGGCCGAGACCGTCCACCAGGCGCACACATTGGTCGTCGGTTCCCCCTCCTGTTAGCAACGTATTAAGATGAACGACTCGGAGGCTCATATTGATAGGTTCGGAGTCCCGGCTTCAGCCGGTGGAGCCGTCCCTCGAGACGACGCGCGGGAAAATGAACTGACCGCCGGAGAAGCCGCCGCTCCACCGGCTGAAGCCGGGACTCCGAACACCGGAACTCCGAACACTGACGGTCGCCCGTCCCAAGGACCTCTCAGTAGGAAAGAGCACCTGCTCCTTCATCAACATCTTATTCATCGGTGTCATCCTGAGATCCGTGGTTCTTTCTGTTCATTCAGCGGTTCACCTGATGCTGGTCCAGGCCACGGAGGCTTCGGATTCGTCCCGATCGCTGAGTCTCGGCCAGCCGGGCCAGGCTGTTGGCATACTGGTCACGGGGCGCCGCCGGATGATTGAGGTGAAATAGAATGGCTCGCCCATGCACCAGCTTCCGCTTCCGTCCGAGGTGATAGAGGCGCGTGCCGAGGTCGGAATCCTCGCCCCCCCAGCCACAGATTTCCTCGTCGAATCCGTTCACCGCCACGAAGTCCTCGCGCCACACCGCCAGGTTGCACCCGAGAATGCCATGCAGCTCGGTATCCCGGCGCTCCAACGGCATCGGCAGACGGATCCCCTTCCCGGCGCCGGTGATGCGTCCGGTCAACATCCAACGCAGCACCGGAGTCCGACCCGCCTCGAACTCCGGCACCCACCGTTCCTCCACGAAACAGCGCCGTCCCTGCACCCAACAGCCGGTCTCGGCGAGTTCCTGATGATCCGAAATGAAACGCCGGTGCGGCACGCAGTCGCCATCCGTGAAGATAAGATAGTCACCCTGGGTTTCGGCCACCGCCCGGTTGAGAATGACCGTCCGGCGGAACCCTTCGTGCGGATGCCACACGTGGCGGACCGGGAACGGCTGGGCGTTGGCCCACGATTCGATCAACTCCCGCGTCGGCGCCTCCGAACCATCGTCCGCCACAACCACTTCCAAGGGCGGGTGCGATTGGCGCGCGAGGCCCGCGAACACCTTCACCAGCGTCTCCGGCCGGTTGTAAGTGGTGATAATTAGCGAGGGGCGGGCGGCGGGCATGGCGGAAGGGCCGGCTGACGGTACTCGTACAGGCGCGTGTGCCGGAAGAGGGTGGCGAAGGCCGTGGCGAAGGCGATGTAGAATCCCGGGTAGCCGTCGAGAAATCCGCGCCGCACCACATAGGCCCGGAAGAACCGCCACAACGAGCGCACCACCACGGCCGATGCCGACCACGGTGCGCCGGATTCGACCTGTCGCTTCAAGTACAGCTCGGCAAACGGCGGAATTTTCAACAAGTGGGCGGTGATGGTCGGATTGCTGTAGTGCAGCAGGTCGGCGGATAAACGTCGCTCCGGGCCGTTGAGTTCGACATGACAATGCTCCGCTACGCCCCCCCAGCGGCCGGCGTCACGCCGATAAAGCCGCAAGACCCGGTCCGGATACCAGTCGCCGTGAGTGATCCAGCGCCCGAGGAACCAGACCTTCCGCGGGAACGAAGCGCCGGCAAAACGCTCGTGGTCGCCGGTGAAGAACTGCTGTAACTGAGTGCGCAATTCCGGCGACACTTCCTCATCCGCGTCCAACTGCAGAATCCAGGGTTGGGTGGCGTGGTCCTGGGCCCGATTCTTCTGCACCTGAAATCCACCCCAGGGATGCCGGAACACCCGGGCGCCATGCTCCTGACAGATCGCCTCGGTGCCGTCCTGCACCTCCTCATTCAGCACCACTACGATTTCGGCCCCCAGTCCGTGCACACTGCGCAGGGCGCGGCTGATCCGAGCTTCCTCGGCCCCGGAGATGAAGCAGAGGGAAAGGGGAAGGGCTTGATTCATCGGGAACCATTATCGGGGTCTGGCCTGAGGTGGTGGAGTGGCTTCCGGGAATCCGCCACGATGCGTTCAAAACGCCCCAGATTATCCATCGCCTCCTTGAGTTCGAGCAGAGGTGGCAGTTCCCGTCGGATGAACGCCAATAGGTCTTCCGCAGCCGCATAGAGCAGATTCATCGCGGAACCAGCTTTTGGAAGAGGCGCTGCTGTTCCACCAACCCGGAAGGCGCTTCCGCATCAAACCACAGCCGTTCGTCCGAGGAGAGGAACCCGATGATCCGTTGGGCCGTTGCCTCGTCCATCGTGGCTAGCTTGTGGCGTTTCTCTTCCTCCAGCATTTCCCCGGCGAGTTTCCAACTCTCTGCCCAGCGGCGCAGCTCATCGGCCGACTCGGAAATTTTCACGAACCAAGTCTAATCAGGACCCGCCCCGCAGACACGCCAAAACCTCCGCTCGTTTTGCTCGCCGCACCGGCTTTTCCTACCCCGGTGCCGACCCACTCTGTCGCCCAGTTCTACGCCCGCACCCGAAAGGCCCGCAAAATCATGGTCGTGGACCTCGGGTTCCTCGGCGATTCCGTGCAGATGGTGCCGGTCTGCTGGGATCTCCGGCGCAATTATCCGGAGGCTGAACTGCATACCCTTTCCGCGACGGTCGGCGCCGACCTCCTCGCGCTCGCACCGTGCGTGAATCGGGCCTGGGCTTATCCCCTCAGCAATCCCAGCCCGCCCTGGTGGAAACACCTGGACATCCTGCGGCAGATCCGGCGCGAACGCTTCGACCTCGCCCTCAGTTTCAGCGGCAGCGACCGCCCCGTCCTGATCACCGCGCTATCGGGTGCGCGCCACCGGTTGGTCCACGACAGTGGGCGTCGGCATTTTTACAATCCCTGGCTGATCGAGAACTGGGTGCCGCGGCGCCCAAGGGAGGGACCGGTGTTCGAACAGCGTCGCCAGGTGCTCGTCGCGGCCGGGATGACCCTGGGGCCGGCCCGGTTCGACCTGAACATTCCGAACGAGGCGCTGGACTGGGCGGCCGCCACGCTCCCCGCCGGGGTGATCCATTTGTCGCCCAACGCCAGCCTGCCCCTGAAAGAATGGCCGCTGGAAAACTGGTTGGAGCTGGTACCGCGACTCGCTTCGGTCACCGGACGCACCCTGGTCGCCACCGGCGATGGTTCAGCCCGCGAACGAGCCCGTCTCGAATCCCTGGCCGCCGCCTTCCGCAGTCCCCAGTTCCGGGTGCTTCCCGACCGCCTTCCCCTGTGCCGGCTCGCCGCCGTGCTGAACCGGTCCGTGCTTCATGTGGGGGCGGATTCCGGAGTGACTCATCTGGCGTTCGCCCTGGGCCTTCCCACCGTCACCGCCTACCGCGAGTACGACGGACGGCAGGAATGGGTGCCGCCCGGCGCGGAACATCGACAAGTCATCGTGGACTGCGCCTGCGTGCGCTCGCCGCAGAAGGCCTGTGTCGAAGCCCAGCGGGCCGAATGTCTGGGACGAATCCGGCCCGAGGCGCTGCTGGCCTTGTGTGAAACGCAATTGGCCCGGTGAACGCACGGCGCGAAGTCACCGGCAAACCTGACCTCTCCGCCGGAGGGAGCACGTCCCAGGATGGTCAAGATTTCTCGCTCCCCACGTTCTCCGCCGCCTAACCTAAACCCATCTGATGCCGGTCATGCCGCGAAACATTCTCCTGCTCAAAGGCCACAGTGCCGGGGTGGGCGATCTGTTGCGCAGTTCGGCGGCCTGGCGCGCTCTCCAGAATCAGTATCCCGAAGCTCGACTCCATCTGGCCTTCCTCACTCGTGAACCGGGCTACGCCTCGGAGGAGCTCATTTCCCGGCATCACCTGCTCCGTTCCTTCCACGTCCTGCCCAAATGGCCGGATACGATGCGCGACTGGCAGGCGGCTCTCCGTTGGTTCCTGCAAGTCGTCCGGGAAACCCAGGCGGACCTGATCATTGACTGCGAGACGAACGGCCTTCGCACCTCGCTGCTCACCTGGCTCGCGCGTTGGCGCTTTGGGGCGGTCACCGTGGGAGTCGCTGAAGTGCCAGGACGGGGGTTCTTTTATCGCCGGAGCGCACCCAGCCGGATGGACTATGCCCGCACTCATGACTTACCCGTTCCACTCAATTATGCGGAGCGGGACTTCGTGGCGCTGGCCGCCCTGGGAATCGAGCGTCAAGGACAAGCCATCGAACTCCGCGAAACACTGGAAGCCACGGCCTTTCGTCAACATCTGTTTGACCGTTTCCAACTGCCGACCGGGGTTCCGCTGATCGGACTCCACCTGGGCTGCGGCACTCCCGGCGCGTTGGAACGCCGGCCGCATCTCGACCTCATGCGCCGTTTGCTTCACTGGTTCCAATACGAACAGGGCTGTTCCGTGGTGCTGACCGGCGCTCCGTTCGAACGCCATGTCAACGAGGAGCTGCGGCACGGTTACTCGCCGCCCCGCGGACTTCCCGTGGTCAACATCGCCGGACACACTCGTCTGATCGAATTGCCGGGCGTCATCCGCGCCTGCGCGCTGTTTGTTTCCGCCGACTCCGGTCCTTACCACATGGCCGTGGGCCTGCGGGTTCCCACGGTGGCGGTTTTCAACGTCCGCTATCCGGAAGCCGAGCACGCGCATCCGTGGGTCCGCTGCGTCCTGGCGCCCAGTCCCGCCGAGCTGGACCGCCTGCAGTCGGCAGTCATGGCTCTGTGGACCCCCCAACCAGGAGCGGCAGCCCTCCCTTCATGAAGTCCTTCCTGTTTCGTCTGGCCCGCCTGCTTTGGCCGCAACGGTTGCGCCTCGCCCTCGGTGTCGGGGCCGGAATCGTCTTCGCCATGAGCAATGCGTTGCTGATGTTCTCGGTCAAACTGACCTGCGACTTGTTGTTCCCCGCCGGAAGCGACGGACCGCTCACTCAGTTTTCCCCCAGTTTGAACCGGATTCTACCCGGGTTGGAAGAGGTCGTGAATTCCTGGCTGCAAAGCGAATCGCGCGTTCTCCGCCTCGCCCTGATTGCCACCATCCCGGCCGCCATGCTCCTTCGTTTGCTCGGCTCTTATGGTAATTTTTATTATCTTTGTCGCGCGGCCAACCAGGCGGTCCACGAGCTCCGCATCGCCATCTTCAACCACCTCCTCAAACTTCCGGTCGGCTATTTCACCTCAGCCCGGACGGGCGATCTCATTTCCCGTATCGTTAGCGACACCGAATCGCTCAAGACCGTGATCCAGACGTCGTTGGGAACGTTGATCAAGGAGCCGCTCACCATCGTCTTCCTGTTGGGCTTCCTGATCCTGGTGCAGCCGCAGTTGACGGCGATCTCCCTGATCGTCTTTCCCTTGTGTGTGGTGCCGGTCATTATCTATGGCCGCAAAGTACGCAAGGCGGCCCGCGCCACCTCACTCGGAATGGCGCAGCTTTCCGACACCATGCAAGAGTCCTTCACCGGACAACGGGTGCTCAAGGCGTACAATCTGGAAGGGGAATTCAGCCGCCGCTTCCAGGCCGCCTCGGAACAAATCGTCCACCAGATCATGAGAACCGTCCGGGGCGCGGAGATTCCCTCGGTGCTGGTCGAGTTCGCCGGGGCGGTCGGGGTGGCCCTGGTCTTTCTCTTCGTGCTCCGTTACCGCGACCGGGGCGGCAGCATGAGCGCCGGCGATTTCTTTTCGTTCATCGGGGCGGTGTTCCTCCTCTACCAGCCGGCCAAAAACCTAAGCCGGTTCTATGGCCAGCTTCAGCAAGCCCGCGCCGCGAGCGACCGTATCGATGATGTGCTGCGCGCGCCGGCGGACATCGCCGATCCCCCGTCCCCGCGTCCGCTGGCGGCCGCCGGCGCGGAGGTCCATTTCGACCACGTGAGCTTCAGCTACGGGGACCGGCCGGCGGTCACGGACATCGACCTCACCATCCGCCCGGGCCATCTGGTGGCCCTGGTGGGTGCCAGCGGTTCCGGCAAGACCACGCTCACCAGCCTGTTGCTCCGATTCTACGATCCGCAGCAGGGGGCGGTACGGATCGGCGGCGTGGATTTGCGCGAAGTCTCCACCCGCGATCTGCGCGAACAGATCGCCGTGGTGACGCAGGAGACCATTCTGTTCAACGACACCATTCTGGCCAACATCCGTCTGGGCCGGCCCACGGCGACGGAGGCGGAGGTCGAGGAGGCGGCTCGCGCCGCGCAGGCGCACGACTTCATCCTCGCGAAACCGGACGGCTACCAATTCGTCATTGGCGAACGCGGAGCGAGTCTGAGCGGCGGGCAACGGCAGCGTCTGGCCATTGCCCGGGCCCTGCTGCGCAACGCCCCCATTCTCATTCTCGACGAAGCCACCAGCGCCCTCGACACCGAGAGTGAGCGGGCAGTGCAACTGGCGTTGGAGACACTGATGAAAGGTCGGACCACGCTCTGTATCGCCCATCGGCTTTCCACCATTCAGCACGCCGACCGCATCGTGGTGCTCGATCAGGGACGGATCGTGGAGCAAGGCCAGCATGAAGAACTGCTGATCCGTCAGGGGGCCTATGCCCGCCTGCACGCCCTCCAATTCCGCGCGTAAGCACGGAGAGAGAGTGCCTCCGGCCGGACCGCGCTGACTGGGCGGGCTCAAGTCGCTGACGGCGACGTTCGGAACACCCGCCATAAGAATAAATTAAAGAGACACCCGGTCCGTTGGAACTTTGAGCTTTGCACTTTGAACTGGGAGCCTTGAGCTTCTTCCCATGCTCCTCGATTCCTGGTTCGACGGTGAACCGTCGGAACGGTTTGCCGTGCGGACGCGGGCTCCCGGACCGGTCGGAAAACTCCCGCTGACCGAGGATCAACTGCGCCAGGCCCCCAGCGGGGATCTGTTCGGCCTGACCCAAAATGCCGGCATGGGTTGGGAACCAGCGGAACTGGCACGCGACGCCTTCCTGATCTTAAGCACACTCGGCGGCCTACGCGCTCCCGACGGGCGTCCTATCGCCTTGGGATATCACACGGGCCACTGGGAATTGGGACTCCAGGTCCGCGCCGCGGCCGAAGAGTTTCGCCGGCTCCAGACGATCCCTTTCTCCGGCTATGTGTCCGACCCTTGTGACGGACGCACCCAGGGCACCGTGGGCATGTTCGATTCCCTGCCCTACCGCAATGACGCGGCCATCGTGTTCCGCCGCCTGATCCGTTCCTTGCCCACCCGGCGCGGCGTGCTCGGCGTCGCCACCTGCGACAAGGGGCTTCCGGCGATGCTAATGGCGCTCGCGGGAACGCCCGGACTGCCGACCATTCTGGTTCCGGGCGGGGTGACTTTACCGCCGGAGCAGGGTGAAGACGCGGGTAAGGTTCAGACCATCGGCGCCCGGTTCAGCCACGGACTTCTGTCCCTCGATGAAGCGGCCGAACTGGGCTGCCGCGCGTGTGCCAGTCCCGGCGGCGGCTGTCAGTTCTTGGGGACCGCGGCGACCGCTCAGGTGGTTGCGGAAGCTCTCGGACTGGCGCTACCCCACTCCGCGCTGGCACCGAGCGGTGAAGCGGTGTGGCACGAGATGGCCCTCCATTCTGCCCGGGCTTTGGTGGACCTGGCGACTCGCCAGCTCACGACCCGTGATGTTCTCACCAAAGCCAGCATCCGGAATGCGATGATCGTGCATGCCGCGTTCGGCGGTTCCACTAATCTGTTGCTGCACATTCCCGCCATCGCTCACGCGGCCGGCCTGCCCCGGCCGACCGTGGACGACTGGACGGACGTGAACCGCCGCACGCCGCGTCTGGTCAGCGTGTTGCCCAACGGTCCCATCCATCATCCCACCGTCCGGGTCTTCCTCGCCGGCGGTGTGCCCGAGGTCATGCTGCATCTGCGCAATCTGAACCTGCTCGACTTGGAAGCGCCGACCGTTTCGGGGAAGCGTCTGGGCGACGTGCTCGCGGCGTGGGAACGCAGCGGGCGCCGTGAACGTTTCCGCAAATGCCTCCAGGCCGCCGACGGCGTGGATCCCGATGACGTCATCCTCCCCCCAGTCCGCGCGCGCGAACGCGGATTGACCAGCACGGTCACCTTTCCCCGGGGCAACCTCGCACCGGAAGGGTCGGTGATTAAATCGACGTCCATCGATCCCAGCGTGGTCGATGCCGATGGCGTGTATCGTCACGAAGGACCGGCCCGCGTGTTCACCCGCGAACGGGATGCCATTGCTGCGATCAAGCGCGGAGAGGTGAAGGCCGGGGATGTGTTGGTCCTCATGGGGGCAGGCCCGCTCGGCACCGGCATGGAGGAAACCTATCAACTCACCAGCGCCCTCAAGCATTTGCCCTTCGGCAAACACGTCGCGCTGGTCACCGATGCGCGGTTCAGCGGAGTCAGCACCGGAGCCTGTGTGGGACATGTAGGGCCGGAGGCGCTGGCCGGTGGACCCTTGGGACGCCTGCGCGATGGCGATCTCCTCCGGCTGCACGTGGATCGCAACCAACTGACCGGCACCGTCGATCTGGTCGGAACGGGAACCGATCGCCTGTCGCCGGAACAAGCCGCCCGGCTGCTGGCCGAGCGGGCTCCGCATCCGAAGCTGGCCCCGCATCCTGACCTACCCGAAGACACTCGGCTCTGGGGAGCGCTGCAGGCCGTGGGCGGCGGAACGTGGGGCGGCTGTGTTTACGACGTGGAGGCCATCGTGAACCGGCTGGGGAAATGAATCGTGGCTTGGGCCACCGCCCCCTGTACCGCAGACA
>CAYYSX010000125.1:0-1628 GCA_964474315.1 uncultured Verrucomicrobiota bacterium | reverse complement strand
TCTGCGGTACTATCGGCTCAACTGCCGCGCAGCCGCCGTGCGGAGGCGTTCATCCGGAGCCGACACCAATTCGATGACCAAATCATCGACCGGCGCGCCAAACGCCTCGCCCAACCACATCGCCTCCAATCGGGCGCGAGGATCCGATTGCCGGGCAAGCCAGGGCTTCACCTGCGGTAACACCTCGCCGCCCTGACGCTGCCGCAAGACCACCCGGGCCTGTTCCTGTTCCCAACCGCTCTTGGACAGGGTCAGATCAAGCAACTCGCCCGTGGACAGCTTGGTGAGATCACGGCGCCCTCCCGAACTGGGGCTTCCCGCTTCCGGCTTCGCAGCGATGCGCCAGATCCGCCCATGCTCATGATCCCGCCGCGGGTCGCGGAAATCGACTTCACCATGTTGGATGATCGGGTTCGACCAGTCGGCGACATAGAGCGCGCCGTCCGGTCCGAACCGCAAGTCGATGGGCCGGAAAGTAACGTTGGTCGAACGGAGCAGGTCAGGCATTTCCTGGGTCTGAAACGTGGAACCCACTTCATTCAGCTTGAACCGAACCAGCCGTTGAGCCCGAAAGTCGCAGGTGATCACATCCCCCTGCCAGTCGGCCGGGAACATCGGGCTATGCACGAGTTCGAGGCTGGCAAACTTGGGATAGTTGCCCGGGCTGATGCTCTCGGCTTCGCGGCGCATGTCCGCATAAGTGAAATAAGTGGCGCCTTCCATAGCGTGATAAACGCCCTTGAAGCCGGCACCATCGGTAAAGAAGGAATTGCCAAACTGGTCCCAATGGTGACCCCACGGATTGCAGCCGCCTTTGGTAAAAATCTCCATCCGCCACGTGTCCGGATTGAAACGCCAGATGCCCGCGCTGTTCAGGCGGCGCACGCCCCACGGCGTCTCGATGTGCGTGTGGGTGTAGATGGACTGATTGAGATAGAGATGTCCGTCAAACCCCCAACGTAAGGTGTGGAGATTGTGATGAGTATCTTCGGTCCCAAAGCTCGACTGAATGATGGTCCGTTGGTCGCCCTTCCCATCCCCATCCGTGTCGGCGAAGTGGAGCAACTGGTGGCTCGCCGCGACGTAACAACCACCCCGACCATCAGGCACCACCCCCGTGGGAATCACCAGTCCATCGGCAAATACCGTACTCTTGTCCGCCTGACCGTCCCCATTGGTATCTTCGAGCACGATCACCGCGTCCTCAGCGTCCTGACCGGGTTTGATCTGCGGATACAGGCGCGAACTGGCGACCCAGAGCCGGCCCTGCGGATCCCAATTCATCTGGATCGGCTTGTAGAGCATCGGATTCTCGGCCCAGAGCGAAACCTCGAACCCGGGCGCCACCTCGAACGTGGGAAGCGGCTGTTCCTTATAATTAGGATCCCGATGCTCCCGGGAGGCGGCCTCGGCCAACAGGCGCTTCACCTCCGTTACCATGGTGGGATTCTGGTTCTTCAGATCCCGCAATCCGGCGATTCGCGCGTCCCACTCGGCGATCAGTGGGTCGAACTTGGGAATCTCCACCGAGTTCTGTCCCTGCTCGTTCTTTCGGAAGCCGAAAAGATAAGTCCAGTTAGCCGGCCGCCAGCGGTGGAAGAAGAGTTCGTTCTTTTTGCGGATGGCGG
>CAYYSX010000124.1:4656-16445 GCA_964474315.1 uncultured Verrucomicrobiota bacterium | reverse complement strand
CTGCTGGACGGGCCGGCGGGCCTGAACATCGAACCGGCCACCGGGGGCATTAGTTGGACGCCGACCGAGGCGCAAGGCCCTTCCACCAACGTCGTCACCGTGGTGGTCACGGACGATGGGGTACCGCCCTTGAGCGCCACCAACACCTTCACCGTCATTGTGCGCGAGGTGAACGCGGCGCCGGTCTTTGCCGCCATCCCGGAGCAGGAAACCGCCGATGACACCGTGTTCCAACTAACGTTGCCGGCCACCGATCCGGACCAGCCGGCCAATACCCTGACTTACGAACTAGGCCCCAACTCACCTGCCGGGGCCACGATCCATCCCGACACCGGAACGCTGACCTGGCCCATCGGCGTCCGGCTGGCCCGCGAGATTGTCTCCATTCCGGTCAAAGTGACCGACAATGGGGTGCCGCCCTTGAGCGCCGAAACCAGCGTGGCGGTGACCATCGTACCCCCGATCCTCCGCTTGGCGCCGTTGGCCGACCAGGAACTGGAGGAGCAGGAGCTACTGACCTTGACGGCCGCGGTCACCAACAGTCCGCAGGCGTCGCCGCCCTTCACCTTTGCCTGGGTGGGCGAGGTGCCCGAAGGGGCCTCGCTGAATGCCGCGACGGGCGTGTTGTTCTGGCGGCCCAGCGAAGAACAAGGTCCTTCCACCCATGCGTTCACTCTGCGCGTTACCGACAGCGCTTCGCCGCCTCACACGCATGAGCGGTCGTTCACCGTGGCGGTGAAAGAAGTGAATCAGGCGCCGGTGCTGACACCCATCGGCGCGCAGAGTGCCGTTCCGGGAGGGACGATCGAGGTCCAGGTGGAGGCCTCGGATGAAGACGTGCCGGCCAATGATCTGGTCTTCTCCCTGGAAGGCGAAGTGCCGGCTGGGATGACGATCAACGCGACCAGCGGGGTGATTCGCTGGGTTCCGGGTTCGGAGTATGCCGGGACCACCAACCGCGTCACGGTGCGGGTCGTGGATGATGGCGTACCGCCTCAGGAGGCGACGCAAACCTGGGTGGTGACGGTGGCCCCTCTGACGGAAATCCGGCTGGCAGCCGACTTGACCGAGAGCGGTCAGGTGCGGGTGGTACTGACGGGGGACATCGGGCGGACCTACCTGATCGAGTGGTCGGGCAACCTCACCGGTTGGACAGTGCTGACGAATTTCGTGAGCACGACGGCAACAACGGAGCTGCTGGATACCGAAGCGCCCATACCGGCCCGACGGTTCTACCGGGCGGTGGCTCCGTAGCCGGCTACGGAGCCGCTGTGAGGGAACGAAGCGCCATCTGAAGTCCCCTGGTCTGGCCACGGAAGAGGGAGAGGAAGGGAATGAGACTTAACTTCCGAGCCGGCGGAACGGGCGGGTGTACTGGTACGCCGGACCAAAGAGAAAATAGCCCACCGTTTCAACGGTGGGGCAACAGCGTTAAAATTTTCCGAAGCCCCGGAGGGGCGAACGAAGCGGGGCCGCGCGAACGGCTCCTTCCGTCCCTGACGGGACTCGCTCCCGATATACCTCGCAACCCACGGATGAATCCGTGGGCTATTGCCGTTCGCCCGGACGGGCTGGGAAAGGGTGGTGACCGATCTCCTCCCTTTACGAAGGCCAAGCGGTCGGCTTCTCCAACGACGCCCGCGGACAACAGCTATGAGCAAAGGGTTGCTCGACGCCAACGACAAAACTAAGGCCCACTATTGGATTTTACCTCGAACCATCATCCCAGTGAATTATCATGAAACGAACCACCTCCATCGTCCTGATTCTCCTGACCTCCCTGCTCGCGGCTCAAGCGCCCAGTCGCTTGGCGGCCCAGGAAGGCGAATTACCCACCCTCATTGTCGCTCCTTTTGGCGGGGATCGGGTGGCCATCCAGTACTGGCAGCCCGCCTTGGGGTCCGGCCTGGCCGAGATGCTCATCACCGAGATCGGTAAACTGAACAAATTTCAGGTCCTGGAAACCACCCAGTTGGGCGTGCTCAAAGACGAGATCGGTCTGGGGGACGACGGCTGGGTGGACGCCGCGGAGAAGGTCGAGAAGGGCGGGTTTGCGGCGGCGGACTTCATGTTCACCGCCAAGGTCACCCGCTTCGGCGCCAAGGACACCGGGGTCAATCTCGGCGGCATTGGCCGCCGGGTGGGCATTGGTTTTGGCAACGTGGGTGTGAAACAGAACACCGCCGATGTGCGCATTGACTGGCGCCTGGTGGATGCCTCCAACCGCAAGGTCATCAAGACCGGCTCGGCCGTCGGGGAAAACAAGGGCACCAGCTTTGACACCGGAGTCTTTGTCAATGGCAGCGGGGGCTCGGTGGGTTTCGACAACCGGGAGTTCATGGACAGTTCCCTGGGTAGGGCGACGGTGCTGGCCCTGGAGCAGATCGTGGCGGAGCTGCGGCCGGTGTCGGTGCCTCGCTCTGGGCGAGTGGCGCGGAAGGAAGGCCAAGCTGATCGCAGCCGCGCCTCTTATGCGGGAGACCTTACTATCCAGACTGGCTGGGTCGTAAAAGCGCCGTGAACCTGGAAAGAGCACCAGGAGCCCAGGTATAATAGATGCCCTCTTATATGCCTCTCCACCCCTCACAACCCCGCCTGTCGGATACATTCTTCGGCCCAGGCGGCGTCTTCGGGCGACAACGGCGGGTCGAGAGAGCGTGAATGGTCTGCCAGCCAGCAGCGGCCTGAGCGATAGCAGCGTTCCAGAAGACGCTGGAGTTCCGCCACGACGTCGGCTTCGCCCGGGCGCAGCGGGACGCGGAAAGGGCGGATGGGGTCGCGCAATGGAAAGACGTCCACCTCGGCCTGCTCGGGCCGGGAGGCACGGCTGACACACACTCGGGAACCAGAGCCGGCAGGTGCCGGCAGGAGGTCGCGTGTGGCCAGCAGCACATCACTGCCTCCGCGTAGCAGATCAATCTCCACGAGGTTGACTCGACCTTGCAAATACGCCCGCCGTCGGGCGAGGTACGCCTCCAGACCGACACCGGCACGCTGGTTGGCTGGGCTGAGGATTTCGATCCCGTCACCAGCCGTCCGTCGCGCGCCCGAATCTCCAGCCAGCGCTGCGTCTCGGGATCGAGCAGCACGAGGTAGGGCTCGGCGACGGTGGCCGCGACGCCGCTGGGAGTTTCGCCGGGTGGCAACCAAGCCGGTGGAAGGCCGCGCTTCCAACTCTCCAACGACCTGTGGAGTGCGGCGGTTTCCGCCGCTTTGGGTCGAACGCGCCAAGGACGATCGAAGGTCCTTCCCCTTTCACCGCTTCCCCGCGCCCAAATCCAAAGCGGTGCAAAGCACCGCACTCCACAGGAGAGGCCCGGTCGGCTGAGGACAGCCGACGCTACAGGCTTTCCGCTTCCATCCTCTGTCCTCCGTCCTCTCTCCCCGGCTCCACCACCTGGCCAAAAACGGAGAGGCGCCCCCTTCTTTGGCGAACCACTGGGCAAGCTGGACAAGGATGTCCTCCCATAGCACGGGTCCTTATCAATCCCGGCCGTTTTCCGAATGCCCGCTCAGGAGACCGGCGGCACACCGAGCCGCGATGAACCGGGCGACCACAACAGCCGCAGACTGTTGAGCACCACCACTACCGTGCTGCCTTCATGGGCCGCCACCCCGGCCCAGAGCGGCAGCGTCGGGACCAGCAGCGTCACACCGGTCATGGCGGCCATCGTGCCCAGCGAAATGGCCAGGTTCTGCTGAATCACCTTGCGCGCCCGGAGGCTGAGCTGTCGGGCAAACAGGAAATTCTCCAACCGATCATTCATCAAGACCACGTCCGCTTGTTCCAGAGCGGCATCGGATCCCCGCGCCCCCATCGCCACTCCGACATCGGCCACCGCAATCACCGGAGCGTCGTTCACGCCGTCGCCGATCATGGCCACCCGCCGTCCTTCCGCCCGCAGCGTGCGCACGGCCTCCACCTTCTGCTCGGGCTTCAATTGCGAGCGCACTTCGCCCACCCCTGCCTCCTGCGCCAGACGCTCTGCGGAGGACGCCCGGTCGCCGGTGAGCATGACCGTCCGGAGCCCCTGCCGATGAAGCTGCTCCACCAACTGGCGGGATTGCGGACGCAAGGCATCGCGCAACTGCAACCGGGCCAGCAGCCCCGGGCCAAACACCCAGGTTTCGTTCGTTCCTTCGGGAAATGGTACCAACCCGGCCGCCACCTCCGCCGGCAGGCGGTTCCCCACGAGAGTCCGGTTACCGAGCCCATAAACCGCCTCCCCCCGGTGGGCGCGAATCCCCTGCCCCGCCAGGGTCTCCGATCCGTCCAACTCGACCAACTCCAGACCCTGCCGACGCACTTCGCGCGCCAGCGACCGGGATACCGGATGATTGGAAAGCCGGGCCAGACTCCCGGCGACGACCACCGCCTCGTGCTCCGTCCCCTCCAGCACTTCGGCCTTGACCAGCCGCAGCGCCCCTTCCGTCAACGTGCCGGTCTTGTCCATCGCCACCACCGCGACCTCGGCCAGGGTTTCCACCGCGGTGCCGCCGCGAAAAAGAACCCCGTGGCGCGCCCCGCTCGCGATGGCCGACAGAATGGCCGAGGGAACCGACAGCACCAGCGCGCAGGGCGACATCACCACCAGCAGCGTCATCGCCCGATAGATCGCCGCCGGACGGTCGGCCGAGCTGGCAAAAGCCGGATGACCGAACACCAGCCAGTTCACGAGGAACCACGCCCCACACAAACTGATGACGCCCGCGGTGTAGCGCGTCCCGAAGCGGTCGGTGAAGCGTTGTACCGGCGCCTTCTGCTGCTGCGCTTCATGGATCAGCCGGATGATTCGTTGCAACGCGCTGTCGCCGGCCGGCCGCAAGACGCGCCCCTCGATCACCCCCCATAGGTTCAAGGTGCCAGCGAAGAGCGAATCTCCCGCCCCCTTGGCCACCGGTTCCGCCTCTCCGGTCAGAGTCGATTCGTCACAGGCGCTTTCGCCTCGCACCACCTCCAGATCGACCGGTACCTGCTCATTGGCCGTCACGCGAATCATCTGTCCCGGCTGGAGTGACTCCACGGTGACTTCCCGTTCGGATTCCCCGTCGAGCCGGCGCGCGGTCTTGGGGGCGCCCTTGAGCAGGGCATTGACCTCGCGGCGAGTCCGGTCCGAGGCGAATTCCTCCATGGCCGCCGACGTCGAGAACAGGACCAGCAAGAGCGCCCCTTCCTGCCATGAACCGAGAGCCGCCGCACCCAAGGCGACCAACAGCATCAGGAATTCGGTGTTGAACGAACATCGTCGCAGGTCCTGGCCCACGTGGCGCGCGAGGTCCCACAACCCGGATAGGTAAGCGACCAGAATACTGGCTTGCGCAAGGGGC
Organism: uncultured Verrucomicrobiota bacterium; assembly: GCA_964474315.1. Classification (GTDB taxonomy): domain Bacteria; phylum Verrucomicrobiota; class Verrucomicrobiia; order Limisphaerales; family UBA9464; genus UBA9464. Next base: position 11,117 of record CAYYSX010000124.1, on the reverse strand, counting down.
GAACCGAAGCGCGTCAGTACCCAGGCGGCCACCGTCGCCACCAGGCACACCGCCGCGCGCACCGCCATGGGCCGCCAGGGGATCGGCGCGGAGCTATCGGCGGCGGGCCTCAACGGCGCCGGCCTCCCGGAAGACGGCGGCGGTATTCGGTGGGCGACTCGCCCACCACTTTGCGAAAGACGCGGTTGAAGTGGGTCAACGACTGGAAGCCCACCTCGAACGCCACTTCGCTGATCCGGTGGTTGGGGTTCAGCAGAAGATTCTTCGCCTTCTCGATCCGCACCCGCGAAACATAGTCGGTGAAGTTCAGACCGGTCGCCTTTTTGAAGAGCTTGCAGAAATAGAACGAGCTGGTGTTCACCGCGCGGGCGACCTGGCCCAGCGACAGCGTTTCATCCTGGTGTTCGGCGATGAACTGTTTGGCCCGGACCACGGCCGGCGGCTCGGCGTTGCGTTGTTGGACGAGGATCTGGTTGCCCACCACCGCCAAGTGCTGGGCGAAGATCGCGAGTAGGCGCAACATGGCCTCGTACTGCTGCGGAGGCAGGACGCGGGTGTGAAACCAAGCGTCCTCGACCCGCTGCAAATCCACCTTCAGCCCCCAATCCACCAACTGTTTCGCCGCCCGGGCGAACCGCTCGGCCGTGGGCGTCGTGCCGACAAACACCTGGCCCGTCTGGAGAAACCCCACCAGTTCGTGACCGAACCGCAGGGGAATCGCGGTGTCCGTCAGGCCCGCGAAGCAAGTCACCGTGCGGGGACCCGCCCCGGGATTCGTCGCAATCGTCTCCTGTACCTCCAGACACGCCGCGCACGACCGGCTGCTCCGTGCCATCAGCGCGCAGAAAGGATTCTCGTTCGGGCCACCGTGGTGAACGGGCTGCCATGCCTCGACCGGCCGCAACGCGAGGGGCAACCCGGTCGCCTCGCCGAACGCCTTCTGATAGTCGGCAAAAATCCGTGAGCGGGAGAGCTGCTCCCGCAACAGGTCGTTCGTGTCTTCGTTCACCGGAATACGTTTACGGAGCGGAGGACGTCGCGGCAAGCAGGCTGGCAAGGGGAGTGCCGAGCGCAGCTTGAATGGGTCCTTAACGAGCCACGGGCCGAGCCCAAAGAGCTGCCAGCCCCTTCCCCAAGCTCCAAAACCCAAGCTCCAAAGAAGGGTAGACCTCCAAAATCCGGACGTGAATCGAGGCCCTGAACTCTCCCCTGTAGAGTCGTCTCTCCCGAGACGACTGTCGTCTGGGGACAGACGACTCTACAAGGTGAAGGGACGGTTCATGGGTAGTTCCAAAGACCCAAGCTCCCAATTCCCGGGTTCGGCTCGAAGCGTCCCTGGGAGCGAGGTCTTGGGGGATTGGACGTTGGAACTTGCTTGGGAACTTCTTTGGAGCTTGGAACTTGGTTTTTGGAGCTTTCATCTCCCCCCTCATCGCCGTTGCGGTAACAACCAATCCAAGATGCATCCTGAATGACCCACCCCCTTAATTTTTGGGTTGACAAATTCATTCGTACAGCACAGGGAAAGCTCTATTCTCCCCGCACACGCCAGTCCCATGAATGCCATCAGCCCCTTCTCCCGGCGCCATTTCCTCACGTCCACTGCCCTCGCCACTCTCGGCAGCGCCGTCGCCCTCCCCCGCCTTCCCGCCCTCGCTGCCGACGACACCCGTATGGATCCGTCCTTCGTTCGGCTCCGCCCCGAAATCGAACCCCTTGTCCGCCTGCTCGAAGACACCCCCCGGGAACAGGTCCTCGACGCCGTCGCCGCCCGCATCCGCTCCGGCACCACCTATCGCGAGGTCCTCTCCGCCCTTCTCCTCGCCGGTGTGCGCAACATCCGGCCGCGCCCCGTCGGATTCAAATTCCACGCCGTGTTGGTCGTCCATGCCGCCCACCTGGCCAGTCAGCAGGCCCCCGAGTCCGACCGCTGGCTGCCCATCTTCTGGGCGCTGGATGCCTTCAAGTCCTCCCAAGCCCGCGACGTCCGTGAAGGCGACTGGACCATGACCGCCCTCGACGAGTCCCGCGTTCCCGACGCTCTGGCCGCGCGCCGTGCCTTCACTGACGCCATGGACCACTGGGATGAGCCGGCGGCCGACGTCGCCGCCGCGGCCCTCGCCCGGACGATCGGCGCCCAGGAAGCCTTCGACCGCTTCTGCTGGTTCAGCGCCCGCGATTACCGCGACTTCGGGCACAAAGCCATCTACGTCGCCAACAGTTGGCGGACCCTCCAGACTATCGGCTGGCAGCACGCCGAACCCGTCCTCCGTTCTCTGGCCTATGCCCTACTCGACCGCGGCGGGACTTCCGGCAATCCCGCCGACGGGGACGAGGAGGCCGACCGGCCCGGCCGCGCCAACCGCGAACGTCGGCTTGAAATCCGCCCCGGCTGGCAGCGCGGCACGCGCGAAACCGGCAGAACCACGGACCTGATGGAACCCCTCCGGTCCGGCTCCTGGGACGATGCCTCCCAAGCCGTCGTCAAAGCGCTCAACGCCGGGGCCGACCCCAGTACCGTCTGGGATGCCGTCTTCCTGTATGCTGGCGAGCTCCTCATGCAACGCCCGGGCATCCCTTCGCTCCACGCCTGCACCACCGCGAACGCCCTTCACTACGCCTTCCAGCAGGCCGGCATCGACGAAACCCGCCGCTACCTCCTGCTCCAAGCCGCGTCCTTCATGCCCCTGTTCCGCAAGTCGGCCGGCGTCGCCCCCGATGCCCCGCACCTCAACGACCTCACGCCCGAAGCCGTCCCGGGCGATTCTCCCGAAATCCTCGCCGCCATCTTCCGCGACGTCTCCCGCGACAAGGCGGGCGCCGCCCGCAAGACGCTGGCGTGGCTGGAAGCCGACGGGGACCCGCATGCCTTCATGGACGTCGCCCAACGTTTTATCTACCTCAAGGGCACTGATTCCCACGACTACAAGTTCAGCACCGCCGTCCTCGAGGATTTCTCCACCATCCATCCTGCCCTGCGTAACCGTTTCCTCGCGGTCAGCGTGCATTGGCTCAAGGGGTCCGAGGAACCCGACAGCCCCCTCGTGGAACGCACCCGCCAACTGATGGGCTGACCGGCCGCTCAGCTCGCTGCCTTTGCCTTGGGATTCGCGGCCTCTTTGGTGCCTGGAGTTCGGCCCTTGGAGCTTCGCCCCCCTCGATTGATGCTCTTCTGCATCAACAGGTGTCCCCAAACCTCGTTCCTTGGGCCACCGCAACTTTCGCAGGAAAAACTTCCGGGAATGGCGGGAATCGAACCCGGTTGAGACCCGATCGCAAGTCGTCGCCGAACTGTTCAAAATCTCTGTAGTTCGTTACCTTAAAACGAGAAAGGCTAGAGAATGAACCGCAGAGTGTCCCCAAGCGCTTTCCTATCCGTATCAGTTCGACTCGCGTCGGCGTGCCTGATTTCGCCCCTCGTCGAGCCAACCCACGGCCAACCCTTGTTGTTGAAAACCGAGACCTTCGACGCGAATCCAGGCTGGGAGGGTCGCAACAACCGCGCGCCCGATCCGGCCCCCACTCAGATCGTCCAAGATTTTGGCTTCAGTAGTTCCAGCAGCCATGCGGGCGGATCGGCCGGTGAAATTGGCGGCTTCATCACCCCGGCGGGCGAGCCGGCCTTTTTCGGGAAGATGATGACGCCGGCGTCGTTCCACGATTCGCTTTCCGCTTCGGGCCTCCTGAATGTGCCTCCGGGCGGTGGCCATACCCTGATTGGCTTCTTTAACGCCGACACCGTCAACGAGTGGCGCACGCCCAACTCGATCGTCCTGCGCATCTACGGCCGAGGCGCTTATTTTCACGCGTATCTCGAGTATGGCACTGGTTTGTGGCGAGCGGGCGGCGCGTCGTTCGGTGCCGAGGCGGCTATTCCCAGCGGCGCTGCCAGCTACCCGTTTTCCCTTAGCTACGATCCTCATGGCGCTGGTGGTCTAGGCATAGTCACCGCCACGTTCGGCAGCTATTCCACGGTCATGACGCTCGATTCCGGCCACCAAGCCGACGGCGCGATCTTCAATCGCTTCGGTATTCTCAATGTCATGAAGAGCGCGGACGACCCGGGACAAATCTGGCTGGACAACGTGACGATTAACGGAGAACCGCACCCCTTCGATTCCGACCCGGGTTGGGACCAGCGGAATAACCGTAGGACCTACTCCAGCGCCAACGTTCGTCCGCGCTTCAATTTTGGCTATAGCCCGAGCTCGAACGTTGCCGGCGGACAAAACGCGGGGGAGATCGGCGGCGACACGTTTCGCGGCGATTCGCGCGTCGAGTTTAACGGAAGGCGCATGGCCTATTATGGCGATCGGCTCCATGAGACATTGTCTCTTCATCAGCCGTTGCATGCCGGGGGCAAAGTCGGGTTTCGCCGCGGGGTCAGCGACAGTACGACCCTCATTGGCTTTTTCCATTCGACCGGCAGTCTGCGCAGCAGCAACTCCCAGGACTCCGCCACGCCGGAGAACTTTGTTGGCGCCGCCCTCGAAGGCCCCAGCTCGGAAGGGTTTTACCTGTACCCTACTTACGGCCTCGATCAGGAAGGCGTGCGGCCCAGCGGCGGTCGGGGCACACCCACACCGCCCTCTATTTATCCTGACGGTGAGTCGCGCGACTGGACGTTGGACTACCATCCGGATGGTAACGGCGGAAGCGGCAGTATCATCGTCACGCTGGACGGCCAGGCGGTGACCTTGCATCTCGATCCGGGCCACCGACAGGTCGGCGCCCATTTTGATCGCTTCGGCATCATCACGACGCACATCGATGGCAACGGCCAGAGCGTCTATTTCGATGATTTGACTTACACTATCGGCTTCGCGCCACCCAGTTTGACCGTCGCCCAAGTCGCGCCCGCAGAAGTTCTTCTCCAATGGCCGAGCGATTACACCGATTTTACGGTGGAAAGCGTTCTCAGCCTCGACGCTTCCAGCCTCTGGCAACCGATCACTAACGTAGTCATCGCCAACGACGCTGTCTTTAGCGTCTTAGTCAGCACGAGCGACGCCGCTCAATTTTTCCGCTTGCGCAAGCCTTGATCGGACGCCTTGGTTTGTGGGACGTATCAACCGGCAAATTGCTCCAAAAACGGGAACTGGAAAACGCGGTCCTCTCAGTCGCCTTTTCGCCGGATGGAAAACTCCTGCTCACCGGCGAGGAGAACGAGACGGGCAAGATCTGGGAAGTGCCCTCGTTGATTCTTCAGGGCACTCTGAAAGGACATGTACAAGTGCTTTTCGGTTCGTTCTCGCCCGATGGCAGGACCATCGCCACTGTCTCTGACGACTGTAAGCTGAAGCTCTGGAACGTCGCGACCCGGCAGGAAATGGTGAACATTCCCCTGCCCGGTGGCGGTAGGAGCGCAAAATTCTCTCCGGATGGCCGCAGGCTCGCGGTGGGATATCTCCTCGAACCCCAAGAGTTCATCCGGTTGTGGACCGTTCCTTCAATGGAAGAAATTGATTCGAAACCGAAACCGCTGAGCGGTCTGCCGTAATATCGTGTTCCATAACTCCTCCTGGTCATGTCGGCAAAACAGCGAGTGAAAAGGCGGCGCAAGCCATCGCGGTATGGGACACCAAATACTTCTACAATTTCTGGCGTCCGCAAACCGCCATCCGCAACGGGGACACGGACGGCAACCCGGACACTTCAGGTGACCCATCAGGAGTTGGTAACGATTCCTGTGCGCCAACCCATTCCGGTCGTCGATTTCTCCGCCGATGGACGGATGCTGGCGGTGAGCGATCTGCCTGCAGTCGGTCGCGGTATCCGGATTTTGCTGGCACCCACGTTCGAAGAGATTGCTGAGCGGAAGCAGAATCGGCCTTACCAGCCCGTCCGACAATAGCCCGGCTTTTTGACCGAAGGGTACCGATGTGGAGTGCGGCGGTTTCCGCCGCTTTGGATGGAACGCGGCCAGGACGCCCGAAGTTCCTCCTCGTTCCACCGCCTCCCCACGCCCCAATCCAAAGCGGTGCCCAGCACCGCACTCCATAGGGGCGATGTGGTTTACGTGGCTAAAAAATCCGACCGACGATTTCTTCGCGGATTGCGCTGATGCAGTCGATGACCACAACGACGCTTCCTCAATCCGCCAGAACCAATCCATTCGACCGGCAAACGTTCACGCCGTCCGTGCAGCCGGGCGTTGATCTCAACCCCGACGTCGCTGCGTTTCTCGGCTCGCCGCGTCCGCTTCTCATCGATGGCCAATGGGTGGAGGCCGTCTCCGGCCGTACCTTTGACACCTTCAATCCCGCCACCGGCGGCGTGCTGGCCCGCGTAGCTGAGGCGGATACGGAGGACGTGGACCGGGCGGTCGAAGCCGCGGCGAAAGCGCTTCTGGGGCCATGGGGATCACTGACTCCGGCGGACCGCTCGCGATTGCTCTGGCGCTTCGCCGACCTAATCGAAGAAAGCGCTGATGATCTGGCTCAGTTGGAATCGCTCGACAA
>CAYYSX010000124.1:0-4556 GCA_964474315.1 uncultured Verrucomicrobiota bacterium | reverse complement strand
TTTGCGGCGGACACGATTCGATACATGGCAGGTCTGGCCCGCGGTTTACACGGCGAGACCGTCCCGCTGTCCGCCCCGTTTCAGCCCGGCCAAAAGTTCTTTGCCTACACCCTCAAGGAACCCGTCGGCGTAGTCGGGCAGATCATTCCCTGGAACTTTCCCCTCCTGATGGCTGCTTGGAAACTCGGTCCCGCGCTGGCCGCCGGATGCACCGTGCTATTGAAGCCAGCCGAGCAGACGCCGCTGACGGCACTGTATCTGGGGCAACTGGCATTGGTGGCTGGTTTCCCCGACGGCGTTATCAACGTGCTCCCAGGCTTCGGGGAGACGGCGGGCGCCGCGATTGCCGCGCATCCAGGAATCGCCAAGGTGGCATTCACCGGTTCGACCGAAGTCGGCAAGCTCATCGTCCAGGCTGCCGCGGGGAACCTGAAGAAGGTGACGCTCGAACTCGGCGGCAAATCCCCCAACATCATCCTCGAAGACGCCGACATTGCCGCCGCGACCCAAGGCGCCGCGGGCGGGGTCTTTTTCAACTCGGGCCAGGTTTGCACCGCGGGCTCGCGTCTCTTCATTCACACGAAACACTTCGACCCCATAGTGGACGCCCTCGTGGCCGGCGCGAAGGGAACCCGCCTGGGCCACGGGTTCGATCCGCAGGCCACCATGAGCCCGCTCGTCTCCAGCGAACAATTGCAGCGTGTTTCCGGCTATATGGATGGAGCGGCGCACGAAGGCGCGCGAACCGCCGTCGGCGGGCAACGGGGCGAAGGATCCGGCTACTATTACGAACCCACCGTGGTGCTCCAAACCGAACCCAGCCACCGCCTCGTCCGCGAAGAGGTCTTCGGTCCGGTGGTTGCGGCCATCCCGTTCCGCGACGTTCAGGAAGTCGTGGCGGCCGCCAACGACACCACCTACGGCCTCGCCGCCGGCGTATGGACCCGGGACGTCCAAAAGGCCCATCGGATCGCCCACGCCCTCCAGGCGGGAACCGTTTGGATCAACACGTACCACGTCTATGACAATGCCCTACCTTTCGGCGGCTATAAGCAGTCCGGCTGGGGTCGGGAACTCGGACGCGACGCGCTCGAACACTATACCGAGACCAAGTCGGTGGTGGTCAGCTTGTAAGAAATCAGGCTCTTATGAAAGATCTCTTTCTTCGGGCGCTGAACGATGGGGATGTTCGGATCCCTGGCGCGAGGATCGACCCACGAATCTCTGCCGCCTCAATCAGAATATTCCACCGGCCTCCATGCCGGGCACGACATAAGGAGACCCATACTTTCCTGAGATTTCCTGCGCTTTGACGGAGTGGGGGATGAAGGGATCGAAGCGGGTGCTCTCGACCTGAGTCTCCCTTCCAAGTCATCTTCCGTATTGCTCCATGCGATCCCAACCCATGTCCCCAAACGGACCCCTGCCCGCCGAGTTGCCGCATCACGCGTTCGTGCGGCGGGCGCGGCGGCATCCGTTTCGATTTGCGATGGGTGACGCCCGCGTACCGCGCCTGAACTGGGCCGGCGCGGTGGCGCGAATGGTGTACCTGGCCCGGCGGCTGCGGCCGCATTGGGAGGAACAGGACAAGGTGGGAATCCTCTTGCCACCCTCGATTGCCGGCGCGCTGGTCAATCTCGCGGCGCTCTGGATGGGCAAGGTCCCGGTGAACCTCAATTACACGACTTCCGCCGCCGACCTCGCCTCCTGTGTGCGGCAATGTGAGATCCGGACCGTGGTCAGTTCGGAGGCCTTTCTGGGCAAGGTGAAGCTCGGGCTGCCCTTTCCGGCGCTCGCCCTGGAACACGTCGCCGCGCAGCCTCGATCCTCCGAACGCCTCGCTGCGTTGGCGATGGGGCTCGCGCTTCCGGTGCGGTGGCTCGAGCGGGCGCTGGGCTGCGCACGCCGGGTTCGCCTGGAGGACCTGGCCACGGTCATTTTTTTGAGCGGAAGCACCGGCGAACCCAAGGGCGTCCTGCTCTCCCATCTCAACGTGGCCGCCAATGTCGCCCAGTTGAACCAGGTGTTCCGGCTCCGGCCCGACGACCGGTTCCTGGGTGTGCTGCCGTTCTTCCATTCCTTCGGCTTCACCGCCACCCTGTGCCTACCCGCCACGTTGGGACTGGGAGTGGCCTATCATCCGACGCCACTGGACGCGGGGGCGGTGGGCCGTTTGGTGCGAGAACAGGCGCTGACGTTCCTCCTGACGACCCCCACGTTTCTTCAACTCTATCTGAACGGCTGCGCGCCCGAGGACTTTCGCAGCCTCCGGCTGGTCATGGTCGGAGCCGAGAAACTGCCCCCGCGCCTGGCCGAGGCGTTCGAGAAGAAGTTTAAGCTCGCTCCGTTGGAAGGCTACGGATGCACGGAATGCGCCCCGGCGGTGTGTGTGAACACGCCCGATGAGACCGAGGCGGGCATCCGCAAGACGGGTTCCAAGCGGGGCAGCATCGGCCGGCCGCTGCCGGGGATGGAGGTGCGTATCGTGGATCCGGTGACCGAGGAGCCCCGCCCCCTCGGCCAGCCCGGACTCCTGCTCGTGCGCGGTCCCAACGTGATGTCCGGGTACCTCGGCCGGCCCGACCTGACCGAGCGGGTGTTGCGCGCGGGTTGGTACCGCACGGGAGACATTGCCGCGATTGACGACGACGGATTTGTCTTCCTCACCGACCGGCTCAGCCGGTTCAGCAAGATCGGCGGGGAGATGGTACCCCATCTCCGGATCGAGGAACGCCTGCACGAAATCGCCAGCGCCACCGAACTGACCTTCGTCGTGTCCAGCCTCCCGAACGAACGGAAGGGCGAGCGGCTCGTCGTGCTGCACCGGCTCGACACCGCCCTTTTGCGGACTTGTCTCGATCGGCTGGCGAAGGACGATCTGCCCAATCTTTGGAAGCCGAAGCCGGACGCCTTTTTCCAGGTCGAAGCATTCCCGCAACTCGGTTCGGGAAAGCTGGACCTCCGGCGCATCAAGGAACTTGCCCGGCAATTCGCCTCCTGAGCCAGCACCGTGAACCTGCATCGTGAACTGAAGCCTTACACGTTCCGCCCTCCGCGGTACGCACGCTGGTTTCGCCCGCTGCTCCATGGCCTTGCGCGAGGTCACCTCCGCTTCCGCTTCAACGTCCGGCGCGTGACCGTCCGCGGGGAATCGCCCCTGCTCCGCTTGGCCCACGGCGGCCACTCGGTTCTCGTGACACCCAATCACGCCGATCACGCTGATCCCTGCCTGTTGGTGGAAGTCGGCCGACGACACGGTCTGGCCTTCCATTTCATGGCGGCCCGCGAATGCTTCGAACGCGGCCCCTTCAGTCGCTTCGTACTGCAACGCTCGGGAGCGTTCTCCATCGATCGGGAAGGCAACGACCTGGCCTCCCTCCGGACCGCCTTGAACCTCCTCCGGGCGGGGCGTCATCCCCTGGTGATCTTTCCCGAGGGCGAGATCTATCATCACCATGAAGAACTCGACCTTCTGAACGAAGGCGCCGCCACGCTCCTGCTGCGGACCGCGGAAAAGCTGCCCGCCGGCCGGAAGGGCTACGCCGTGCCCACCTCGATCCGCATCCAGCACGACCCGGTCGTGGAGACGACGTTTACCCGTCGGCTGGACCTCCTCGAACAGCGCATCACCTGGAAACCCAAAACGGAACTCGAGGTGATGGACCGCATCTATCGCCTCGGAAGCGCCCTCCTCTCGATCAAAGAGGAAGAGTACCTCGGCGAAACGCGCGGAGGGAATCTTAACGAACGCATCATCTGGCTTCAGGAACATCTCGTCGAAAGCGTGGAACAACGGCACGGCGTCCAGTCCGTTGACACTCCGATCCCGGCGAGAATCAACGCCCTCCGGTATCGCCTCCGACTCGAGTTGACCACCCACACCGCGGCGCTTTCACCGACCCGCAGGGACCGGCTCCACGACGATCTCGATCGCCTGTTCGCCGCCCAGCAGTTGTACAGCTACCGGGGCCGGTACCTGGAGAGTCGGCCCACCCTGGATCGCTTGGCGGAGACCCTCTTCAAGCTGGAGGAAGACGTGCTCGGCGCCGGAACCTATCCCGCGGCGCGGTTCGCCGAGATCGTCTTCGGAGAGCCGATCGAGGTTGCGGCCTTCGTCCGAGAAGTTGGAGCAAACCTCCGGGCCGCGGCCGCGCCGTTGACCCGCGAGCTGCGCCACCGGATTCAATCGCTGACCAGGGTCGGCCCGCTCGCAGCGAGCCCGGCTTTGCTCGCCGAAGCCTCCTCCGGAGCTGATTCGGTTCCTATTCGATAGACGACCGCGAACACCGTGCAAGATTCCAATCCAGGAAACTCATATAACTTAGCTAATCATATGAACCCTTCGCGCGAAGAAATGCTCTTCCAAGCCGCGCTGGCCCAGCCCAACGCCGGGCGCTCCGCGTGGCTGGAGCGCGAGTGTGCGGGGGATGAGCCACTGCGCCAGCGGGTGGAGGCGCTGCTGGCGGCGCATGAGCAGACCGATTCTCTTCTAGCCACCGACGCCGACATCGATCGACCCAATCTTCAAACCTCACTCAGCCAGTCCTCCGCGGAGG
>CAYYSX010000123.1:0-16541 GCA_964474315.1 uncultured Verrucomicrobiota bacterium | reverse complement strand
CCCGGCTCCTGTCCTGTCCCCGGCTCCTGTCCTGTCCCCGGCTCCTGTCCTGTCCCCGGCTCCTGTCCTGGAGGACAGCCGACGCTACAAGCCTTCCGCTCCGTTCTCTGTCCTCTGTCCCCTCCGGTCCCCCGGGCGGAGGCTCGCGTCGTTTCCCGCGTAGAGGATCAGCCAAGAAAGCGATGGTTCTGCCGGTGGACAGGCCGCGGGGGCGCCGCTTCAATCTCCGCGCACCACAAGCTCGACATACCGTCCAACCGTCCTCCCATGAATTCCCGTGTCTTCCTTCGCCTTTGCACCCTGGCGGGTCTCGCCGCGGTGTTGCTGGGCTGTAACCGCCCGGAGCCGGCGGGAACGTCCACCTCCCCCCGCGCTTCCGGTGATACCGAACCGCTGACTATCGGGGTGGTGTTCGAGACGCTCCAGACCGAGTACTGGGTGGCCGGGTTCGAAGCTATCAAGGCCGCCGCCCAACAGCACAATGCCAAGGTCCTCGAAGCCGTGGCGGACGGCGACGCGAACCGACAACTCGAACAGGTCAAAAGCTTCATCAACCGCCGCGTGGACGGGTTGATCATCGTGCCCAAGGACGGCAAGACGGTGATTCCGATGATCAAGGCGGCCAACGCCGCCACCATCCCGGTGGTGCTGTACAACCGGCCCTCCGATCCCACTGACGCGCCGCACACCGTGGTAGCTCCCGATAACGTCGCGATCACCAAGGCCACGGTCGAATACCTGATTGGCGAGGCGCGCAAAACCGGGCGTAAGGTGAAGGCGATGGCCTTGTTCGGTGACCTGGGCGATGTGAATGCCATCGGCCGGAAGGACGGATTCGAGGCCGCGATCCAGGAAGCCGGTGACGCCATCGAGGTCGTGGCCCGGGTGCCGACCGAATGGAATCAGGAAAAAGCCCTGGCCGGAGTCCAAAGCGCGTTCCAAGCCCATCCCGACATCGGACTGATCTTCACCTCGTCCGACTTCATGTTTCCCAGCATCAAGTCGGTGCTCAGCAGCTTGGGAAAATGGAAGAAAGTCGGCGAACCGGGTCATGTCATCCTGGGTGGATTCGACGGAGACGCGACGGCCTACCAACTGATGAAGGAGGGCTATGTGGATGCCACCGGGGTGCAGGATGTGTTCTGGGAGTCGGAACAGGCGGTGCAGGCGATTGCCGACGCGCAGGCCGGCAAGACGCCGCCCGCGCGCATCGAAGATCCGGGCTTTGCCATCACCCAGGCCAACCTGGAGGAACTGGCGCCGCGCATGTGGGGCGCCCAGGTGGCCAACCGAAAATGACGGCCGCGTGAGTTCCGCCCTCGCTCCCCTCGTCGTTCGATCGTCCCGACCCAACTTGCTCCTGCGCGCCCTTCGATCCGAGTACTTCGTCTTGCTGCTGAGTGCCGCTTATTTTGTCGTCCTGGCACTGCTCGTTCCCGGATTCGCTTCGCGGGGGAACTTTGAATCCATCCTGACGACCCTCCTGCCGTTGCTGTTGCTGGCGGTGGGACAAACGTTCGTCCTGGTCATCGGAGGGATCGACTTGTCCATTGGCTCCACGGTGGCGCTGACCAGCGTGGTGGCGGGCCTGGCGTTGGGTGCGCCGGAGGGGTGGCTGGGAGACGGACCGCTGGCGGTGCCGCTGGGCATCCTGCTCATGGTGGTGGCGGGGGCAGGGGTGGGACTGCTGAACGGCGCGGCCATCGTGATGTTCCGCATGCCTCCCTTCATCGTCACCCTGACCGCGATGATGTTCTTCAGTGGCGTGGCGATCTGGGCCACGCAGTCGAAGGGAATCGCGGGATTGCCCCCCGCCTTCATCACGTTGGGGAGCCGCACCGGACCGGCGCTGGCCGTGGCGGTGGGGGCGACGGTACTCGGGCATCTGCTTTTGAGTCGTACCTTGTTGGGCCGGTGGATTTACGCGGTCGGACACAACATCAGGGCGGCGGAGCTTTCCGGCGTGCCCACCGGCGCGGTGATCCTCCTGGCTTATGCATTCAGTGGCGGATTTGCCGCCCTCGCGTCGGTGCTGTTGACGGCTCAGTCGGAAACGGCATCGCCGGTACTGGGGCAGCGTCTGTTGCTCGATGTGATCGCCGCCACGGTGATCGGTGGAGTGAGCCTGTTTGGCGGGCGGGGGAAAGTCCTGTGGGCGCTGTTCGGAGTGATCTTCATCAAGCTCCTCGACAACAGCCTCAACCTACTGAACCTCTCGTTCTTCGTGATCATGATGGTGAAGGGCGGGGTCATCCTGGTGGCGGCCCTGCTCGATAGTTGGCGAAACGCCGGTGGCGCGCCGCGGGTCTAGGGGCGGCCGAGATCGTTGCCATGGATGTTCCCCCCCAGGCCACCTCAACGCCGGACGCCCCGACCGGCTGGCTGCGCTTCGAGGGAATCGAGAAATCATTCTTCGGCGTCCCCGTGCTCAAGGCGGTTCGTTGCGCGATACGGAATGGCGCGATCACGGGCTTGGTGGGGGAGAACGGTGCGGGCAAATCCACGCTCATGAACCTGCTGGGCGGCAACCTGTCGCCCGACGCGGGACGAATGTGGCTGGACGGGCAGGTCCATGCGCCGCGTTCACCGGCTGAAGCCCGGGCCGCCGGAATCGCGTTCGTACATCAAGAGCTCAACCTGTTCCCCAACCTCACCATCGCGGAAAACCTGTGCCTGACCGGATTTCCCGTGGTGGGAGCCGCCGGCCGTCTTGCTTCGGCCGGACTTCGGCTGCTGGACCGTCGGCGACTACGCGACCTGGCCCGTTCCCGGCTGGCGGCGGTCGGACTCACGCTGGATCCGGATACTCCCCTGGAACGGCTGCCCGCCGGCGAGCGGCAGTTGGTGGAGATTGCCCAGGCGCTCGGGAGCCGCCCCCGGCTGTTGATCCTGGATGAACCGACCACGTCGCTGAGCGCTCCGGAATGCGCCCGGCTGTTTGCGTTGATGCGAGGGCTGCGGGACGACGGGCTGGCCTTGATCTTCATCTCGCATGCGCTGGGAGACGTGTTGCGGGAATGCGATGACCTGGTGGTGCTGCGTGACGGCGCCGTGGTCGGCAGTGGTCCGGCGCGCGAGTTCACCGCGCAACGCCTGGTGACATTGATGGTGGGTCGGGAGCTGAACCAATTGTTTCCCACCCGCCCCGAACTCAGCTCGTCAGCGGAAACCGGAACGTCCCGCCGACCGGTTCTCGAAGTACGCGGCGTCACCCAACCGGGAATGGTCCGCGACATTTCCTTTACCCTTCACGCCGGGGAAATCCTGGGCGTGGCGGGCCTGATGGGCGCGGGGCGCTCCGAGCTCGCTCGCATCCTGTTCGGCTTGGATCCGCATTCCTCCGGGGAAATCCGCATCGACGGGCAGCCGGTGCCGCGTGGCCCCCGGGGCCGAATCCGGCGCGGACTGGCCTTTCTCACCGAAGACCGCCGGGCCGATGGCCTGGGATTGGACGCGTCGATCGCGGACAACATCGCGTTGGTCACCCTGCGGAATCACGCCCGTCGCGGTTCCGGTTGGTTGGATACCGCGGGATTGCGCCAGGTCGTCCGCGCCATCCGGTCCGCTGTGCATCTGACACCGGCGGCCTCTGACGGGCAGCCCGTAAAAACCTTGAGCGGAGGCAACCAGCAAAAAGTGGTGTTGGCCAAGTGGCTCCTCGCCCAGCCCCGGGTGCTGATCCTCGACGAACCCACGCGCGGCATCGATGTCGGGGCGAAGTTCGAGATCTACCAATTGATCCAGGAACGGGCCGGCCAGGGCGCCGGCGTCTTGGTGATCTCTTCCGAAATCGAGGAATTGTTCGGGCTGTGTGACCGAATTCTGGTAATGGCCCGCGGGCAAGTGCGGGACGACTTGCCGCGGTCTGCCTTCAGTCAGGAGCGGATTCTCCAGGCCGCGCTTCCGGCATGAAGGACGCCGTCTCACGCCCGGTGGTGGTCGTGCTCAACTCCGCGACCCTGTTGCTGTTTGTCCTCGTGTTGCTGGTGTTCGGCCTGCTGGAGCCGCGGTTTCTCGCGCCGGAGAATCTGCTCAGCATTGTTCGCCAGTCGTCGGCCACCGCCATCGTGGCCGTGGGAATGACGTTCGTTCTGCTGACGGCGGGCGTGGATCTGTCGGTGGGCGCTTTGATGTTCGTGGGCGCCGCGGTGGCGGGGAAACTGGCGTTAGCGGGTCAGCCGCTTCCGCTGGCCCTGGCCGCCCTGGTGGCGGTCGGTCTGGCGGGAGGCATCATCAACGCACTGCTGGTCACGCGACTCCGCATCGTCGCGTTCATCGCCACGCTCGGGATGCTGAGCCTGGGACGCGGACTCGGTCTGTGGATCACTCAAACCCGGGCGATGAATCTGCCGGACAGCTTCCTGCAGGTCGGGGCGGCTCGATGGTGGGGAATCCCCCTGCCGCTGTGGTTGCTGGGCCTCGTCACCATGGCGGCGTGGGTGGTGCTGAACCGGACGCCGTTCGGCCGGCAGTTATGCGCGACGGGCCACAGTTTGGAATCGGCCGAAAAAGCCGGGCTGAACACCCGCCGGATCGTGGCGGCCGCCTATGTCATTTGCGGCCTGTGTGCCGGTCTCGGCGGGGTCGTGGCGTTGGCCCAGCTCGGGGCGGTTTCGCCCAAGTTCGGGGAATTCTACGAGTTCGAAGCGATCACGGCCGCGGTGTTGGGTGGCACCAGCCTGTTCGGCGGTCGGGGGAATGTCTTTCCCGGGCCCCTCCTGGGTGCCGTGTTGGTCAAGGGGATCTTCAATGGCCTAGTCATGCTCCAGGCCGATCCCTACCTGTTCCCGCTGATCACCAGCGCCATCATCTTCATCGCGGTGTTGGTGGACAGTCTGCGGACCCGGCTGCTGGCCCGACTCCGACAGCGTCGCATTTACCTGGAGCCAGCCTCGTGAAAGGGATCGCGGACGACGAACAAACTGCACGCCTTCTTGACCTTGTCCGCCTGCCTTTCCGATTCTAAGCCATTCCATGAAGCCCCCCGCCTTTCGGCAACTGCTCGCGGTCTGTGACCGGCTCAAGTTCGAGCCTCACGCCATCGCCGCCCAACTGGATGCGCGCGGGCACTACGAAGTCGAGCTCACCCCGGAGTTTCCCCTGTGCATCAAGCTCTTCCGCTTCAGCTCGCGCCAGCACACGCCGGGGCAAACCTGGCATGAACGACTCGAGCTCTTCCTGCCGCTCGATGGTCCGGTGAGGTTTCGGATGGGCGACCACCTGGTGCCGCTGGAAGCCGGCGATCTCCTGGTGGTGGACAACCTGAAACTGCATCACGTGGTGGATTTTCCCGGGTTCGACACCCGGGTCGTGGTGGTGAGTTTCCTGCCGGAATTCGTCTATTCGCTCGGGTCGCCGTCGGGCGACTACACCTTCCTGCTACCGTTCTATTCCAAGGTGGACCGCCGGCCGCACGTACTCCGCCCCCGCGATGAGGCGTCCCCGCTCGTGTTGGCGGCGGTGGCGCGGCTGGTGGAGACCTACTTCGGCCAGGACGAGCGCCAGTTCGTCCAAGCCGGCAGCAAGGCGTTCCTCCTGGAGCTGCTGTACCAGTTGGCACGCCATTTCCGGGCGTCCGACATGCTCCGCTGGGAGTTCATGCGGCAACAGCAACGTTCGCTGCGGTTGAAGCGCCTGTTCGACCACATTCAAGCCCATTATGCGGACAAATTGTCGGTTTCGGCGGCGGCCCGGCTGGTGGCGATGAGCCCGGCGGCCTTCATGAAGGCCTTCAAGCAGGTGGCCGGAATGACCCTGGTCTCGTACCTCAATCATGTCCGCTTGGCCCGGGCCGCCCAGTTGCTGCGCGAGACCGACCGCAGCATCGCCGACATCGCCGCCGAAACGGGATTTTCGGATCAAAGTTACTTCGATCGGCGCTTCAAGAAATCGTTTGGTATGGCTCCCAAGACGTTCCGCGCTCGACCCGCCCGGGAAGAACCTGTCCGTCAGGCTTGAGGGCGGCTTGCTCTTAGGGTTAAGACTGGCATGGGCAAGGTAGATCGCTAGCTTAAGCTGATATGATGCTGACCAACCAACCGGTTCGCGTCCTGATTGTGGACGATGAACCCCTCGGCCGGGAACGGCTGAAGACGCTCCTGGCCGGGGAGCCGGAAGTGACCTTGGTCGGTGAGGCGGCCAATGGGGACGAGGCCGTTGAACGCTTCCGTGGCCTGCGTCCCGACTTAGTCTTCCTCGATGTCCAAATGCCCGGCTCGACGGGCTTCGAGGTGCTGACGCGTCTGGGTCAGGAAGCGCCGGCCGCCGTGATTTTTGTGACTGCCCACGAGGAGTTCGCCCTGCGGGCGTTCGAAGTTCACGCCGTGGACTACCTGCTCAAGCCCTTTGACCGGCCCCGCTTCAAGCTGGCCTTGCGGCGGGCGCTGGACCGCCTGCGCTCGACTGCGACCGATGATTTGGCCTCCAAGCTCAACGCGGTCATCTCCCAGCTCCAACCTCGTCCGTCCGCCGCCGTCGAACGGATTCCGGTCAAAACGGGCGGCCGGGTTATTTTCGTCAACGTGGCCGACATCGACTGGATCGGATCGGCGGACAATTACGTCGAACTACACGTCGGGCCGCAGGCGCACCTCCTGCGGGAGACCTTGTCCGCCATGGAGCAACGGATGCCCGAAGAACGGTTTGTTCGCATCAGCCGTACCGCCATCGTCAACACCGAGCGGGTGAAGGAACTGCAACCGCTGTTTCACGGGGAATACAGCGTCACGCTTCGCGACGGAACCCGGTTGACCCTCAGCCGCACCTATCGGGATCAATTGCCCCGCCTGGGGGTATCGTGAACGACGGACCTCGCGTCGGGACCAAGCTCTGGGCCAAAGACCGGCCGCCCGGAGGGTTTTCAAGGAAATATCAATCGTTGCGAACGTACGTGCCTGTAGCGTGCGGTCCTCACCGCACCACCGGCGTGCCATCATCAAGTAGTGTGAAGATACTTTCGCAACGATTGATAAGACCCCTGGAATTGTCCGGCAGGCTCTCAGGCCAGCTTCAATAGTGAACGGGCTTCGGCCACGCCGGGGGCGGGTCGCCCGTATTCGCTGGCCGTGACGCGAGCGAGTGCGACGAGGTGACGCCAACGAAAGGCCGCGCGCGTGGTCGCAAATTCCTCGGACGACGTTCGGTAAAACTTCTCCGCGTGCAGCGATCCGTCCTCACTGACGGCGTAGCGCAACAGGAGGTCGAAGACCGGACGCGGGTCCAAACCAAGCTGGCCGTAGCAGTGGACGAGCGCACTGGCGCGGGCCTGCAAGTTCCCGCGAATCGCTTCGTCGGTTTCGCGCAACAGGGTGGCCGGGTCGGTCACGCCTTTGACCTGCTCGAACTGCCACCCATACGGCAGGGGCGGCCAGTTGAGGAAGTCGCCGCCCCGCGCCGTGCGGTCGAGCGCGACTTGATAAGCGCCGAGGATAAGGCTGGCGAAGCCATTTCGGGTGTGGCCCACGCGCGCGAGGTTGCGCCAGGCATTGGCGGAGTCGGTCGCGTGAACGCCGATGGAGTCACCATGCACACTGCCGGTGGGTTTACCCGGCGATTCATCGCGCGGCGGGCGGCCCAGGTCACGGAGGACGAGTTGGTTGGCGGTGAGCGTCAGGGCTTCCCCGAGGGCGTCGGGGGCCATGCCTTCGGCCAACGCGGCCGCGGCGGCACTGGCCGCCTGCGTGGGGTCGGATTGAAACAGCGTCCGACTGAATTCCTCCACCCATTGATCCTCGGCCACGCGATCTCCCGGCGGACGGTCGAGGAGCCGGTACTCGTCGAGCAGTTTGGTGAGGAGGACACGGGGCGCGTCGGACGGGGCGGATCGCGTGCGCGGCTCGCTCCGCACGCAAAAACGCACCGACTGGCGAAGCAACGTGTGCGCCTGTTCCGGTCCGATGATGCCCAGCATGTCCCACGCGCGGTAAGGCAACACGATGCGATGAACTTCGGTCTGCTCCTGAACGACGGCGAGCAGGTGATTGAAGGCGTCCGCGACCGACTCTTGGGTGAGCGCCGCGAAAATCTGTTCGGCGGCGGCGGCGTCCTTCCGATGCACGGCATCACGGAGAAGTTCGGTGCCGTCCCGCCCGTTCCCAATCGAGGCGGGCTTGACCGCTTGCAGCACCTCACCGTGTCGTCCGCCGTGTTCCTGGATTCGACTGGTATTGCGGTAAAGCACCTTGAGAACCGGCAGCGGCTGCGACTCGATGGGAAGCTCCTGGGCCATGTGAAACGCCGGCGCGAGCGCCATCATGGTGTGGAAGCCGACGTAGTCTTCGCCGCCAAACGTGCGCGCGTTGGCGAGCGCCGCGGCCTCGACGAGTTCACGGAGGCTGGTCCCTGAACGCAGTTTCTCCGTCAGCACCGGAAGGAGGCGATCGGCCGACGTCTCCTGCATGAGTCGGACGAGGGGTTCAAGGGGGCCGAAGGCCAGCTCATGACTGGCCTCGTCGGCGAAGGCGTGGCCGAGGCCGAGTTCGCCGGCGGCCTGGAGGCCGAGAGTGGCGACGAACATACCCCGACCGACCTCGGTGAGGAACTCGCGGCGGGTAGGTAAGGCAGGCATGGCGTTACTCCTTCCAGTCGATCTTCCGGGTTCTCTGGCGGGCATACGCCGATGCCGGAAGGCGTCAAGCAGTTTGCCGTTGTAGCGCAGGCCTCCCGGCCTGCTGTTCCGCAGGTTTCTAACCTGCCCGCCGGACGCGCTGGCAGGCTGAAAGACCTGCGGTACAGCCCTCACGGACGCGCCGCACTGAGTTCCTGCCAAGCCCCGACCACGACCGGAGCGGACACCGGTGAATGCCCCGGCCGATGCACCACCACTCGCGACGGCACTTCCGACCCCAGGCCAAATTGAACCCGCGGCGTCCCTTGTGAGCGGTATCCATCACCGGTCAGAGTCCAGCGTCCAAATCGACCGCCCGAGGTTTCCAACTCAAACCGGGCGCCGGACGGAAACGGCCCGTTCCAGCGGAACCCCACCCAGTTTCCCACCGGCAGTTCATTGCGGAACACCAGTAATCGCTGCCGGCGGTGCGGCCATTCTTCCAGGGTCGTCACCACCAGATCCGGCCGGCCGTCACCGTCCAGGTCCTCCACCAACAGGTTCCAACAGTCTTCCGGCACGGCCACGCCCCACAACCACGCCACGTCCCACCCGTCCCGATTCGCCACATTCAGCAGCAGTACGTTGCTCTGCCACCCACCGTAACTGGCCTGATCCGCCTGTCTCCGGCCGGCCGCGGTGCGGAAATACAGGTCCGCCACCGGATCGTTGGCCGAACTCGCGACAAAGCGGTCATGACGCCAGAACTGGCGTTCGTAGTCTTTCACGCTGGCCCGGGTCTCGTGTCCATTGGCCACGACCAAATCCAGGAATCCGTCGAGGTTGAGGTCGGTCCACGCGGTTCCCCACGTCCATCCCGTCCGAGCCCATCCGGCGGCCAGCCGTTCCGGCGCAGGCCGCAAAGGAACTTGGCCGCTGGTCCCCAGGAAGAGCCGGTTGCCAAAGGCCACTTCCTGCCTTCGACGAAGCTCCCCTTCTCCACGCTCTAATCCGAGGTGCCCCAGGCGGTCGGCCACCGTTGAATTCATGCCCAGCATCAACAGATCCGGACGTCCATCGCGATTGAGGTCATTGATCACATGCGACATCCCAAAAGCGTGCCGTGTCGGTCCCAATTCACCGGTGACATCGACAAACACTCCCGAACCCTGGTTCAGATACACGTCCAGGCCGGCGAAGTCGCTGACGTTGACCAGATCCAGGTCGCCATCGAGGTCGAGGTCCACGAACGAGGCGCTGTAAGTCCGCCGAAACCGTTTCGCTGCCAGACCGGAGCCAGCCGTCACGTCCGTAAACCGCCCCGCGCCGTCGTTGCGCAGGAGGTAGGAAGGAAAGCCATCGTTCGCGTCGTCCCAAGGGGTGGGAAATTGTCCGCCTTGATAAGGCAGTTTGTATTGGGTGATCCATAGATCGAGGTCCCCGTCGCCATCGAGGTCCCCCGCCGAGATGGACTGGGGATGTTTTATCGCCGATGGCGCGATCCACGCTTCCACCGGCGGGCCGGGAGCGGGGCCGCCAACGGCTCTACCCGGCCACCAGCGCACGCCCCGTCCATCCACCAGCACCAAGTCATCGTGACCGTCGCCGGAGACGTCGGCGCGCACGGCGGCCACCAGTCGTTCCGGCGGCCATCCGAGCCAGGGCTCCTCCCGAAAGGTCCGGGAAGCGCCGGTTCCGGGTTGGTTCCACCAGATCCGATCCGCCCCCACCAGGCAGATCTCCGGAAAACCATCGGCATCCAGATCCCACAAAAGGAGCGGGTCGGCGAAGATCGACCGTTCGGTAGGAATGGAGGCTTCCAGCCAGAGGCGAAACGGCGGATCGCCTTCCCGCACCAGCAATTCGCCGTCCCGAATCTCCAACCGCTCCAGTTCCGGAAGGGAGACCATGCCGCTCCGCCAATGCAGCGAAGCCACGACCTGCAGGTGACACCGCCGCCGTTCCGCTGCGTTCTCCAATTGAGCGGTAAGGGACAGAACCGAACGGGCCGGCTGTCCCGTACGGGGAGGATCATGACCGGTCAACGCCCAGGTCGTTCGTCCGAGTTTCCAGCCCGCGTCGTTCCATCGTTGCAGCCAGAGTTGGCGCGCCGGGCGGTCCAACGCAGTCGAACCGGGATTCAACTTCCGCCGCTGAATTCCCTCGGGAAGAGCCTCTGGAGCACCCAGGTCGGGAAGAACCACAGTGTGGACGGGGAACTCCGCCAGGACCGTCCACGCCGCCGGGGAACGGTTGAGGGAATCCCACAGGCGCAGCAGTTCATCCTCATGGAAGGCGGCGTCGAGTTCAGGAGCCCAAAGGCTGGATTCCACGGCCCGCTCACGGGCTTCCAGGTCGAGGTAGGCGCGCGCGGCCGCCTCGGCCTGGCGTGGGGTCAAGGGACCCCGTTGAGGCGGCTTGACGGATCTCCACCAGCCGATCCCTCCCGCCGCGATCGCCAGGACCGCCAGCCCAGCCGCTCCCTTGCGTAGGAAAGACATAGAATGGATATCGACCGAAAGCCGGTTGGAACCGATGGGATGCTGTCCGAGATCAAAAGGTCTGGTGAGCGGGCTGTTCAACCGCAAACTCGTGGGGACCTATCTTGACTTGGTTCTTAAACGGCGGGCCGAGTTCGTACGGAGTTCCGGCTTCAGCCGGTGGAGCCGTCCCGGAAACTGACGCGCCGGACCAGCACCAGGCCGTGGGAAGAAGCTACCGTTTCACCGCCTCAAGGCGGAACTCCGAACCCTGAGTGCGGGTCGGGGACTCACGTCGGGGACAGACCCCTTGGCCCTCGGAGCTTTCGCCCTGGCGCCCCTCCAGGGCGCCGGAGCGCGGACGGCTTCGTCTGCTCGTACCTCCAGGCAAGCTATCGAACTTCAAGCGAATCCCCAGGGACGGAGCATCAATCTCGGGTCATTCCAACGCCTTCCAGGTAGCTACGCTGCTGCGGGTCACAGACCCGCGCTCCGAGAGCGGGCGAGGCGCCCGCGCGGAGCATACTTGGCGGGGGCGCCAGGGGTCGGTGGCGAGGCGCCGCCGACTGCGCCCGAGGCGGGCACGCTCCCCATGACGCGGTAGCGCAGGCCTCTGAGCCTGCTGTTCCGCAGGTTTTCAACCTGCCCGCGGGGATGAGGACGGAAGACGGATTGGCGATGCGACGGGCGGGGAGAATGAACTGGAGCTGGAGGTGCCGGGATATGGCTGCGGGTCACAGACCCGCGTTCCTTTTCGACTCAGGCGACTCCACCCCAGCGAAGCCGGAGAGGCGCCGCCCTGCCGCCCGAGAAAAGAGGAGTTTGACAAAGACCAAACAGTTGCGTAATCCATCCGTGAACTCCGCACTCCAATGAACCTGCCAAGTTTTCTCCCAGTGGCGCGGGCCCAGCGACGGCTCGCCTTCACCCTCATTGAATTGCTCGTGGTCATCGCGATCATCGCGATTCTGGCGGGCATGTTGCTGCCGGCCTTGGGCCGCGCCAAAGATCGCGCGCAGAACACGGTCGATATCAACAACGTCAGACAGATCCTGGTGGCCACCCACCTGTATGCCGCCGATTGTACCGATTATCTGCCCCATCCCAGTTGGGGAGGCGATCTGAGCGGTCCGGACAACTGGTGCTACGCCACCGCGAACAACAACCGGATTCCCGGTGGTCCCCCCCGCCCTGTCAGCGCCGCGGGACGGACCCAGCAATCGGCCCAATACAGCAATCAGTTGGCCTTTTTCCGCATCGGTCAGCTCGGGCCGTTTCTGACGACTCCGAAGGTGCTGGAATGTCCTAAAGACGTGGCGCTTCGCGGGCAGCCCCGGCAAAAAACGTGGTACTTGGCCCGCCCGCTGAAACTGACCTCGTATTGCTGGAACGGCACCATTGGTGGCTATGCCGGTATTCCTTCCAAGGTGCCGACGGATGGCCTGAGAGGGAGAACGTTCAAGACCAGCGACTTCATGCCGTTGGACATCCAACTGTGGGAGCAAAACGAAACCGACGGTTTTTACTTCAACGACGCCGGAAATCATCCCGAGACCGGTGGTGAAGGCGTCTCCCAACGGCACGCCGGGGCCGGCAATTATACCGCTCAGCAAGATCGAGGCGGCGGGGCGATGGTCGGACGTATCGGAGGTACAGCCAATTTCATCAAACTGCGTGCGTACAATGAGTTCCTCGACCGCAGGAAGTGGCCACTTCCGAATGAGCTCCTCAATGGGCCATATTACCGACCTTAATCCCCCCAGCCTTCCCGTGACCTCGAAATCCTTTCCTGCTTGGTTATGCACCCTGGTCGTAGCGCTCCTGTGTATGACGGGATGCGGTGGAGGAGAAGAGGACGTCGATCTCAACAAGCCCTTCACGCTCACGGGAGCCGACCGGGTCCTGGCGGCACTGCAGGCCAAGAACTATGAAGAAATGGTTCCCGCTCTGCAGAACGTCCGGCAAACGGTGACTGAGGCCGATATGCCAGAGTACCGCCGGCTTCGCACCAAGGTCACCGACCAATTGGTGAACGAAATGGCGGACAATGAGGCGGCCCAAAACGCCTATCGCGCCATCGGATTCATGGAAACCGGCCGCTAAAGGCCCTGTTTATTCTCTGGTTCAACCGCCCCAGCCGAATCCGGCTGGGGCTTTTTGTTCCCCGGGGCGCACTTGATCCTGTCCTCAAACCCCCGGGCCGAGCCCAAAGAACTGGTCATTCCCGTAGCCGAACCGGTCGTTCATTGCGTTCCGTGAGCAACGCCCCGATCCGTTCATCCGCCTCGGACACGGGACCGGGTCGTACCAGCACTTCCGGGCGCCACACTTTCCCGACCTCCCGTTGCTCCCAGGCCGACCACACTTGCTTCCAGACGGGCGTTCGTTCATCCGGCTCGATCACGTAGTCGTAATCCAGCGGAACCAAGTCGGAAGTGGCCTTCAACGAGCGTTCTGCGACACAACGGATCGCCGCATAGGAGTCATCCAGCAAGATCCCCAGCACGGGCGGAATCCAAGCGGAACCCGACGCTTCCCGGGCCGCCGGCCAACCCAAATGCCACGCTACCAAGGCCCGCTGACCCGCGTCGCCTGACAAGACCAACCGCACGGAATCCGCCACTGTTCGTTGAGTGACGTCCAGTTCGGGAACCGGCTGACCATACCAATCGGTGAGATGATGCGCCGTCCAGGCCAGGGTCTGGTCGAGATGACAGAGATTGCAGGCATTGGGACGTCCGGTGGCCAGTTCATCCGCCACCCGCGGACTGCTGACCTGGTGGCTGCGGATGGCGCTGAGAATTCCATAGGTCGTATGCGGCATGTGGCAGTTGTAACATTCGCTGCCAGAGGAATCCGCCCCGTGATGGGTGTGACGCAGCAACACCGCTGGCTCGCGATACTCTTCATGACATTGGATGCAGGCGCGGTTGTCCTTGCGGTTCACCGCCAGCAGGTCGTTGGGCTCACTTTCATGCAGCGAATGGCAGGAGAGGCACGAAAACTTGCCCCCTTGGAAACACGGAGACGCCACCACATTATTGAGTTCCCGACCGCTGACTCGTCCCATCCCATCCGGCCAGAAGTAGTCGTCCAACAGTGTGGGATTTCGCTGCAGGAATTCCTGCAATCTCGGGATCTGCGTGGTGTGCCCGGGTTGAATGAGGGGCGTGGTGGAAGCCAACGCATCACCGGGCCGGAACCGGAAGCCGTCCTGACGCCAATTCTCCGCCGCATCGATCCACTTCATCGAATGGCAGAAGCCACAGAGATCGGCCGACCGGGCCGGATCGATTTTGCCCGGATGAATGATCTCGGCGGCCAGCGTGACGGCATCCGGTTGGGGCGCCGAGGCGCCGGCTGCCAGGCGTGCTTCGACATGCCGTTCGCCCGGGCCGTGGCAGGCTTCGCATGAGATCCCCAGTTCGGCCACGCGGGTGTCCATTGTTCGCCGCTGGGGGTCCACCCGTGGTTCGACTCCGGTCGTATGACAGCGGCTGCAAACGACATTCCACGGCTCGGCCTGGTGAGCTTGACCGGGGGGGCGGATGAACGTGGAGCCACGCGGCACCCAACGTCCTTCGGGAATGAGCCAGGTGAAGGGGAATCCCACTTGCAAGTTGCCACTGCCTTCCGGCACCCAAAACACCTGCATGTGATGTGACCCGGTGACGAGACTCATGCGGGTATCGAGAGTGGGTACTTCCCCCTCGGGCGTTTCCGCGAGCCCTTGCATGCGCACCCATAACTCGTCGCCGGACTGGGAAAGGTGAAACCGGGTCGTGTGGTTGGTCAGGGTCACGTTATCAAAATCCGCCTTCACCGTTTCCGGAGTCGCGAACTGAGTCATGGTCCGGTGATACGATCGGTGCCAACTGGTGAACTGGTCCTCGTGGCACGACCGGCACGACGGGGATCCGACGAATCCCCGCGGGCCTCCTTCGCGCGGAAGGCGGGCGAGAAAATCGTCGGCGACCGCGACGGCCTCAGTGTGGACGGAGGCGGCAGGTGATTCCGGTTCCTCCCGTGAGCAGCCGCCGGCCAATCCCACCGCGAGCGTCAAAACAGACAGGCATCGCCAGCGGAGCATGATGCAGGGTTGTTGCCTGAAACCTGCCGGGAACGCAACCGCGGGACTGCCGGCAGAGCGCCTCTTTGGAACTTGGAGTTTGGCCTTTGGAGCTTTCGCCCTCCGCCCCCTCCTACTGGAACGACAACCGACGCCAGCACCGGATCACGATGAAGCCACCCAACGCGGTCAGCGCCAGCATGCCCAGACCGGCTCCACTCCGTCCGTACAGGAAGTATCCGCCCGCGAAGATCAACGCCCAGATCCCCATGGTTGCGCCGGCCGACGCGAGCAGGGCCACCGGCAGATCACTTCCCGGCCCGGAGCCGGGCTCCACCTTGTGGCTCACCGGTTTCCAACCCGGCCCGCCCGGTCGAATGCGCCGATAGAATTCCTGCAGTTTGGTCGGATCCGTGGGCGGTGTCAGGAACGTCACTATCCCCCAGCTCAGCGTCGTCAGTCCGACCCCCCAGAGCATCTGCACCCAACCCAGGGGAACGGAGTGCGGCGCGCGGTAACCCCACACGAAAAAGGAGACGGCCACGACAAAGGACACCGCCATCGCGGTGATTTCGGCCGCCGCATTGATCCGCCACCAAAACCATCGCAGCAACAACAACAACCCGGTGCCGGCGCCAATCTGCAGCAGCAGTTGAAACGAACTCAGCGCATCCCGCAGCAACAGGGCCAGACCGCAGGCGAGAACCATCAGCACCGCCGTCGCCAGCCGGCCCACCCACACCAGTTCCCGGTCGCCCGCCTTCGGCTTCAGGAAACGCCGGTACACGTCGTTCACCAGGATGCTCGAACCCCAGTTCACCTGGGTGGACATGGTGCTCATGTAGGCCGCTATCAGCGAGGTCACCACCACCCCGAGCAGACCCGAGGGAAGACGGGTCAGCATGGCGGGATACGCCAGGTCATGCTGCACGTACTGGGGATCGAGGTGGGGGAAGGCCTGTCGGAGGGAGTCCACCGTTGGATAAACAACCAGGGACGCCAGGGCGACCAGGATCCAGGGCCAGGGACGCAGCGCGTAATGCATCACGTTGAAAAAAAGGGTCGCGCCGACCGCGTGATTTTCGTTCTTCGCCGCCAGAATACGTTGCACGACATAACCGCCGCCCCCCGGCTCGGCGCCCGGATAATAGGCCGACCACCATTGCACCAGCAGCGGCAGCAGGAAGACGGCGACCACCACATCGGGGTTCACTTGGGAAAAATTGGGGATGATCGCCAGATGGGGAATCACCTCGGACCGTTGCAGCATCTGGCTCAGTCCGCCGACTTCGGGCAGCCCCAGAATATACACCGCCGCCGCGACGGAACCGATCATGGCGATCACGAACTGGACGAGATCGGTGAGCAACACTCCGGTGAGCCCGCCGACCATGCTGTAAGCCAGCGTCACGGCGGCCGCGATCGTAATGCTTTGCAACGGAGTCAA
>CAYYSX010000122.1:16253-16546 GCA_964474315.1 uncultured Verrucomicrobiota bacterium | reverse complement strand
AACCTGCTGACATAAAGTAGTCCTTTCGTCAGATCGTGATGGGCTTTTTATTTCAGGCGGGACGGTAATCCACCTGGACGCCGGAACGCCACGCCGAATGTGGGACAGAGTGATTTCGGGGCGCCTCTTGATTTTGTCCTTGAGCGGCGGGGCCGTACCCAAGCTCCAAGGGCCAAAACCCAAATCCCAAGTTCCCGCATTGATCGGGGGCATTCCATCGCCTTCCAGGTGGCTACGTTGCTGCGGGTCACAGACCCGCGCTCCGCCGTCCGCGGGGCCCCTCCGGTTTATCC
>CAYYSX010000122.1:0-16243 GCA_964474315.1 uncultured Verrucomicrobiota bacterium | reverse complement strand
GGGTCACAGACCCGCGCTCCGTCCGCCGTCGTTCCGTCTTGGGGAGCGCGCCCGCCCCGGGTGCAGTGGCGGGCGCCTCGCCCGCCACCCCGCGGCCCATCACTGCAAACCAACCGTAACAGCTCCCCAAGGCCCTCCGACTCGCCCCACCGCGGCCGGTCGCAGACCCCGGTTGGAAGCGCGACGCGCGTTCCGTTCCGAGTTCCATGACCCCAATTCCTCCCTTGGCCCCTCGTGCAGCTACGTTGCTGCGGGTAACAGACCCGCGCTCCGCCGTCCGCGGGGCCCCTCCGGTTTATCCACCGCGCGCCCGGTATTGCTCAGGAGTCATCACGCAACGAAAACCGACATGATTGCTGCCGGTGCTGATCTCGCCCTTTCCCCGGGTGCCGACCTGGTAGCGGGTGCAGTACTGGTCGGTGCAGAGAAAGGAGCCGCCGCGATGGACCCGTTTCCTTTCGGTGGGCTCGGCCGGGTCCCAGGGCGTCAGGGGTCCTGTCGGGTTGCGGGCGACACTGCCGGCCAACACCAGATGTTGGTAGTAATCAGGCCGATACCAGTCGCTGACCCATTCCCAGACGTTTCCACTGACATCGAACAAACCATAGGGGTTGGGTGAAAACCGGGCGACGGGAGCGGTTCCGGCAAACCCATCTGCGCCGGTATCCTTCACCGGGAATTCCCCTTGGTAGATGTTGCCGGCAAAGGCGTCCCCGGGCTTCAGTTCGTTTCCCCACGCATAAAGCTCGCCCGGCCGGCCGCCGCGGGCAGCGAATTCCCACTCCGCCTCGGTAGGCAACCGCTTCCCGGCCCATTTGCAGTAGGCCTGGGCGTCGTCAAACGCGATGTGGACCACCGGATGCCGTTCCCGGCCTTGAAGATGGGACTCCGGCCCCTCTGGGTGACGCCAGTTCGCACCCGGCTCGTAGCGCCACCAACGATAATGCGAATCCAACGGCACCGAGGTCGGGGTGGGAGTGAAGACGGTGGATCCCGCCACGAGGTTCTCCGGCGGAGCACCCGGGAAGTCCTCCGCCCGCGGGATCTGCTCGGCAATGGTCACATAACCGGTCGCTTGGACGAAGCGTTCGAATTCCTCATTGGTCACTTCGGTGGCATCCATGAAGAAGCCGTCCACGTACACCCGGTGAATGGGCCGGGCATCCCGCATGGCATCCGGGCCACCGCAGACGTAGCCCCGGGGATCCTCACTACCCATGGAGAACTCGCCGCCGGGAATCCACACCATGCCGGCGGGCGCCGGGCCGGGGGGCGGGTTGGTGTTAACTAGGGTGGGCTGGAAGGCGGAGGTAATCGGGGGCGGTCCGGAGGTGACTTCCGATGCGTCGCGACGACACCCGGCCCAGCCGATCCCGCACAACGCGATAAGAGACATCTGCCAGAGATTGCCGCGCCACAACATGGAACGAATTGCTCCCGGAACGTCCCGGGATGCAAGTGCTATCAATCGTTGCGAAAGCACCTTCACACTACGCGATGCTGGCACGCCGCTGGTACGGTGAGGACACCGCACGCTACACGCACGTACGTTTGCAACGATTGATATCCCGCTCCGCTTCACGAAGCACCGCCCGTTCCGTCGCGGGCCGGGAGGCGTAGGACGTCCGCCCGGCCGGCGGGCACGGCTCCCAACGCTTCGCTAAGCTGGTGCCTCAGGAACTCGCCGATCTGACGCACCGGCGCTCCGGAAGCCGTCAGAAGCGGCAGCGATTCCCACTCCGCCCTCTGCAAGACCGCCAGGAGTTCCCGTGCTTCCGGACCCAAATCCTTCACGGCTGAGGAAGGGTCGAACCCGAGGTGCTCCAACAACCGCGCTTCGAAGGCATACATATTCCGGGCCTGGACGGGATGCCGGTCCAGATGCCGAAGCCAGAGCGTCATCAACGCGTGCAGTTCCGGGATCGGTGTGTCCGTTTCCGTTCCGCGTTCCAAGAGCGCCACGGCATAGGCGGCTTGCCGGAGCTTCTGATAGTCAGCCCGGACTCCCGGATACCGCTCATCGGGAGAGAATTCGCGGAGCGTGTGCAAGGTGGACCGTCGGGAGGGAAGGAAGCTCAGGGGCCCGGCATGAAACAGGTCGAGCCGACCGTACAGGGGCGACTTCGGCCGGCGCGCCCCCTTGGCGATCGTGGCCAGGCGGCCGTGCTCGGCCGTGATCCAGTGAACAATCCAAGTGGTATCCGCGAACGGGTGCATCCGCACGATGAGGCCGGTAGCGCGTTGATCCGACATGCGGAAGACGGTTCGTCAGGTCAGGCCAGGCGACGGACCAGGCGGTTCTCCTCGCGTTTCATGCGGCGGCGATCCTCCGGGGTCCGATCATCGAAACCGCGCAAATGCAGCAACCCGTGGATGACATAGCGACGGATTTCCTCTTCCCAGGTCGTGCCAAACTCCACCGCCTGCCGGACCGCCTCGGCTACGCAGATGAACAATTCGCCCTGCAATTGAGAACGGGTACTGCCGTGGTCGAAGGTGATGATGTCGGTGGGACCGTCGTGGTTCAGGTACCGCTGGTTGAATTCGGCCGAACGGCGGGCGCTGACCAGATGCACCGCCAGTTCCCCACCCTGCCCCGCTTCGTCCAGCACCGCCTGAACCAACTGGCGCAGCCGGGTACCAACGATGCGGCAGTCACGCTGGTGATTGAACACCCGGATGCTGACGGAAGGCGCGGCGGCCGCACCGGGCCGGGCCTTCACCACCGTCCGCAAGAAATCGGAGCGCCGCATCTTGGGCGTAATTCACCACGAATGGACACGAATGGACACCAATTTAGACCGTGACCACGACGTCGCGCGGAACATCCGTCAGCACTTGCGTCACGATGAGGTCGGTGGTCACTCCCTCCGCATCCGCTTCGAAGTTGGGAATGAGCCGGTGGCGCAGGGCGGCGGGCGCCATCGCGGCGATGTCGTCGAAGCTGACATTGAACCGTCCCTGGGTCAGCGCCCGCACCTTGGCGGCGAGAATCAACACCTGAGCGCCGCGCGGGCTGCTTCCGAACCGGAGGTATTGGTTGGTGATGGGAACCGCGGTGTCGGTCTTCGGATGCGTCGCCAGCACCAGGCGCACGGCATAATCCTTCACGTGCGTGGCGATCGGCACTTCCCGCACCAAGTGTTGCAACGCCTTCAGCCCCTCGCTGTCCAGCACGTGTGACGGCACCACCTTCTCCCCTTCGGTGGTGCGGTTGAGGACTTCAGTGAGTTCGTCCCGGGTCGGATATCCCACGATCAGCTTGAAGAAAAACCGGTCCAATTGGGCTTCCGGCAGCGGATACGTGCCTTCCTGGTCGATCGGATTCTGCGTGGCGAGGACAAAGAAGGGCTGGGGCAAAGGCCGAACCTCACCGCCCGCCGTCACCTGCCGCTCCTGCATCGCCTCCAGCATCGCCGACTGGGTCTTGGGCGTCGCGCGGTTGACTTCGTCGGCCAGGACGAGATGGGCGAAGACCGGACCGCGCTGAAACTCGAACCGCCGCCGGCCATCGGGCGATTCCATGACCAGGTTGGTGCCGAGAATGTCGGCCGGCATGAGGTCGGGCGTGAATTGAATGCGGCTGAAGCTGAGGTCCAACACCTCACCGAGCGTCCGGACGAGCAAGGTCTTGCCCAGTCCCGGCACGCCCTCCAGCAAAACATGCCCGCCGGCAAGAATCGCCGTCAACGTGCCGTCCACGATGGCCTCCTGGCCGACCATGACGCGGCCAATCTCGGCCCGGAGACGGGCGTAAGCTTCACGGAACTGGGCGATTTGTTCTTCGGTCGTCATAGGGCGAATGCTCGACGGCAGCCTAGGCAGGCGGGTCACCGAGGCAAGCCGGGCCCTCATCAGATTTGGTGAAGAAGCGCCGCTCGCGAAGTACCGGCCGGACCGGGCATCCTTCCTCGAAATGACACCCCAGGAAGCCTTGGTAGCCCTCAACATGATCGAGCACGTTGGTCCGGTCCGATTGCGCCAGATGCTGGACCACTTTGGCGGCGATCCCGTCGCCATTCTGCGAGCCACGCCTCCACAGTTGTTCGCCGTCCCGGGCGTCGGCGTCGAGACGGCGGACGCCATCGCCGCCTGGGAATCCACCGTGGACCTCGCGAGCGAACTACGGCGGATCGCCGAATACGGATGCCGGATCGTGACCCAATTCGAGTCGGAATACCCGGCGGTGTTGCGTGAGATCTACGATCCGCCCGTGGTGCTGTACGTGAAAGGCTCCCTGACGGAGGCGGACCGTAACAGCATCGCGCTGGTCGGATCCCGCCTGACCACGTCTTACGGAACCGAAATGGCCCGAAAGCTCGCGTACCAGCTCGGTTACGCCGGGGTCACGGTGGTGAGTGGCGGGGCCCGGGGCGTGGACACCGCCGCCCATCAGGGGGCGTTGAGCGCCAAGGGCCGGACGTTGGCGGTGTTGGGTACGGGCATCAACCGCGTGTTCCCGCCCGAGAACGCCGAATTGTTCGAGCGCATTGCCGCCCACGGCGCGGTCCTCACCCAGTTCGCCTTCAACCGGCCCGCCGACAAACAGTCCTTTCCGATCCGCAATCGCATCGTCGCGGGATTGAGCCTCGGCACGGTGGTGGTGGAAGCCAATCTCAGCAGTGGAGCCCTCATCACCGCCAACTTTGCGGTCGAATACGGCCGGCAGGTGTTCGCCGTTCCGGGCCGGATCGATTCGCCCCGGAGCAAAGGATGTCATGACCTGATCAAGAAGGGCGCCAAGCTCTGCGAAGGTGCCGAGGACATTCTTAGCGAATTCGAATACCTCTTCCCGCCCCCCAACCGGCCGCCGTCGCCCGCGGAGACCGGAACGTTGCCAGCCCTGACCTTGTCCGCGCACGAGGCCGCCATCCTGACTGCCTTGAGCCCGGGAACCGAGCAGACCATCGACGAAGTGATTCGCGCGACGGGACTGGCCCCCAGCGTGGTAGCGGTGGCGTTGTTCGGTCTGGAACTCAAGCGCCTGGTGCGCCAGATGGCGGGGAAACGGTTCTCGCGGCTGAGGTAATATCACTCACGCCCTTCGGTGTTGCGCTTCAGCGCGCGCCGGCGCGTCGCCCGCACCGCGCGGGCGAACTCCTCGAACCTCCGCATTCGCTGGGCGGTCGTGAGCTGGAGATTGGCGCGGAGGATCGTCCGGTCCACGTCTTTCAAATTTGGAGCTTCGCCTGGAGTTGTCCGGCGGGCGAGCCGCCCGCGCTCCTGACGGTCAGGACCAATCCCAGATGCGCCTCACGAGGCACGCCACCCGGTCTCCTTCCCGACCGGCACTCGAATGGAGTGCGAATATGGTACGTCGATGGTCTGACGCGGGTTCCTTTTGCGGACTTTCCCTTGGAAACCGGTGCTTCGATGCCACTAATTTGAGGACATGACATCCTGCTGGACTCTCAACCTGTCGGCGGTGGCTTGGGCGGCCATCGTCCTCGTTCCGGTCCAGGCCGCCATCGATCTGGCCAAGCTCCCCCCGGCGGCGACCGGGCAGGTGGAGTTTGCCAGACAGGTGGAACCTCTTCTGGCGGAACGTTGTTACAGTTGTCACGGAGACCGGAAACAGGAGTCGGGACTGCGTCTGGATCAGCGCGATGCCGCCCTGCAGGGGGGTGACCATGGGCCGTTGTTGGTGCCCGGCAACTCAGCCGAATCCCTGCTGGTGGCGGTACTGGCCGGTGCCCATAGCGAGGTCGAGCCGATGCCGCGGAAGGGCGACAAGCTGACTCCGGAACAGGTGGGTTTGTTGCGGGCGTGGATCGATCAGGGAGCCGACTGGCCGGCTTCCGCCCTCGCCTTCGAGGACAGTCGGTTGGAACACTGGGCCTGGAAGGTGCCGGTTCGGGCGCCGGTTCCACTCGGCACCGATGGCCAGCCCACGGCTAATCCGATCGACGCCTTTATTCAAGCCCGACTAAAAGAAGAGGGCCTCAAGCCATCGCCGACGGCCGACCAGATCACCTTGCTGCGCCGGTTGCATTTCGACCTGACCGGTTTGCCGCCCACGCCGGAAGAGGTGGACGCGTTCCTGGCCGATACCCGGCCGGATGCCTACTCCCGCAAGGTCGAGGAACTGCTGAAGTCGCCGCATTACGGGGAGCGGTGGGGGCGTCACTGGCTGGATGCGGCGCGGTATGCGGATTCGGATGGCTTCGAGAAGGACAAACCGCGGTTCGTGTGGGCCTATCGGGACTGGGTGGTCAATGCGTTGAACCGCGATCTGCCCTACGACCAGTTCGTTATCGAGCAGGTGGCGGGGGATCTCCTGCCGGAGGCGACGGACGATCAGCGGATTGCCACCGGATTTCTGCGGAACGCGATGCTCAATGAGGAGGGTGGCGTCGATCCCGAACAGTTCCGGACCGACGGCTTGATCGACCGTATGGATGCTTTGGGGAAATCGGTGTTGGGGGTGACCGTCCAGTGTGCCCAGTGTCACAACCACAAATTCGATCCGATTTCCCAGGAGGAGTACTACCAGTTGTTTGCCTTCCTGAACAACGATCACGAGTCGAGCCGGGTGTATTATCCACCGGAGCAGCAGATGCAGGTGGGCAACCTGACCCGGGAGATGCGGGATTTGGAGGAGGGACTGCGCCATACCACGCCGGACTGGCTGGAGCGCCTGAATGCTTGGGAGGACTCGGTGAAGAACGATCAACCGGCGTGGAAGGTGGTGGAATGCCGGAACACCGGGGACAATGGCGAACGGTTCTATCACTACCCAGATGGCTCGATCCGGGCGGCCAGCTATGCACCCACGTTCTGGACGGCGAACTTCCGGGGTACCAACCAACTGAAGAGCATCGGCGCTTTCCGCATCGAACAACTTCCCGATCCGAACCTGCCCAGTGGCGGTCCAGGCCGCTCCATCAAGGGCATGGCGGCGCTGAGCGAGTTCCAGGTGGAGGCGGCGGACGCCGCGAATCCCACGAACAAGCTCCTGGTGAAGTTCGTGAAGGCGACGGCGGATTTCGAGAATCCGGAAAAACCGCTGGAACCGGAGTTTCAGTCGGCCAGCCGCAACCGTCGGGACGGAGACAAGCGCACCTATGGTCCCGTGGCGCATGCGATCGATGGCGAGGATGACACGGCGTGGGGCATCGATGCCGGACCGGGCCGCCGCAACGTCGCGCGACAAGCGGTCTTCGTGCCGGAGCAGCCGGTCGAGTTCACCAACGGGGTCATTCTCAGCTTCCAGCTCCACCAGAAGCACGGGGGCGACAATTCCGACGACAATCAGAACCATAACCTGGGCCGCTGGCGCTTGAGCGTTACGGCCGACACCAACGCCGTCGCCGATCCGGTGCCCGCTGCGGTGCGCGAGATTTTCCAAGTGCCTCGAGAGCAACGAACGCCCCGCCAGGTGGCGACGGTGTTCAGCTATTGGCGGACGCTGGTCCCGGAATTCCAGGAGACGAACGAGAAGATCGAGGCGTTGTGGCAACAGTGGCCGGAAGGCACGCCCTCGCTCACGCTCGTGGCGCGGCAGGATTCGGGACCGGGCGACGAGCGGCGGATGACCCACCTGTTCAAACGAGGTGACTGGCTCAAGCCCGGGAAGGAAGTGACGTATGGCGTTCCGGCCGTTCTCCATCCGTTGCCGGAAAAGGCCGATGGCAACCGGCTCACCCTGGCCCGCTGGCTGACCGACCGGCAATCGCCCACCACGGCGCGGGTCGCAGTGAACCGGGTCTGGCAAAGCTATTTCGGCACTGGCCTGCTGGAAACACCCGAGGATTTCGGGGTGCAGGCTCCGGCACCCTCACATCCGGAACTCCTGGATTGGCTGGCCTGCGAGTTCATGGACCGGGGATGGAGCCTCAAGGAACTGCACCGGTTGATCGTCAATTCCGATACCTACCGGCAGTCGTCCCGAGTGACGCCCGATTTGCTGGAGCGCGATCCCTACAACCGACTGCTCGCGCGCGGCGCCCGCCTGCGCGTCGAAGGCGAGATCGTGCGCGACATGGCACTGGCCGCGAGCGGGCTGCTCAATCCGGAATTCGGCGGACGCAGTGTGTATCCGCCTGCACCCGGGTTTCTTTTCCTTCCGCCGACCAGCTATGGTCCCAAGGTGTGGACCGAGGAAAAGGGAGCCGACCGCTACCGACGCAGTCTGTATGTGTTCCGGTTTCGCAGCGTGCCGTATCCGGTGCTGATGAACTTCGACGCGCCGAACGGGGACTTTTCCTGCGTCCGGCGGGCGCGTTCGAACACCCCGCTCCAGGCGCTGACTTCGCTGAACGAAACCCAGTTCATGGAGGCGGCGCAGGGGCTGGCCGCCAAGACGCTGCGCGAAGGAGGAGCCGATGACGATGCGCGGATTGATTTTGCCTTCCGGCGGGTGCTGTCGCGTCCGCCCACCGCCACTGAGCATGCCGAATTGAAGGGCCTGCTCGAACGCCAGCGCCAGCGGATTGCCGAAGGTTGGGTCAATCCCTTCGAGCTGGCGACCGGGCGCAACGAATTACCCCAGGTACCCCCGGGAACCACGCCGACCCAGCTCGCCGCCTATGCCGTGGTGAGCCGCGCCCTGTTGAACCTGGACGAAGCCATTACCAAGGAATGACGCCATGAACCGCCTCAACCACGTACAGCATGCCGCTGAGGATCACCGCCGCCATCTGACCCGCCGCTGGTTTTTCAAGGACTGCGGCATTGGGCTGGGGGCCATCGCCCTGCATTCCCTGTTGGGCGAACGACTGGCGGCGGCCGTCAACCCCATGGCCTCGAAGGCCCCGCACTTCCCGGGCAAGGCCAAGCGGGTGATCTACCTGTTCATGGCCGGTGCTCCGAGTCATCTGGAGTTGTTCGATAACAAACCGCAGCTCGCGAAGTTCAACGGTACGCTGCCCCCGGAGGAGCTGCTGAAGGGCTATCGCGCCGCCTTCATCAACCCCAGCAGCACCTTGCTCGGACCCAAGTTCAAGTTTGCCCGACACGGGCGGTCCGGGACCGAGCTATCCGAGCTGCTGCCCCATCTGGCCGGGGTGGTCGATGACCTCACGGTGATCAAGTCGATGCAGACCGATGCCTTCAATCACGCACCGGCCCAGATCTTCATGAACACCGGGTCGCAGCAGTTCGGCCGGCCGAGCTTCGGAGCCTGGACCACCTATGGTCTCGGTTCAGAAACGCAGGATTTGCCGGCCTATGTGGTGTTCAGCACCGGCGACAAGGGCACGAGCGGCGGCGCCTCGAATTGGGGCTGTGGATTCCTGCCCACCGTCCACAACGGCACCCTGTTCCGGACCGGCGGCGATCCCGTGCTTTACCTTTCCAATCCGCGGGGCATCGACGACCCCATGCAGAAGGACACCATCGAAACGATCAACCGGTTGAACACCCAGCGGTTGGGAGTGATGGGGGATCCGGAAATTGCGGCTCGCATCAGCGCGTTTGAAATGGCGTACCGCATGCAACATGTCGCGCCGGAGGTGATGGACCTTTCGCGCGAACCCTTGGCGATCCGGGAGGCCTACGGTGCGGAACCGGGGAAACCCACCTACGCCAACGCCTGCCTCCTTGCCCGGCGCCTGGTGGAGCGGGGGGTGCGGTTCGTTCAGATTTTCCACGAATCGTGGGACCAACACGGCAATCTAACGAAAGATCTGAAACGCAATTGCGGCGTCACCGACCGAGCCTGCGCCGCCCTGGTCAAGGACTTGAAGGAACGGGGAATGCTGGAGGACACCATCGTCGTCTGGGGCGGGGAGTTCGGGCGTACCCCCATGGTTCAGGGAGGTGATGACGGCCGGGATCATCATCCCAACGGCTTCACCTACTGGGTGGCGGGCGGCGGGTTCAAACCGGGCCTGACCTGGGGCGAGACGGACGAACTCGGGTTCAACGCGGTGAAGGACAAGGTTCATGTCCACGACTTCCATGCCACGCTGTTGCATCAACTGGGCTTCGACCACGAGAAGCTCACCTATCGGTTCCAGGGCCGGGATTTCCGGCTGACCGATGTGCATGGAGAAGTGGTCCACGGGTTGCTGGCTTGATGGGTAGGTATGGCGCGCTGCACCGTTCCCGCCCATCGGGTGGCCATTGACCGGGCCGCGTCGCAGAGCTTCACGCTCTACCGAGCGCAGTCGGACCGCCAGACGATCGAACCCGCACTGTAAACTGCCGCGTTCCGGCGCGGCGCGGGGAACAACGGGCGGCTTGTGGCAGCGCAATGTCAGGCGCCCACGACCAAGGATTCCCCGAAAAAGGTCTTGTCCCCGACTGGACCGGCGACTTATTTACCTCGTCCCGTGTGCGCGCGTGGCGGAATTGGCAGACGCGCTAGATTCAGGTTCTAGTGAGTAACATCGTGCAGGTTCAAGTCCTGCCGCGCGCACCACCTCTCCTCCCTGGGTCTCCTCCCTGATTCAAGCGAGCGCGAACTCACGGCGGAAAATCAGATCGAACGAAAAGGTCTTCGAACGGTTCCGGCGCTCCAGGTGCTCAGCTACCGTCTCCAGCCGCCGCGGAATCTGGAGGATCTTCTCCTGCGCCCGACGCCCCATGGCCTTGAGCCCCCCCAACGTCTCGATCTTCCAGAAACGAATCTGCTCCTGCACGATCTCCAGATAATCACGCGGGCCGTAGATGCCCGTCCGTCGGATGACGTCGGCATACTCCCGGAAGCCGGGCATGGAAATCCCTGGCATGTCGATGGAGGGCATCAGGCTCGCCGCCGCTTCCAGGGCTTGGTCCGGGTCGCGCTTCAGGATTTCGGCAAAGACCTCGCGATAAAAGACATGGTGGCAGGCTTCGTCGATCGCGATGTTTTTGAGGATATAGTTCAGCTTGGGCTCGTACTCGGCGCACACCCGGCCGGTGGCGGCGTGGGAGACTTGCGTCGCACGCTCCTGGAGCGTGGTGTACACGAACACGCGGTACGGATCCCGGTCCCAGCCGGGATGGAAGCCGTTGCGCAGGTAGGCAAACCGGAGTTTTTCCAGGCTGGGATTGTGAATGATCCGTGTCTCCCGGCAGTAGTCGTGCAGAACGACGCCGTGGCGGTCTTCCTCGGCCGTCCAGAGATTGTTCCACGTGCGCCAAAAGGAATCGTCTCCCAAGTGAACCGCGAGCAGCCGATGAAAATGGGGCAACCCTTCCTCGGTGAGGAGATTGAGCGCCACGGCAATGCGGCACGGATCCGGGAGTCCTTCGGCCCGCTGGCGAAGGAGTCGCAGCCACGTTTCGGGATTTTCCTGCTCCTGATCTCCGAACAAGTCGCTGGGAAACCACAGTTCGCGCCGGGCTTCGTGTTGTTGCATCAGAGTTTCCACCACCGGTTCGAGATCGGCGAGGACTTCGAGTTGAGCTGACAAGACAAGGCTGGGGGAAGGTCCGGACACGGGAAGAGAGCCGTTGGCGACGACGCAGCCCTCGTGAACTCCGACAGTGGGGGATGATGGCTGACAACTCACGGCTGAGACCAACCTACGCGCTAAACCGGCCCGGGGACAGCGGATGTTTTGCCCAATGATGTTCGCGAATTGCGGGGAGCTTGGTGAGAGCCAGACGGGTTACCTCGATCCGAATGGGCGGACGGAGACGAGAAGGGTCCCCATCCAGTGAGATCACGGACTCAGAAACAGCGGGGGAGGCTTGGGCGCTTGGACGTTGGTCCTTGGAGCTTCTTTGGAGCGTGGAGCTTGGGTTTTGGAGCTTGAGGAAGGAGATGGGCCACTCGTTGGGCTCGGACCGCGGCTTTAAGGACCCATTCAAGCGACGCCCCTCTGTTTCTCCCGTCCCACTTTTGCTTTGCACCCCTCGCCCCCCCACGGGAGCCTGCCAGCCCATGAAGTATATTTTCGTGACGGGTGGCGTCGTCAGCTCCCTGGGGAAGGGGCTCACGGCGGCCGCACTCGGCACGTTGCTCGAAAATCGTGGGCTGAAGGTAACCCTTCAGAAATTCGATCCCTACCTCAACGTCGATCCGGGCACCATGAGCCCCTATCAGCACGGCGAGGTGTATGTGCTGGATGACGGTGCCGAAACCGACCTCGACCTCGGCCACTACGAACGGTTCGCCAGCTCCAAGCTCACCCGCCGCAATAACACCACCAGCGGCCAGGTCTATCAGCAGGTCCTCGACAACGAACGCGCCGGCAAATACCTCGGCAAAACCGTCCAGGTCATCCCGCACGTCACCGACGAAATCCAGCGCCGGATCACGCTCCTCGCCGATGAGTCCAAGGCGGACATCGTGATTACCGAGATTGGAGGGACCGTGGGGGATATCGAGGGGTTGCCGTTCCTGGAGGCCATCCGCGAATTCGCCCTGGATGTCGGTTCTCATAACGTCTGCTTCATCCACGTCACCTACGTCCCGTTCATCAAAGCGGCCGGTGAACTGAAGACCAAGCCCACCCAGCAGAGCGTCGCCAAGCTGCGGGAAATCGGTATCGTGCCCAACGTTCTGGTCTGCCGTTGCGAACAACCCCTCAACAAGGAGCTGCGGCAGAAGCTCAGCCTCTTCTGCAACGTCCCTTTCGAGGCCGTGATCGAGGAAAAGGATGTGGACCACTCGATCTACGAAGTGCCGCTCATGCTGCAGCGGGAGCGCATGGATGACCTCGTTTGCCGCCAGCTTCATCTCGATGTCCCGCCGGCCAGTATGTCGCACTGGCAGGACATCATCCGTCGCCTGGTGGCCCCGCAGCACCGGGTTCGCATCGGGGTCGCGGGCAAGTACATCGAACTGCAAGACGCCTATAAATCCGTGTACGAAGCCCTCACCCACGGAGGCATTGCCAACGATTGCGGCGTGCGCATCGAACAGATCGAGGCGGAGGACATCGAAAAAGACGGGCCGGAGAAGATGTTCAAAGACCTCGGTGGTATTCTGGTTCCCGGTGGATTCGGTGAACGGGGAATCGAAGGAAAGATCCTCGCCGCCAAGTATGCCCGGGAGAACCGGGTGCCCTACCTCGGCCTGTGCCTCGGCATGCATATCGCCACCATCGAGTTTGCCCGGAATGTGCTCGGACTAGAGGGAGCCCACTCCACCGAGTTCGATCCCAAGACGCCGCATCCCGTGATCTGCCTGCTGGAGGAACAGCGGGGGGTCACCCAGTTGGGTGGCACCATGCGGCTGGGTTCGCAGCCGTGTCAGCTCAAGCTGGGCACGCGAGCGCAGCACTTGTACGGTGCCTTCCTGATTCACGAGCGCCATCGTCACCGGTACGAGTTCAACAACGACTACCGGAAGCAGTTCGAAGACGCTGGCTTCATTGTCAGCGGCACCTCTCCGGACGGTGAACTGGTCGAGATCGTGGAGATCGAATCCCATCCGTATTTCCTGGCCTCGCAGTTCCATCCGGAGTTCTTGAGCAAGCCCAACGCGCCGCACCCGTTGTTTCGCGGCCTGATTGCCGCGGCGCACGAGCGCATGCATCACAAGCCGATTTAGGCGGCTGGGTATCATGGGACGAATCCGACCGAAACCGGGGTGGTACTGGCGGATTCCGGCGTGGATCGGCGTTGGGTTGGGTTTGGCCGCGGCCGTTTCCTGGGGGTGGAGTTCGCTGAGGCCGCCCCCGATTCCGAGTCCGAGGCAACTCTTGCAGGCCGAAGTCTTTCGCCCCTCGGACCAGCCAGTTCAACAGGACTGGAAGCAGTGGGGAACCCAGGCCCTACCCGTGTTGTGCGAGGCGTTGGTCCGACAGGAAAGCTCGGCCGGCCGTTGGATTCGCGAGCGCCGCACCTGGCTGGCCGTCCGGTTGGATCTTCGCAGTCTTTATCGGCCGTCCCCGGACGAACTCCGCGGCGCGGCGGCCCGAGTGGTGGCCGCGCTGGGAGCGACGGCGGTGCCGGCGATCCCGGCCCTGATTCATGCCCTCGAACTCAGTTCGCAACATTCGCCAAACGCCACCCAGGTCTGCCTCGCCCTCCAGCGTTTCGGTCCTCTGGCCTCCAATGCCGTGCCGGCCGTGCTGTTTCACCTCACGAATCCGCCTCCCAATCCAGCGGCCTGTCAGGCGGTGTTGTTGTTGAACGCGCCCACCGGGACTTGGGCGGTCTTGGAACGCGAGACCGATCCCGGAATCCGCCTGATCGCCGACATCGGAACCCTGCTG
This sequence comes from uncultured Verrucomicrobiota bacterium, assembly GCA_964474315.1. Taxonomy (GTDB): domain Bacteria; phylum Verrucomicrobiota; class Verrucomicrobiia; order Limisphaerales; family UBA9464; genus UBA9464. Next base: position 2,150 of record CAYYSX010000122.1, on the reverse strand, counting down.
TCTCAAGGGCGAACCAATCAGGCCTGCGACCGCCTGGCCGAAGCACTGACCGAGCCTCATGAGCGGATGATGGCCGGTATCGTGGTCAGAGTCTTCAATTCCCAGGCCACGCGGGTCGCCCCGCTCCTCACGGAGTTCTTGAGCCACCCCGATTCCCGTGTGCGACAGGCGGCGGCGGATCTGCTGGTCGGGATCGATCCTGGCGCGGCGGCGGCGGTGCATGCCATCCGATATGCGGGCAGTCCGCTGCGAGCCATCCCAGCTCCGGTCCGAAATCATCGGGGACCACCGGCCCAATTGCCCGGGCGGAAATAGGGTGGTCGGCCCGAAACGGGCGCGGCACGACAAGGTAGGGCGCGATGGGAAGCGTGTTCGGGACGTATCTTCATTTTGGGAAGTGGCGAGGGACGGTCTGGAGGGACCGTGTAGCGTCGGCTATCCTCAGCCGACCGGGCGGGTGGAGTCGCCTGGGGCCACGGGAACGAACGGGCGTGGAGAAGAAGACGCCGGATGCTCTGGACGGTCAGGGGGTCGGCTGAGGATAGCCGACGCTACCGACCTTCCGCTTCGGTCCTCCGTTCTCCGTCCTCTGTCCTCTGTCCCCGACTCTATCACTTTGCCAAAAAAGGAGATGCGCCCTCCTCCGGCTCCGCCACGAAGGTAACGAAGCGGCTGCGGTGGACCGCCAGTACGGGCCTTACCGTTTTCGCATTCCGGCCAGGGCGAAACCGGAACGCGAGCCGACGTTCGGTCAGGCCGCCACCACGAGGTTCGCGCCAGCCGTCATGGCCACCGTCCACGATCAGGCGGTGAAGCGTCACATAGGTTCCCTCCGGGAGTCCGGTGGCATCGACTCTTAGCACCCATTCCTTGGGAGGCGGTGGAAGTCCCTGGACCGGTTTGGGCGAACGATCCGTGAGACTCACGCGCTCCAGCGTCACGCCGTTGAAGTTCGTCCGCCAGGTGAAACCGGGCGCGAGACTCTCAGCCAGCGGCATAACGGGTAGGGCGACGAGTTCGTCGTCGGTGAAGTGGGTGTTGCGTGTAAACTCCACGCGCAGCCGCCACGCTTCGTCGGGCCACGGTGCCGGATGAAAGCGAGGCGCATTGAACCAGGTGGCGTCCAGCGATAGCCGCAGTCGGTTGCCCGTGGCATCCTCGGCGTGAACCAGGATCGGGAACCAGCCCGGTGCGTGGGCGCCCTGCTGGGTGACCGCGAAACGGAGCTCACCCAGCGCAAACGCGCCGTTGGTTTCCGTATCGACCCCACCGACGCGCCCTCGAAGGCCGTATTGAAACTGCGTTAGCGTGAATTCCAGATCGCCGTCACGCATCGTCTGGGGCGCCCGTCGGGGCCGAGGTGAGGCTTGGTCTGCTCCTTCCGCCATCCCGACCGCCGTTGCCGTGGAAACGTCCCGCCGCACCGGCCGCGGATTCTTCACGACCAACTCAGCGAGCCGTTGATCCGGGTGATCACCGGGGTTCCCGGGCGTCCAACGGCCGGGATTCCACAGCCGTGGATTCAGAACCTCAGGCCGCCGGGGCCACACGGTGAACTGGAGCGAGAGCAGTCCGTCCTGGCCAGGGCCGGGCCATCGGGTGGCCCAATCGGCCAGCGCCACCGCATGGGCATCGTCGTCGAGGGTCCAGTGTTCCGGCAGGGCGGACACATCGCCCTCCCATCGCAGCCACACGACGAGCGACGGCGTGCGCGACGGAAGGCGCACCATCCAGCCAGAGGCGGGCAGGAGCCGAGCCAGGCTTTGGGGCAGATGATTGGCCCACGGTTCCCACGGCCACGCGAGGGGCGAGACATGGTTGGTGCCGTAAGTGACGCCAACCAGCCGCAACGAAGCGCCATTGGCGAAGCTCCAGGTCGGGAGTGGCGCACCGGTGCGGTTGATCCACAGCAGCCCAGCCAGCAAACCCAGCAGCCCTGCGCCACTCCAGCCGATGATCTTCTTCAAGTGCTCTCAGTCCTTCCGGAGACGCCGCCGGAGCCGGAGCATTCACCGCCAGTAACCATTTCCCAGCCCGCCAGGGCCAACGACAATAACCCACGGTTTTGTATGTGTTTAGCGCCCTTTTTGACTGAACTCCAAAGGGGGCGTGGGTGAAGTTCTGGGCGTGGAGGAGAGGCTCTACCTGCA
>CAYYSX010000121.1:0-16555 GCA_964474315.1 uncultured Verrucomicrobiota bacterium | reverse complement strand
TGGATGGGTCATTAATGGAAATGCGGCGCAGGGCGGCGCTTCCCGCCGCCGGGCAACTATCGTCCATCGATAGGAATAGTGAAGGGAAGAGCCCTCACCCCGGCCCTCTCCCGCATCCGGCGCCGCTTCGCTCTGCCGGATGCGGGAGAGGGTGTGGCGGGTCAGTCTGGTGCAATTCTCAAGGCGTCGCGTCGCGGTTCTGCGTCGGGGTCGTTGGGCTGAACCTTTCAGCACGGGCTTGAATATCACGAAGGGACCACCTGCGTCCCCCTCTCCCACGCAGTGATAACGAAGTGGGAGAGGGCCGGGGTGAGGGCCGCGTTTCACCCGTCACCTGTCGTGCGATAGGCCCCGCCCAGATGGTTGTTCTTTCCATGTCCTGGCCAAGGCATAGAGGGGCCGGCTAGGACCTGGTCCTCTATTTCTTCCGGCCATTCAGCGCTTGCGAGGCTCCCGCTCCAAACGCATCGTTGAGGCATGAGTACGCTAGCCGAAGTCGAAGCTGCCCTTCCGTCGCTCACGGCGGCCGAACTGACGGAAGTGGAGCGATTGGCCCGCGTGGTCCGGGTAAAGAAGGAGCAATCAGGTCAGGCCGCGAGCCGCCCCAAAGTCGGCGAAACGATGGACGCGCCCTGGCACATCCCCGAGAGCGCTCTGGCGCCATTGAGCGGGGAGGAATTGAAAGTCTGGGGCTTGTGACGGTGCTGCTGGACACCTGCACTTTCCTCTGGCTCGCCTTTGAACCGAAGCGGTTGTCCGCCCACGGCTGCCGATCTCATCAGCGACCCTGGAAATATCCTTCTGCTCAGCGAGGTAAGCGTCTGGGAGATGGTCCTCAAGCACTCGGCGGGGAAACTTGCGCTGCCCGATACGCCGCGAACTTGGATACCCACGCGACGTGCCTTTTTCGGTCTGCAGCCGCTACCGATGACCGAGCCCGCGATCTTTCGCAGCGGCGAGTTGCCGAACGTTCATGCGGATCCGTTTGACCGGCTTCTTGCTGCGCAAGCCATCGAGTTGTCCATCCCGGCGCTCACGCCGGATGTGCCCTTCGAAAAACTGGGTGCTCTGCGGATATGGTAGGCTGCCCGAGCGATGAGGACGGTTCGAATATCGAAAGTGGAGTTCGAGCGTGCCCTTCCGCATGGGGCTTGGATCAGGCTTCGGCTCCGGAGTCGCCGAGGGGACGAGGCGCACTTCTTCTCGTCACGCCCGCTCGTCCCAGCTTACTCGGAACCCCCAGGAGCATCGGTCCGGGGTCAGTCCATCGCCTTCCGAATGGCCACGTTGCTGCAAGTCACAGACTCGCGCTCCGACCCCGGCGACTCCACCCGCGTCGCTTAGTCAGCGCGTCCGGCCGTCCGCGGGTACGGAAAGTCGCCGAGGGGATGAGGCGCACTTTGGAGTGCGGTGCTTCGCGCCGCTTTGGTTTGGAGCGTAGACCGGCCTTAGAAGCGGAGGGATCTTCAGGCGTTTTCGTCGGGTTCCACCCAAAGTGGCGGAAACCGCCGCACTCCATATCGCACGAGGGCACGAGGCGCACTCCCCAGGCCGGATTTTAGAATGTCGGGAAGATCTTCAGCCGCTTCCATTGGCGGTGGGCGTCCAACTGGGCGGGCCGATTCATTTCCGGAAGTCGGCGAGAAGGGCTGCCGCGCGCTGGCCGGAGGCCTGGAGTTCGGCGTCCACCAAGGCGTCCAGTTCGGCTTGTTCCGCCGGGGGGAGCGATTGGCCTGAGTCGAGCGCCGTCCGCCAGCGTCCCATCAATTCACTCAATCGTAGCTGCTGCTGGGCGGTGAAAAACGGGTCGGGACGGTGGTTTTGGACAATGACCAAGGTGCCGGACTCGTCCGCCGGTAACTGCGCGGCCAGGGCGTCCAAAGCGGCCCCGGCGGTTTTGGCGATGGCCTGGCGTCCGGCCGCGATGGCCCGGTACTCAACCTCACCGTGGCGGGTCGGTTCGGGGAGAATGGCGACTTTCATGAGATTTTCCTTGAGGCGAACGACGCCGATCGGCTCCGGGGCATCACGCCGGATACAGCGAGACGGCGACTTGTCCATTCCACTTCAACCTTCACATAGCTCATGACCCGACCCTACCCTCCGATCCCCCTGCGACAAGGCGCGAACTCTGCAGTCGGCGATATAGCCGGGCGGACCGAAGAAGGGCGTTCGGAGATTCTCCAAAGGGCTCGAGTCTGTGCTGGCCTGAAAGGCCTGGAGATTCCAGCCCCGGGGTCGGGACCGGTGGAGAGGTTCTGCGCCCTGGGGGGGCGCGAGAGGTTCTGGCGCCCCTTCAGCAACCGTCGGTGGAGGGCCGTGGCCCAAGGGCATCGCTGGGCTCAGCCTTGGGCTGGGGTCTGTGGCCCGTCAGGGCCAGGAGAAAATTCGGTCGGCCGGAAGTTCTACCGCTCAAGATACGTCCAAACGAACCCCAAAGGACCGAGCGTTGATCGGGGGTCATTCCAACGCCTTCCCGGAAGCCACGTTGCTGCGGGTCACAGACCCGCGCTCCGACCCCCGGCGACTCCACCCGAGCCTCAGAGTTAGCGCGTCCGGCCGTCCGCGGCTCCGTAGCCGCCTCGTGCCCTCGGCGACTCCAGCCAGGAAAATAATGGCCAAGCCATTTATTTGAACAGAAGGTAACGAAGTCAACGAAGGAGATCACGAGGAACTCTCCCAGAAGTTGTTCCTTTCTTCGTTTCCTTTGTTTCCTTCTGTGAACATTCCATTATTTAAGGGCAGGGCACTGGGATGGGTAACAAAGTACCAGGTCAGTTCAGGTCATTTGTTAGATCTCAGGTTCGGGCGGACGAGCCGTCCGCGCTCCTGACCAGGGTGAGCTGGTCTGTCCCGGCCCTTGGCGGTTCTTGTCCTTGGCAACGAGGGGGGCTGGCCTGAATGTCTGGAGGATTAGGTGTGGGCATGACCGTTTCCTCCAACTCCTCCAACCCGGGGTCCCGGGTCGTTGCTCTCGATGGCCTGCGCATTTGCGCCATTTCGCTGGTGGTCCTGTCCCACCTGGTGCCCAACGAGGAGGTTCCCCGCTTCATCGCGCGGAATTGGAGGTTGGGCGGCCTGGGGGTGACCATTTTCCTTTTGCTCAGCGGGTTTGTCGTCACGCGACTTCTCCTGCGGACCGAACAGAAGAAAGGACGCATTTCCCTGGGTGATTTCTATCGACGACGTTGGTGGCGGTTGCTCCCACCCATCGTGTTGTTCGTCCTGGTCTGTTTCGGACTGCACGCCATGGGGTGGATGAAGTTTTCCGGTAAGGAGCTTCTGGCGTCGTTGACGTTTACCCGCAATCTGGTTCAGGGGGACTACTATACGGGGCACCTTTGGAGTCTGGGAGTTCAGGAGCAGTTCTACCTGGTCTGGCCCGCCCTGCTGATCTTTACCCCGGCGCGATTCCGTCTTCCGGTGGTGGTCGTCCTGGTGGTGTTGCAACCGGTCTGGGCGCAGATCTGCTTCCGCTGGTTTCCTCCGGCCCAGGGGATCTTTCGGACGGATCTCCGGGTCTTGCCGTTGCTGGTGGGGGCGGCCCTGGCGCTGGCCCATGAACAAAGCGGCCTTCGTGACCGGTTACGCCACCCGTGGTTGGCACACCCAGGACTGTTTCTCCTGGCTTTCGCAGCGGTGGTGGCGATGCGATATGATCTATTCTTGGGCCCATATGGGATGTGGCGGATGGCAGAATATCTGTGCTTGGCCCTGATGATGAACCAGTTGGTGGTGAGCCCGAACAGCCTGACCGCCCGGTTCCTGGCGTTGCCGTTGATGGTCTGGCTGGGACAGCAGGCGTATCAGATCTACCTCTGGCAGCAGATCTTCGTGACCAATGGCAAGCTGCCCTTCCAGTTTTTCCCCCTGAACGTGCTGCTGTTGGCAGCCGTGGCCGCGACCACTTTTTTTCTGGTGGAAAAGCCCTTGATCCGTCTGCGCGCCCGCTACGAAGAGCGGCGCAACGGAAAGCCACAACTCGTGTCTCGCCACGTGTCGGTCTGAGCGTTTGTTGGAAAATTCAAAGGGAGAAGATACGGCACTGGAGTTGCTGTGGACGTTGACCCGGTTCCCTTTCTCAGGCACCGGTTATCATCTTGATGACTGCCATCTTATCTCGTTGGTTCCAATCGTTCGCTGTCGCCGGCGCGTTGCTGGCCGGCGGCGTCAGCCTGCGTGGGGACGTCGTTTCCTTGATCCCTCCCGGTGCTACCTGGAACTACTTCAAGGGCCAAAGCGACCCCACTCCGGCCAACCTGCCCGCCTGGCGTCAGCTCGAATTCGACGACTCAAGTTGGCTGAGCGGTCCGCAGCCGCTGTTTTATGGCGAGCCCTTGAGCGGCACCGACCTGAGGGACATGCGGGGCCGGTACAGCAGCGTGTACTTGCGGCGGGATTTTGAAATCGCCAATCCCGAGACCTTGGAGTTCCTCACCTTGAAGGTCCTCTCCGACGACGGCTTCGTGGCTTGGATCAACGGGGTGGAGGTGGCCCGGTTCAATGTTCCTTCCGGCGAACTTCGAGCCAGCGCCAGCTCCCGGGGCGCCCTTTCTGAACCGCTTTCGGTCGAGACTTTCCCTGTGGGCCATGCCGCGACGCTGCTGCGAACCGGCCGGAACGTCCTGGCCATCCATGCCTTCAATTCGTCCCTGAACGACAGCAGTGACTTCGTGCTGGATGCCACGCTCGAAGGGTTCATCGACACCAGCCTGCCGACGGTCGAACGCCTTCTGCCCACGCCTGGGGCCATCGTCCGCAACCTGACCTCCTTGGAGGTGACCTTTAGCCGGCGGGTTCAGGGAGTGGAGGCGGAGGATCTGTTGGTCAACGAGACACCGGCCAGCTCGGTCGCCGAGGTCAGCCCCGGACAGTTTCTCTTCACGTTTCCGGCGCTGCCGGCCGGTCCGGTTACGGCGAGGTTTCGGGACGGTCACAGTATCATTGATTTCGCCCAGCCGCCGCATCCGTTCGAAGGGGGATCCTGGACGTTCACCATCGATCCGGATGCTCCGGCCCCGGGAGTCATTCTCAACGAGTTCATGGCCGCCAACGACCGGACCCTTCGGGACGAGGACGGCAACGCCGAGGATTGGATCGAGTTGTTCAACTCCGGCCCTCAACCCATCAGCCTGACCGGCTGGTATCTTACGGACGACCTGGCCCGTCCGACGCGATGGCAACTGCCGGCGGTCAGCCTGGACGCCAACGACTTTCTGGTGGTGTTCGCTTCAGGAAAGAATCGCACCAACGATCCGGCCCGGCTGCACACCAATTTCCGACTTTCCCGCGACGCCGGTAACCACGTGGCGTTGATGGATTCCTCCGGAACCGTGGTTTCCGCCATCACCAACTATCCAGCCCAAGCGGATGATGTGTCCTATGGCCGGCCTCCGGGCGCTCCCAATCTGGCAGGTTACTTCGTCCACCCCACTCCGGGAGGACCGAATGCGGCCTTCGGTCCCGGATTTGCCCCGCCGGTGGAGTTCAGTGTGTCGAGCCGGACCTACCAAGGTACGCTCACGCTCGGCCTAGCCACGACCAACGCCAACGCCACGATCCGCTACACCACCGACGGCACGCTTCCCCATGTCGCTTCGCTGCCCTACACCGCGCCGCTTCAGTTCACCACCGCCGTCCAGGTCCGCGCTCAATCCTTTGTCAACGGACTGCTGGCGGGGCCGGTGCGCAGTGAGACGTTCATCCCGCTCAGCGCCACGGTCGCGACGTTCACTTCGGATTTGCCGGTGTTGCTGATCCATCATTTTGGGCAAGGCCGGCCCTCCGCGAACACCGATTCCTTTGCTCACGTTCAGTTCTTCGAACCCGGAACCAACGGTTTCACGTCGTTGACCAGCGAGCCAACGCTCACTTCGCGCGCCAGTATCGCCGCGCGCGGTTCGAGCACTGAGGGCTATCCCAAAGTGAGCCTGAAGCTGGAATTCCAAGACGAACTGGGATTCGGACGCGCCCTCGGTCCCTTGGGAATGCCGCCCGAGCCGGATTGGGTCCTGTATGCTCCCAACAATTTCGAACCGATCCTTATTCACAACCCGCTGGCGCACCAACTGAGCCGCGACATCGGCCGCTATTCACCCCGCACCCGCTTCGTGGAGGTCTATTTCGCCCAGCAAGGCCTGGGACCGGTTCCCGCCGCCAACTATCACGGCATCTATGTTTTGGAAGAGAAGATCAAACTGGATTCCGAACGCGTGAACGCACCGAAGTTGCGCTCCGGACAAAACACGCCGCCCCAAGTTACCGGCGGATACTTGATGAAGATCGACCGGCCCGACCCGGGCGACAACGGGTTCTTTGCCGCGAACCAATGGATCCAATATGTCAGCCCCAAAGAAGAAGAAATCCGACAGCCGGACCGGGTGGCCCAGCGGAACTACCTGCAGCAATACATGGATTCCTTCGGCAACGCGCTTTACGGATCGAACTTTCGCAACCCGGTCACCGGATACCGGGCGTTCATCGAGGTCGGCTCCTGGATCGATCACCACCTGCTCAACGTGCTGACGTTCAATGTCGATGCCCTCCGACTGAGCGCCTACTTCTATAAGCAACGCGAGGGGAAGCTGCACTTCGGCCCGCTCTGGGATTTTGACCGCGCTCTCTGGTCCACCGATGGCCGGGATCTCAATCCGCGCGTGTGGCGGTCGCAGAGCGGCGATCGGGGAACGGACTTTTTCAACTACCCGTGGTGGGATCGCCTGTTCCGTGATCCCGATTTCTTCCAGGAGTACATTGATCGTTACCAGGAGCTCCGGCGAAACGAATTCAGCGCCACCAACCTGTGGCGGTGGGTCGATGACCTCACTTCGCAGGTCATCCAGGCCCAACCGCGGGAACAAGCCCGGTGGGGAGTCGAGCCGCGGGGCGGCAGCTATGCGGCCGAGGTGACCGGCCTGAAGAGATGGTTGACGAATCGTCTGGACTTCATGGATCGGCAGTTTGTCCAGCCTCCTACCTTCCTCTCATCCGGCCCGCAGGTCCCTGCCGAATTCACGCTCGAGATGACCGTGCCCCCCAACACCACGGTCTATTATACGCTCGACGGAACCGACCCCCGGCGGACCGGCACGGCCACCGGCAACGACCTCGCTCCCGGGGCACGCCAATACGAGGGTCCAATCCCGATCACGGCGAACAGCCGCGTCGTCGCGCGTGCGTGTAATCCTTCCCACACCGCCCTCACCGGCCCCGACAATCCGCCCTTGAAAAGCATCTGGTCGGGTCCCGTGGCGGAAACGTACGTGGTCAAGCCGTTCCCCATCCGTCTGACAGAAATCATGTATCACCCGACCGGGGACGGATCGGCCACCGTCTTCACCGCCGAGGATTTTGAGTTTCTCGAGTTGCACAACTTCGGGACCGAGGAGGTGGATCTGACCGGATTCCAATTGGAAGGCACCGCCGATTTCACTTTCGCCGCCACGAATGTCGTCCGGTCGATCCCTCCCGATGGACGCCTCTTATTAGTGAGCCATCCGGCCGCCTTTGCCTCGCGGTATCCCGACGCCGGTCCGGTGGCGGGCATTTATCAAAGCCGGTTGAGCAACTCGTCCGGACGTCTGGCGTTGTTCGGACCGCTACGTGAGCCCGTGTTTGATTTTCGCTATTGGGACACCTGGCAACCGGACACCGATGGAGACGGCCCTTCCTTGGTGTTACGCGAGGAAGACGGCGGCGAGTTGGATCCGGCTGACCCCGCCAGTTGGCGGACGAGCCAGTGGGTACTGGGTTCACCGGGTGCCGCCGAAGCGGTGTCCTTGCATCTGACCCCTGAGTTAGCGGGCGATACGCTTCGACTCGCGCTTACCGGGCAAGCGGGCCGGTCTTACACGCTCCAGCAGGTGGAAAATCTAGGCCAATCGTGGCAAGCGATCGAAACCCAGGTCGCCGGGCCGGACGGGGCGGTGACGTTCAATGTCCTGCCCGCGTCAGCCCAACGCTTATTCCGGGTGGTGCTGCCCTGAATGGGTGTGATCCACGGGGAACATCTCCTACTCCCGGGGCAGAGGAACCGCGCCCGGCGTGGGCAGAAGTCCGTTCAGACCGGCGGAGAGGTCGGCTTGCTTCAAGTGGCCGGTCTGATCCGCGTCCCATTTCTTGAACCACGCTTCCGCCAGTTGGATGAACTCGCTGGCGGTGACCTTTCCATCGGCATCCTGGTCCGCCTCCTTCACCACGACGGCGGTCCAGAGATCACCGGGGCCGGGAGGCCCACCACCCGGTCCACCAAAGCCTCCGGGACCTCCCGGTCCGCCCCCTCCGCGAGGACCAGGCCCGCCGCGCCGGCCAAAGCCCCCCCCCAATTCAACTCCCTCCGATTTACCGGCCAGTTGATCGGCGACGGACTGATGCCGGGCTTTCACAAACGCCCGAAGCGTCTGGCCGGTCTGAAATCCAAAGCCACGCTGCCGGGGAGTCTGGCCCGCTACCACCTGATCGAATCGTTCGAGCGCTTCCTCACCCTCCTCCTTCACCGCGGGGCGCAACACCGCCGCCAGTTGGTCCACTTGGGCCAGAAGGCGTTCCGGTTGGAAGATGGAGTTCTGGAACTCGGCCATCCGGGCCAGGTAAGCCTGCTTCACGGCGTCCACTTTCATGACCCGCTGGAGGAACCGGTTGTCCGCGGCCCAGGCGGCGTGGATGCTCATCTCCGTCGGGGACGGGGTGAAGAAATTGCCGAACGCCCGGTCGAGGTCCCACGGCACGAATGAGAACCGGTTGGACTGCGGGTGAAGATACACCACGAAGTTCTGGCCCATCATCAGGATGGAATCCGTCGAACTCAGCCAGACCGTCACTGCCATGAATCGACTGAATTCATCGATCTCCAGGAACTCCGGCAACCGTCGGGCAAATTCCTCATCCTTGGCCTCGGTGACCAACCGGGCAAAGTCATACACCCGCTGAAGCTGCGTCGCCGTGGGATCGGTCTTGGGATCGTAAGCCTGCTGATACTGGCTCCAGTCCTGCCCCTGGAACTTGAACAGTTCCCGCGTGACCGGCTTGAGGATGAGCCCCTTCTTGGTCCCGAACCGGTCCTCGGCCCAGTTGTTGTCGAGGTTCTCCACCAGCGAATACAGGCCCAGGTAGCGATTGGTATGCGCTCCCGCGGCGTCGATCGACAACCGGGAATAGCTGGTCCGCGGGGCGGGAACACCCGCTTCCCGATACAGCCAATAGCCCAGCGGTTCGTTCATGAAACCGCCATCGGTGACATTGTTATGAAAGTTCAGCTTGGCGGTGCCGCCCACTTTCTGTCCTTTCACAAACTCATTCAGATCCACCTTGAACGACTTCTTGTCCGACCCACGGGCGTCCATGAACGTGCCGTTGCCCTTGTAGCGAACCGCCACATTCGGCAGCCGGACGCCTTCGAACTGCAGGTCGGCCCGGGCATAATCGAACTCGATTCCCCGCAACGCACTCAGGCCGTTCCGTCCCCCGGGTCGTCCCTGAAGACTCATGCCCGGCGGCCCTCCCGGACCCCGCCCTCCGCCGGGCGGTGGTCCGAACTGGGGGGTGAGGTCCTTGTTGAGACCGTTCCGAATTTCGTTGGTAGTGAGAAATCCCTGTTGGCCCCCATCCCAGCTCTGAAACCACACGGTGAATCCCTCGACAAACTCCGTCTGCGTCACGGCGCCGTCGGCATCGCGGTCCAACCGCGTCAGCAACGGTCCGGCAAACAGGTTGCCCAGCCCGAAGCCGCCTCGTCCCCCCGGCCCGCCGGGACCTGGACCGAAAGGAAAGCCCGAGGCCGGTTCATCCGGTTGCAGGGCCGTCCATTGGTCGGCGGTGAAGGTGAGGTGTGCGGACCAGACTTGATCCAAGCGGAACAGATCCGCCGAGCGGGTGGGAAGTTCGGCCGCAAGAGTGAGGGCGGTCAGGCCGAGCCCGGCCGCTCCGAAGAGCATTCGGAACATGCCCACATGACCGCAAGGTGACGGTCAGGTTACAATTCGAAAACGCAATCCGACGGTGTCTCAGTTTTCTATTAGGCGCTGCCGCGCGGCGGCCCCACCCGCAGGGCGGCCGTTTGCAGCGCCGTGCCGAGGTCCTCTCCCCCCTTGCTCCCAGTCGAGCCGCGCCACCAACCTGGGAATTTGGGGTTTCTTTGGCGTATGGACTTTTGGGACCGTGGAGCTTCTTTTGAGCTTTGAACTTTTGCCCCCCGGTGGTCGAGCGGACGAGCCGTCCGCGCTCCCGATAAGGACCGCACGCTTCAGGATGCTTCACTGTCACCGCTCCGACCGCCCGAGCCTTCCTGGCCGCCTCTCCATCGTTTCCCGTCGCCCCCTTGCCCTGTCGGGCGGATCCAGATCAGGACCGGCGGTAGCCAGATCCCTGACCGGTTATCTTAGTTCACCGCTGAGCCCTATAGCTTATCAATTGGTCGGTATTCCATCCTCACTCTTCTTAGGAGGACCGGAGATTCCGCCGAGCACCTCGCCGACCGAGACTCCCCGTAGCTCGAACAAGCGGCGGATCGTGTCCTCGATCAGGTTGTTCGGACAACTGGCCCCGGCAGTGATTCCCACGGTCACCGGCCGGTCGGTGGGATACCAGTCCTGCGTCTCCACTTCTTGGGCGATATGTTGATTCCAATGCTGGATGCGGTGGGCCGACTCCATCTTGGCCGCATTCTTGATGAAGTAGGTGGGCAACACTTTTTCGCCCATCTCCGCCAGGTGCGAGGTGTTGGAGGAATTGTAGCCCCCAACCACGATCAGCAGATCCATCGGCTCCTTGAGCATCTTCTGCAGGGCATCCTGCCGGTCTTGCGTGGCGCCACAAATGGTGTCGAACACCCGGAAGTGATGGGCCAATTGATCGGTTCCGTGGCGTCTTTCCATCGCCGCGCGGATCCGCCGCTGCACTTCCTCGGTTTCCCCGCGCAACATGGTCGTCTGGTTGGCCACCCCGACCGCGGTGAGATGTTGGTCGGGATCGAATCCGGGCGAATAGGCGCCCCGGAACTTGGCAAGAAACTCCTCCTTGCTGCCCCCTTGGACGATGTAGTCGCAAACGTAGTCCGTCTCCGCGAGGTCGAACACCACCACATAATGTCCGGTACCATAGGCCCCGGCCTGCGAGGTCGTCGCCTTGGTTTCCTCATGCTTGGCCTTGCCATGGATGATGCTTGTGACGCCGTCCATGCTGTATTGCCGGACCCGTTTCCAAACGCTCATCACATCGCCGCAGGTCGTGTCCACGGTCTGGCAGCCAATGGCTTCCAGGCGGCGCCGCGTTCCCACCTCGGTGCCGAAGGCCGGAATGATCACCAAGTCGGCGGCGGTCAGATTCAGCGCCGCCAACTCTTCGTCGGTGGGTTTGGGAGGAATCGAGACAATGCCCAGGTTCCGGATCTGATCGTTCACCTCGGGATTATGGATGATTTCTCCGAGCAGGAAGATACGGGTGGGCGCGGGAAAGACATTCCGGGCCGCGTACGCCAGGTCGATGGCGCGCTCGACTCCGTAGCAAAAGCCAAACTCCTTCGCGAGTTTGATGGTCAATCCCCCGTAGGAGATCAGCCCTCCCTGGGCGCGGAGGCGTTCCACCAGTTCGCTGCGGTAATGAGCCACCACTTGGGCCGACACGACCTGCATGACATCGGGACGCCGGAGATTGACCTTTTTGGGCGGGACTGACATGACGATGGGAAGTTTAGGGATGGGGGCGATGCCGTCGAGGCGGGAGTCGGGGGCGAAAGCTCCAAGTTCAAAGCTCAAAAGAAGCTCCAAAAACCCAAGTTCCAAGTTCCAAGCTTCCGGTTCCTGCCCGAACCGCCCTGAAACGAGGCGTCGGGAGAAAAAGCTTCGGTCGCTTCCCTGCCCGTCGAGCGGCGCCACCACCGAGGAACTGAGGCACTTGGACCTTGGCTTTTGGAGCTTCCCGCCGTCGGGCGAGACGCCCACGCTCCTGTCCTCCGTCCTCCGTCTTCTGTCGAAAGGTCCAATTCAAGATGCGGCCTCGGTCATTCATGCCCGGTCTTCAACCCGTGGTCCTGCCTCTTCCCCGCTCTTTACCATCCAGTCCACAATCGCTTTCTGCACATGCAGGCGGTTCTCGGCCTCGGTGAAGATGGTTTCGGCGTGGGCTTCCAGCGTTTCGTGATCGATCTCCTTGCCCCGGTAGGCTGGCAAACAATGCATCACCAAGGCCTCTGACTTGGCCCGCTTCACCAGTTCGTCGTTGATCTGGTACCCGTCGAGCTGGCGAAGGCGCTGGGCGGATTCCGCTTCCTTGCCCATGGATACCCAGACGTCGGTGTACAGAAGGTCAGCTCCCGTGGCGGCCCAGTTCAGATCGGGGGTCACAATGACTTTGGCGCCGCTCGGGAAATACCAGCAGGTCGAGGCTACCGGGAGTCCCGGCAACCCAGGGCCCAGCGAACCACCGGCCCGGGCGAACAACGTTTCGGAAGGCTGATAATCCTTGGGGGCCGCCAACCGCAGCTCGAATCCCAGTTTGGCCGCGGCAAAAATCCAACTGGCCGGCACATTGCAGGCCGCGTCTCCGACGTAGGTCACGATTTTTCCCCGGATCGATTCCCCGCGTCGTTCCTGAAAGGTGTAGATGTCCGTAAGGATCTGGCACGGATGCTCTTCATCGGTCAGCGCGTTCACCGTGGGAATGGCACTGAACTCGGCGAAGAGTTCGACGTCCTTTTGGGCAAACGTCCGGATCACCACCCCATGCACCATGCGTCCCAACACCCGGGCGGTGTCCTGGATGGGTTCACCGCGGCCTAGCTGAATGTCATGGGCGTTCAGGAAAAACACCTCGGCTCCCAGTTCCCGAAGACCGACCTCGAAGCTGACCCGGGTCCGGGTGGACGATTTGCTGAAGATCAGGGCCCAGGTTTGGCCGGTGAGCGGACGCGCATGGTGGCCACGCTGCAGCTTGAAGCCGGAAACCCGGCCCAGAATGGCTTCGAACTCCGCGACCGACAGTGCTTCGAGACTTAACAGATGTTTCATCGGACCTAGGAAAGGGCGGCGAAAAACCGTTGATAGAACCCAAAACTGGCGCTTTGTGAATTCAAAATGTGGAGAAAGTGAAGATGGAGGGTGCGTCCGGGATTGGTCCTTACCGCAATGGCGATGGGGTAGGGGGGACGAAAGCTCCAAAACCCAAGCTTCAAGCTCCAAAGAAGTTCCAAACGCCAAGCTCCAAAATTGCGACTGGCCCCCCCTCGTTCAGGTCAGCTCCGCCGTGGACCTAGAGACTCGGGTCTTTGGGATTTCTTTGGAGCTTGGAGCTTGGAGCTCTCTGTCCCCCCTCTCCCTCTCTAAAATTCCGATCCTTGCGTTGCCAATGGCCTGACCCTTGCAACCTTTTTCCGCTGCCTCACCGCCGGCTACCAAATGAAACTGTCTTTCCGCCTGCTGCTGTCCGCGCTCGGAGTCGCCATCGTGGCGGCCTTGCTTCTGGGACGTCCGACCCAGCCAGCCGTGGGGGGACGACCAACCGAGGCTCCCTCCGAATCACCCATCCCGCCCGGCGAGTTGGCACGGAATCCAACGCCCCGCTCGACGGCCGCGGCGTCAACGGTCGATCCCAGCCCGCTTGGACCGCGCCTGCTGCCTCCGGCCGATGTGCTTTGGAATCGACCGGTTCCAGAACCCCAGTTCGCCCGCTTTCACGCCTGGACCGAACGCTATCTGGCCGCCGGTCCGGCCGATCAACCGGCGCTGGAAACCGAAGGCGTCGCCTTGGCCCGGGCACGGCGGCAGGAATTGAAGGACCTGATTCAAGCCGATCCGAGGCGCGCCTTGGAACTCGCCGTCCCGGTTGCCGTGCGCCAGCAACTTCCGGAATCGGTGACCGCCTGGCTGGAAGAACGGATCGATGGTCGGGGCGAATTGGCCGTGTTGGCCGCCTTACCCTTTCCCGGTCGGGAAGACCAGGTGCTCCCGTCGTGGCGCACGGCCACCGTGGGCGACCGGTTGTTCACCGCCCACGTCTTTGGGCGCCGCCTCGAGGAACCCACCCGGCCGGAGGTTCCGCTCCACGGGCTCGCCGTGGACGACCACCTGGCGGTGGACGAAAATCCGGTTCGCCTGCTGGAAGCGGCCGAGGCCGTGGAAGCGTTGGCTGGCGATCCGGTCTGCGCCGTGGCTGGCTGGCCGGCAGCGGGCTTGGGCACAGCGATGGCCGTGGATACCGGTGACGATTCCCCGCTGGTCGTGTGTTCGTCCGCGCATGCCGAGCAACTCAACCAACGCTGGATCGAACTCGAGTCCAACTCGGGTTCCACCGAACTTCAGGCCAACGGATCCGTTCGGCCGGCCTCCGCGTTCACCGAGGGGATCAAGCGTCTGATTCTGGTCCGGGTGGATTTCCCGGATCGACCGGGTGATCCCTTCTCCGGTTCGCGGGGCACGAACCTCGTTCGCGCCATCGACCAGTTTTTCCAGGAGAACTCCTACGGCCGGGCGGGATTCCAGGCACTGGGTCAAGGATCAAGCCTCACGCCCACGCTCCGCCTGCCTCGCTCGACCACCGAGTACGGCGCCCTCGACGCGTCCCGGCTCCGTCAGGACGCCCGGGCCGCCGCGCGCACCGCCGGTTTCAACCTGTCGGACTACGATTTTGACGTGATCTGTCATCGGTCCGTGCCCGGCTACAATTGGGCCGGATTGGGCTACGTGGGGTCACCCGGCGCCTGGGTGCAGGATTCCTTCGATGAAAACGCCGGCGTGTTTTGCCATGAATTGGGACACAACTTCGGCCTCAACCACGCCAACTTCTGGGATACCGCCGGTGAAAGCGTCATCGGCAACAAGGGCCAGGATGTCGAGTACGGCGACTCCTTCGACACCATGGGCAATTCCTCGGGCGGGCGCCGTCATTTCAATGTTCGCAACAAGAGCCTGCTGAACTGGCTTCGGGGCACCTCGGAGATCCAGAACGTCACGGCCAGCGGGACCTACCAAGTGTTCGCCCACGACACCGCCCTCGCCAGCGGAGTTCGCGCGCTAAGGATCCCCCAGAATTCCCGGACTAATTATTGGTTCGAGTACCGCGCCCGCTTTACCGACAACCGCTGGATGCCGGACGGCCTTGGCGTGCGCCGCGCGCGGTCCGATAGCGCCCGTTCGAGCCAATTGCTCGACACCACGCCCGGATCGCCCGACGGCAAGGCCGATTCGGCGCTGGTGGTCGGACGCACCTTTTCCGACTTCGCCGCGGGAATCCATGTGACACCCCTCCGGCGGATCGATTCGGATCCGCCGTCCCTCGAAGTCGTCGTGAACCGGGGCGGTTTTTCCGACAATGTCCCGCCCGTTCTCCGCCTTCGGTCATCGGCCCTGGCGGTGGGATTGAATGTGCCGGTCACTTTGACGACCACGGCGACCGACGCCAACGGCGACGCTCTGGCTTATGGGTGGGAATTCGGCGATGGGGCTTTTGGTGCCAACACCGACACGGTCACCCACCGTTGGACCTCCACCGGCGAGTACGTGGTGCGGTGCGTGGTGTCCGACCTGAAAGGCGGTCGGGCCAGCGACTACGTGGTGGTTCGCGTGGGCAACCCGACCACGTACCGGATCGCCGGTCAGGTCTTACGCGACGGAATGCCACTCGAGGGAATCCGGGTTTTCGTTTCCAACACTCGCGTGACTTACACGGGGAGTGACGGAACCTACGTCCTCACCGGCCTGTCCCGAGGCCAGTACACGGTGAAAGCGGTGGCCGAAGGGTTGTTGTTCACCCGCGAAGGATTCAGCAATCCGCTCGATCTCACCGCCCACCGTACCGGGGTGGACTTCATCGGTGCGCTTCCGGGAGATCTGGAGTTCGCCAGCCTCATCCCCGCCGGAGCCGAATGGCGGTATCAGGACCAGGGACAGAACCTGGGGTCCGCCTGGCGCGCGGCCCTCTATGAAGATGACACCTGGAAACGAGGTGCGGCGCCACTGGGCTATGGCGACGATAATATAACGACGGTGATTAGCTTCGGTCCTAATTCGTCCAGCAAACATATCACCAGCTATTTTCGGCACGCCTTTGTCGTGGCTGAACCCGAACGCATTTTGTCCGCCACACTCGGCGTGATCCGCGACGACGGTGCCGTGGTGTATCTGAATGGGCGGGAGATTTTCCGCAGCAACCTGCCCGCGGGAACGGTCAACTACCGGACCCTGGCGTCCAGTGCGGTATCGGGCGGGGATGAATCCACCTATTTCGAGACGGAACTCACCGGAACGGATTTCCGGGAAGGGGCCAACGTCCTCGCCGTTGAAGTGCATCAAGCGGCAGCGAATAGCTCGGATGTCTGCTTCGACCTGCGCCTGGAGGCGTTGCTGGCGCCGGCGGCGGGCCTGGGATTGTACCCGGTCTTGCAGGTCGTGGTACTTCCGGAGGGAGTGCGCGTCAGTTGGCCGTCGGCTTTCACCGGCTATGCGCTGCAGACTCGGGTCTCGCTGGAGGTCGAATCCGATTGGGACCCGGTGGACGTGCCGGTGGTCTCGGTGGGGGAGGTGTCTTCCGCCCTGCTTCCAGCGACCGAGGCCAGTCGCTTTCTCCG
>CAYYSX010000120.1:13669-16752 GCA_964474315.1 uncultured Verrucomicrobiota bacterium | reverse complement strand
CCGGATTTTGGAGGTCCACCCTTCTTTGGAACTTGGAGCTTGGGATTTGGAGCTTAAGGAAGGGAATTGGACTCTCCTTTGGGCTCGGCCCGCCATTTTAAGGACAATCTCGAGATACGCCCCTCCTTCTCACCTCCGTTTGACTGACCTTCCTTTCAGCGCGCATTCTCCCCCCCTTGAATCCCTTCCGGTTCATCAGCGTGGTCATGGCTTTCGGGCTGGCCGGCGTCGTAGGGTCGGCCGCGCCGACCAATGCGGTGCCTTCGGATGCGTTGGTGCTCCGGCGGTTCGAGTGGATTCCTCCCTTCGCCCCACCCCGCGTCATTGCCGCCCAGTTTCCGCGCGATAAACCCGTCATCTCCGTCGAGCACTTGCTGGTGGCGGATGGTCGCCTGTGGGCCGCGCTGCGAACCCGTCAGGATACCAGCCTCATTCCCGGCCGGGGACGCCTGTGGTCCTACAGCGATTCCCGAGGCTTGCTGGAACCGGTGCGGGGCGCGCTGGAAACCCACAGCATCAATGCGCTTGCCGCGGACCGGCGTCAGCTTTGGATGGCGCTCAATGGCGGGCTGGCGTCGCTCGAGTTTTCCTCCGGAATCGTCGATCCGTACGGGCCCGCCCAGGGGTTCGTCAGCAGCGACGTCGCCGGGGTGGGGCTGATCGAGAATACGGTGGTGGCGTTGGGGCGTTATGGGGTCCTGTGGGGAATGCTTGCGGGATCCAGCAATTTCATTCGCGCCAGCGATGCCGCGCCGTCGGACAATCCCCGAGCTCCGTCGCCGTGGACGAGTTTCGCGACGTCGGGAGACTGGATGGGCGCCATCTCCGACACGACGGTGGCGTTGCGACATCGCCGGGGTCAGCAATGGATCACCTTGCGCGACGAACTGGCCAACGGCTCGCCCCGGTTGGACCCGCCCCGGTTCGACTGCCTGGCCGGAGACGGTGACGGCGGATTTTGGATCGGCAGCGATGCCGGCCTGCACTGGATCAATCCGGAAAGCAACGTAACGGAAAATCGGTTCGCCCCCTTGACGGTGACCATTCCGGGCGGATTGGGCATGAGCGTGGCCGCGGGTTTCCAGCCTTCGGCCGCCGCCTACGAAATGGCCCGGGAACGGGTGATGGCACAAGTGCGCGAGCGGATGCGCGACCGGGCCCGGTATGCCCGCGCCAGTGCGGGGTTGAGGGAGCCCATCAACCCGGTCTGGCCCATCAGTCGGCTCCCCGGCGGAGTTACCGCGCTGTGCCGGGATGGTGAATTGCTGTGGATCGCGGCGTCCGACGGACGGAGTACCAACCGGAGCCGCATCCTCTTGCTGCACCAGCCAACCCGCCGCTGGGTGGGCTGGTTCTCGGTGGGCGCTCCGGTCAACGCCCTGGCAGTGGATCCACAGCGCCTTTGGCTGGGATTGGACAGCACCCGTAGTCCCGGTCTCTCGCCGCTCCTGGTGGTCAATCGCCCCCCCTTGGTCACCGTGTCGCCCACCAAATGGGTCAAGGACGCCCTCTCGCCCGAAGAGCTCGGCGACCGACTGGCGGCCTTGCCGTTAAAGGAACGGGCCGTGCTGGCGTTCTTCGGAGGCGAACCCCGGAAGGTGGTCGAACTGCTTGCCCCCGTGGGCGAACCCGCGAAGGACATCGATGCCGAATCGCTGTTCCTGCTCGCCTTCGCCCACGATCTCATCGGGTTGAATGACCCGGACCGGCTGGATCACTGGGTGGGCCTGCTCCGCGAGCGGTATCCGGATTCCCTGTTTGCCGAGCTGGCCAGTGGCGTGCGCAGTGCTCGTCCAGCCGCGCGGGTCGAGGAGGAGGAACCCCAGCCGTTACCGTTGCCGCGTCTTGAGCCGGTCGAGGTCGCCGTTCAGCCGGCCGCTCTTCCCGCGTCCACGGAGGCGGTTCAAGCCGTCGAGAACGTCCCTTCACCGTCCGCCGACCTCGCGTTGCTGACTCCGGAGGAAGTCATTCGCATTGAGATCGTGCTGAACAAACGGGACCTCAACCGCGATGGAACGCTCAATCCCGTGGAATTCCGCTTGTGGCTGGGACCGAAGGCCGATTTTACCCAAGCGGACACCGATCAGGACGGCCAGGTGAGTCGCGCGGAAATCCATCGGATTCTGAAGGAAGAGCTCCAGCAACTGCCGACGGTTCCGGAGAACTGAGGACGAAGGGCGGTCGTTACCGCCCACTGCGGGGATGCGCCGACCTCGCCGCCTTGGCCGTCGCCAAAATCCCTCGCCGCAAAACCCCTTTCAATTTTCCAACAGGCTCTTAGCCGGCGGAGCCGTCCCTGGCCCCGACGCGCTGGAAAACAACCAACCCGCTGGAGAAACTTACCGCTCCACCGCCTAAAGGCGGGACTCCGAACCTTCCGCGGGTCGCCGCTCCGCTTCCGCTTCAGGGAGCACGATCCGGCGGTCCTCTCAGTACCGAAAGCGGATCTCCACCTCTTCGAATCCCGCAGCCCGTGCCAACGCCGTCAATTGGAGCCGCGTGCGTTCTTCCGCGTCCTTGAGGATGCCGGCCGCCCGCGCCGCCTTGCGAATTTCCTCCACTGCCTGCCGCCGGGCGTCTTGTTCCATCTGCTGATCAAAGGTCCGGAGGATTCCGGTGGTCCGTTCCAGCACCTCGGTCTTGGTTTCGTCGAGATAGACGTCCAGCAGTTGGGGACGCGGTAGATCCAGCACGATCTTTCGTCCGGAGATCTCCACGTTGTCCGCCGTGACCCGATGCAGGTCCACCCCGCCCTTGACCACGCCATGCGCAATCATGAGCAACCGGTTCTGGCCGTACCACTTGATGTCGTCCAGAAGAACCACTTTCTCGAACACGTATTTCACGGTGACGAGGTGAGACAACGACTGAATCTGGGCCACCACGGTGGTGGTGGTGGTGATCCGCGGAGATCCACCGGAAGGAAGGTGCCGGGCTAGGAAGACCCCTCCGGCGACGACCAATCCCAGCACGGCCAGCAAGATGACGCTGGCGGCGGCCAGGAAAATCCGTTGGTTCATGCTCAGATGGTAGCGCAGCCAAGGCGGTCTTTGTAGGGGCGGATCCGGCTGGGGGCCCAGCGC
>CAYYSX010000120.1:0-13569 GCA_964474315.1 uncultured Verrucomicrobiota bacterium | reverse complement strand
CTCGCTCAAGACGTTGGCATCTACCAGGAATTTCAAAGTGTGTCGGTGGATTCCGAGGGCACGGGTTGGAACCAATCCTTCTCCGGACAGGCGAGCAACCAGTCCACCAACCCGTCGTTGTCTGGCATGGGGAGTCGCTTCAGGAGGTATTGACCGGCCTCGATTCGTTCCAACTCGAATCGCTGACCGGCGACAATGCGATCACGCACCCGAAGCGCCGCCGGGAGAACCATCTGTCCCTTGGAAGAAATGACCGTCTGCATGAAGTAAGAATCTGGCTTACCTATTCGGCGTCAAGCTTCCCCGCGACCCTGGTTCCCTCGCGGTCGGACTCGAAGATCTACGCTACCAGACAATCCTCCATCCCGCCTGCGGTCGCGGTCGGAAGCCCCACTTGCCGAAGGACGTTCCCTTTCCCACGTTCTCTTGTGCTCCGCTCTCTTGATAGTTCCCTCCGACGGTTTGCCGCCGTTTGGGTGATGTCCTTTGGGCTTTCGGCCCAGTCGCCCCTGATCAACGAGATTCACCATTCGCCCGACATCAAGCAGGAGCGGGTGGAATTCATCGAGCTGTACTGGCCGGGGGAGACAGCCCTTTCGCTCGAGGGGTGGAGGCTGACCAGTGCGGTTGACTTCACCTTTCCACCCGGAGCCACCCTCCCTCCCGGGGAGTATCTCGTCGTCGCCCAGGATCCGGACGCCTTGTCCGCCAAATTCGGGGTGGCCAGTTTCGGCCCCTGGACGGGGCGGTTGTCGGGATCGGGTGAGACCATTCGCCTGCGAAATCCCGCCGGGCAGATCGTGGATGAGGTGGACTACCGCCTGGGCTTCCCTTGGCCCACGGTGGGTGAGGCCCCGGGGTACTCGATTGAACTCATTCACCCGGACCTGGACAACGGACTGGGCGGAAACTGGCGGGCCTCGGTGGTGGGCAATCCCCAACCCGCCAGCGTGCCGATCCTCCCCGCCCGGTCCGAGTGGCTGCTCTGGAAGGGGACTTCCCCGCCGACTCCCGGTTGGACCGACAGCGCCTTCGACGACCGGTCGTGGCTCCCGGCCACTGGACCGGTGGGATATGACCCGGACCTCGTGTTCGGAACCGAGCTTTCGGACATGCGGGGGGCGTACACCCAATTCTTCCTGCGCCGCACGATTGACCTGACCGAAGCTGCCGGAATCTCAGCCCTCCGGCTGGAAGCGCTGTTCGATGACGGCTTCAAGCTGTGGTTGAACGGGACCCTTCTGTTCCGCCAAGGACTCGGCGAAGCCGACGTTCCCTTTAACCGCGTGGCCTCCGGCGAAGCGCGCGAAAGCAACGACTACCAACGGTTCGACGTCCCGGTCCCGGCGGGATTGCTGCGGGAGGGGGCGAACGTGCTCGCGGTACAAGTCGCCAATATCGATCGCAGCGGAAGTTCGGACTGTTTCTTTGATGCCCGTCTGCTGGCGATCACGGGACCGGCCGACCGGGGACCGACGCCGGGCCGGGCCAATGCCGTCCGGGCCACTAACGCTCCGCCCGCCATCCGGCAGGTGGAACACTGGCCCCGCCAACCGCGGACCGGTGAAGCCGTCACGATCCGCGCCCGGATCACGGACCCCGACGGAGTGGCCGATGTCCAATTGGAGTATCAAATAGTGGCTCCCGGCCGTTATGTAAGAATCGACGATCCGGAGTATTCCGCCGACTGGACCGCGCTCCCCATGAATCCAAGTCCAGCCGACCCGGACGTCTTCCAAGTGGTCCTGCCCGCCGCGGTGAGCCAACACCGCCACTTGGTACGCTACCGCCTGCGCGCCCGGGACTCTCGGGGAGGGGAGGTGCGCGTTCCCTACGCTGACGATCCGACGCCTAATTTCGCGCTATTCTGTTATGACGGTGTGCCGCCCTGGACCGGAGCGGTCCGACCCGGGACCAGTGGCCCGCTGAGCCAGGTGTTTACGGTGGACGCCGAGGAAATGAACCGGCTGCCGGTCTATCATCTCGTGGCCCGACGCGATGATGTGGAAGACGCCACCTGGTTCGATCGATCACATGGCGACGAGTATTTTTGGACCGGAACACTCGTTTATGATGGGGACGTCTATGACCACATCCGTTTCCGGCCCCGCGGCGGGGTCTGGCGTTACGCGATGGGCAAGAACATGTGGAAATTCGACTTCAATCCGGGCCGGGATTTCCAAGCTCACGACAACTGGGGCCAGCCTTACCAAATCCCCTGGACCAAGCTCAACCTGGGGGCCTGCATCCAGCAGGGAAACTTCGAGCACCGGGGCGAACAGGGCTTGTTCGAAAGTGTCGGATTCCGGCTCTTCCAACTGGCCGGGGTTCCCGCCTCCCACACCACCTTCGTCCAGTTCCGAATCATCGACGACGCCACGGAAGCCGGCCCCGACAACCAATACGAGGGGGATTTCTGGGGGTTGTATCTGGCTACGGAACAGGTCGGCGGCCGCTTCCTCGACGAGCATGGGCTCCCCGACGGCAATCTCTACAAAATGGAAGCCGGAACCGGCGAACCGAACAACCTCGGGCATGATGGTCCGGTCGATTCTTCGGATCTCGCCACGTTCCTGGCGGCCTATCGTGACGCCGCGGCCCTATCGGAAACCTGGTGGCGCACTCATCTCAATTTAGAATCCTATTACAGCTATCAGACCATCGTACAAGCGATCCATCACTACGACATCGCGGATGGAAAAAACTACTTTTACTACCACCATCCGCAGGACGGACGCTGGACGGTCCTCCCCTGGGATCTGGATTTGACGTGGGCGGACAACATGTACCGGGGAGGCCAGACCGGCGGCAACGAGCCCTTCAAGAGTCGCGTGCTCTCTGATTTTTCCTCTAACGCGCGGTTTCCAGCCATCGCGCGGGAGTTCCGCAACCGCGTGCGCGAGATCCGGGACCTTCTCTGGAACACCGACGAAACCTTCCGGCTGATCGATGAATACGTCGGGCGCGTGCGCGGAACCAACGCCGTGAGTCTGATCGACGCTGACCGCGCCCAGTGGGATTATAATCCAGTCCTGGCAGACTCTTCCCTGACCCTGCCGGATAAGGCAGGCCAGGGACGTTTCTATCGGTTCTCTCTCTACCAGAATATTCCTCGCACGTTTGCCGGAGCGGCGGTGCTGATGAAGAATTATGTCCGCTACCGGGCCTCTGATCCGACCTTCTCCCTGGACGTCCTCAGCCGGGAACCCAACCGCCCCACCCAGCCAGTGTTGTCGTCGGTCGGGCCGGAGGGCTTTCCCGTGAATCAAATCCGACTCGCAGCCAGCCCTTATGAAGGCTCGGCGCCGTTTCGTTCCCTCCGCTGGAGAGTCGCCGAGATCTCCCGCGTCGATCATCCCTCGTATCGTCCGGAGGAGCCCATGCGCTATGAGATCGAAGCCACCTGGGATTCCGGCGAACGCACCGAACTCGAGCCGGAGCTGGAGGTGCCGGGAGGAGTCCTGCGCGTCGGACACTTGTACCGGGCGCGCGTTCGGTATGCCGATGCCGAAGGCCGAACGAGCCATTGGTCAGCGCCCGTCGAGTTCACGGCCGGTGAACCCGCGTCGTCATCCTTGCTCACCGAGCACCTGCGAATCACGGAGATGATGTATCATCCCCTTTCCGACGGTTTCGAATATCTCGAACTGCACCATACCGGAACCAATGGTGCCTTACCCCTGGCCGGAGTGGAGTTTGCCTCGGGCATCGACTTTGTCTTTCCACCCGACGCCCGCCTGGAACCCGGCGGCTACGCGCTGTTGATCCAAACGACCAACCACACCGCCTTCCGGCAGCACTATGGATTGGATCCCCAGGTCCCCCTCTTTGGACCTTATCGGGGCAACCTCGACAATGCCGGAGAGACCCTGGTCTTGCTGACGACCCGTGGCGGACCTGAACTGATTCGGATCACTTACGACGACCGGGCACCTTGGCCCGCGCAAGCGGACGGGGATGGCTATTCACTGGTGGCGCGTGAACGCAGCACGGCCCCGCCGGATGACGTACGCCATTGGAGGCGAAGCACCCGGTTGGGCGGATCGCCCGGGGCTTCGGATCCCGCTCCGTCGGATCTGCATATCGCCGGGTTCCAAATCAAGGCGGACGGGATTCAGCTCGAAGTTCAGGCGGCTGATGATGCCGCATGGGTCTTGGAATCCTCATCCGATCTGTCCGACTGGTCGCGGGAAGGCCGGTTTCTGGGCCCGGCGGCCGGAGCATTCCTCCAGGGGGCCAACACGGTCCGTTTTTTCCGGGCCCAGGTGGAGTGAAGCGGAGCGCGTCTTGATTTTGTCTTTCACCAGGGGGGCGCGCCCAGTGAAGCAGTCTGGCTGGAAGTGGAATTGCTCTGACGGGCCAAGCGCGGTAACCGTGTCGCATGCCAAGCTTTGACATCGTTTCCCAAGTCAACTCCATGGAAGTCGAGAATGCCTTCAGCCAAGCCCGGAAGGAACTGGCCACGCGCTTTGATTTCAAGGACAGCGGGGCGGAACTCACCTTGGAAAAGAACGAATTCAAGCTCCGCGCGGGCGATGCCTTCAAAATGCAGCAACTCACCGATCTGTTGATCGGCAAGCTGGCCAAGCGGGGAATCAGCCTGAAAAACGTTGAAACCGCCGAACCGGACTTGTCGCCCTTGGGGCACGCGCGCCAAACCATCAAGATCAAGCAAGGCATTGACGGTCCAACCGCCAAAGAGATTTCCCAGTTCATCCGGCAAGGAGGACACAAAGTGACGGCGGCAATCCAAGGCGACGAAATCCGGGTGACCGGCAAGAATCGCGACGACTTGCAGGCCGTGATCGCCGCCGTGCGAGGCCAGGACTGGCCCGTGGCGGTCAGCTTCATCAATTTCCGGGACTGAGTTGTGTCCCGGATGGAAAAAGGGGACAGGGCGGAATGGCCCTTTTTACCCTCGGTGAGGCACCGGACCGGGGCGCATCTCAGTTTTTGGAGGGACCGTGCAGTCGGCTGGTGACAGCCGACGCTACACGCCTTCCAATTCGGTCCTCCGTCGTCCGTCCTCTGTCCTCTGTCCTCCCTCCCTCTCCTCGGCTCCCTCCACTACCCATGAACCGTCCCTTCTCACCTTGTAGAGTCGTCTGTCCCCAGACGACAGTCGTCTCGGGAGAGACGACTCTACAGGGGAGAGTTCAGGGCCTCGATTCACGTCCGGATTTTGGAGGTCCACCCTCTCCCAGAACTAAGATGCGCCCACCGGACCGGGAGTCCGCGAAAAGGCGTCGCGCCGGTGGATCGGGACTGGTTCACTTCGCGTCGCTCAATGCTACGTCAGCTCACTATTTCCGAACTTGCCGGGCGACTCGAACGCCGCGAGTGCTCCGCCCGCGAGGCCCTGCAGGCGTGCTTCGACCAGATCCTCCAGGTGGACGGCCAGGTAAAGGCGTTTCTCAGTTATGACGTTGCAGATGCCCAGGCCCAGGCGGATGCCGCCGACCGCGAGCTGAAGTCAGGAGTCACCCACGCTCAGAAGCCGCTGCTAGGGGTTCCCGTGGCGCTGAAGGATGTCCTTTGCCACCGGAATCAGCCCTGCGGTTGTAGCTCGAAGATTCTTCAGGGATTTGTCTCCCCGTACGACGCCACCGTGGTGGAACGGTTGAAGGCGGCCGGCGCCGTGGTGTTCGGTCGTTTGAACATGGACGAATTCGCCATGGGCAGCTCGACCGAGAATTCGGCCTTCGGTGCGACCCTGAATCCCTGGGACACCACCCGGGTCCCGGGCGGTTCGTCCGGCGGCTGCGCCGCCGCGGTGGCGGCCAGCGAATGTTTTGCCAGCCTGGGATCGGATACCGGCGGCTCGATCCGCCAGCCGGCGGCGTTGTGCGGCTTGGTGGGTCTGAAACCAACCTATGGACTGGTCTCCCGGTTTGGGCTGGTGGCCTTCGCCAGTTCGCTGGATCAAGTGGGCTCCTTTACCAAGGACGTCCGTGACGCCACCACCCTGCTCCAGGTGATGGCGGGCCACGACCCACGGGATTCCACCAGTGTTCCGCGTCCCGTACCTGATTATGCGCGCGTTCTGAAGGGTGACCTGCGTGGCCTGCGATTGGGCTGGGTCAAAGAGTTCAACGTGGGCGGGCTGGATCTGGAGGTATCAGGAGCCGTGCAGGCGGCTCTGCGACAACTGGAGTCCTTGGGCGCCAAGCTGGTGGAGGTGTCCTTGCCGCACAGCGACTACGCCGCCGCCACCTACTACATCATCGCCCCGGCCGAGGCGTCGGCGAATCTCGCGCGTTTCGATGGCATCCGGTACGGCCTGCGCGTCGAGGGACGGGATCCAGAAGAGTTGAATTCGCGGACGCGCGGGGCGGGATTCGGGCCGGAGGTGAAGCGGCGGGTGATTCTGGGCACGTACGTGCTGAGTTCGGGCTATTACGATGCGTTCTATCTCCGGGCCCAGAAGGTGCGGACGTTGATTCGGAACGACTTTCTTCGCGCCTTCGAGCAGGTGGACGCCATCGTGTCGCCGACGACTCCCACGGCGGCGTTCAAGCTGGGCGAAAAGTCCGGCGATCCCCTGCAAATGTACCTGAGCGACATCTTCACCATCTCGTGCAATCTGGCGGGGATCTGCGGAATCAGTGTGCCTTGTGGTTTCACTCAATCGCCGCGACTGCCGATTGGGCTCCAGGTCCTGGGCAAACCATTTGGGGAGGAGACGATGTTCCGGGTGGCGCACGCCTACGAGCAAAGCACACGGTGGCATCGAGAACGGGCTCCGCTGGCGTAAGCGGCTCGATCAAGATCCCTCAGTTCGGGGTGGTCATTCTCTTCCGGAATGCCATCTTGGTCCCATTCTTCCCGCTCCTTTCCCGAGGAGGTTGGGTGGACCGACCGAGACGATGACAATGCGCCGCCGTTCCCGCGCTGGTTTCACGTTGATTGAGCTGCTGGTGGTCATGGCGATTATCGCCATCATGGCCGGCTTGCTCCTGCCGGGAGTGGCCCGGGCCCGGCAAACCTCGTTGGGTGCCGCCTGCCTGAACCATCTCCGCCAGCTTCAGCTCGCCTCCCTGATCTATGTCGCGGATTATCGGGATTACCTGCCGCCCAACAGCTATTCCTTTGTGGTGGGCGACACCAACACCCCGGTCATCACTGATTCGTCCTGGGCTCCGGGGGATGTCACCCGGGACACGACCTCCTCCAACCTGACCGCCAGCGTCTTGTTCCCTTATCTGCAGACGACTGCCGTCTTCCGGTGTCCGGCCGATCGGACCACCATCTACAGTCCGGAACGCGGGCAAGCCATTCCCCGGACCCGGAGTTACAACTTGAATGTATGGTTGAACTGCGAGCTGGCCTATGGAGCGGCCCGAACCCTGACCGAAGCCAGCCAGCCCTCCGCCTCCGAGGTTTTCAGTTACCTCGACACCCATGAATTGGACATTGTGGATGCGACCTTTGGCATCGAGCGGGACGACGGCGGCCCCTACTCCGATCGCTGGGTGGACCTTCCGGCGGATCGTCATGGCCGCGGGGCCAACCTGGCCTTTGTGGACGGTCATGCCGAGCGGTGGCGCTGGCAGGCCCCCAAGATCTTCGTGGAGTGGGGCCAACCGACTCGTCCCGACGGAGATTGGGAGGACCTGCGCCGGCTCCAGCAGAAGCTCCCGATCCATACCCGGCGTCCAGCCGACCGCTAATTGGAATACGTCGGCGGTGCAACCGATGCCCTGTTCCCAACGGTCCCCAACGCCCAAGTTCCCGGGCGGTTCAGGCGGAAACCGGCAGGTTGGAGCTTGGGTTTTGGCCTTGGGAGCTTGGAGCCCGGTTTAAGGACAAATCAAGAGGCGCCCAGACGAGCTCCAATCCGACGCTGTTTTGTAAAAAAACTGGTAGGCGGCACAGGGTGTGCTTTTCTCGCTTTGCTTCCTGAATCGAGGCCATGGCCGGGCCTCCTGGAAGGTACCTTAAACGAATTGTGACAAACACGTGTCATTTTCACGCTCCAGTGTCGCTGCCACCGGCGGATGCTTCCCTCCATGGCTGACGACCGAATACAATTGCAGCGCTGGGAGCTGAAGTATGCGATCCCAGAGCATCTTGCGCTGGCGGTGCGGGAGTTTGTCCGCTCGTATCTGGAGCTGGATGAGTACGGTGCCAAACGGGCCGACTTGAGCTATACCATCCACAACCTGTACCTGGATTCGGATGCGTTGGGGATCTATTGGGGCACGATCAATGGGGACAAAAACCGGTACAAGCTGCGGCTCCGGTTCTACGAGGACAATTCTCACGCCCCGGTCTTCTTTGAGATCAAGCGCCGCATGAACGAGGCGATCATCAAACAACGTGGGGGAGTCAAGCGACCGGCCGTCGAGGCGGTTCTGGCGGGGCAGATTCCGGCCGTGTCGGAACTGGTCTCCGGTGATCCCCGTCAATTGGTGGCGTTGCAGCGGTTCGTCGAGTTGGCCAACATCCACGGCGCGCGTCCGGTCGCCCATGTCCGCTATGACCGTGAGGCTTGGATCAGCGTCCATGACAACTCAGTGCGGGTGACCATGGACCGCAACGTCCTGATCTCCCCGGAATTTGTCACCCGCTTCACCGATCAACTGGACGACCCCACCTCGGTCTTCGGGCGGCTGGTGATTCTCGAACTCAAGTTCACCGGCCGGTTCCCCGATTGGTTCAAAGAGTTGGTGCGCATCTTTAACCTGCGCCAAGGCTCCGCCTCGAAGTATGCCGATGGAATCGTGCGGAAGGGGGAGGATTACTTTTATCCCTGCGGTCATCCTCGTTTCCAACGGGTGAACTTGGCCGGGGCGACAGCGCGGCGAAATGCCCGCCTCGCCCGCCTCGACAATCTCTCGTTGATGGCGGCATAGTACGGAGTCAGCATGGGTAATTGGCTCCTGCAAGGTGATTTTGGCTCGGGTCCCGACGACCTGGTGGGCATGCTGTTGAGTCTGATGCTCGCCTTCCTGTGCGGGCACGTCATTGCCTGGGTTTACATGTTGTGTCACAGCGGGCTCAGCTATTCCCGCTCCTTCGTCAACGCCCTCATCGTCCTGGGCTTGATCGTGGCGGTGGTGATGATGGTCATGGCCAACAACCTCCTGATCGCCTTCGGGCTCATGGCCGTGTTTGCCATCGTGCGGTTCCGCAACATCCTGCGCGACACGCTCGACACCACCTACATTCTCGCCGCGATCACCATGGGCATGGCGTGCGGCACCAAGAAATTCACCACCGCCGTCGTGGGCACCGCGGTGTTTGCCGTCCTGATGTTGTACCTGCATCTGACCCAGTTTGGGGCGCGGCACCGGTATGACCTGGTGCTCAACCTGCATTGGGCGCGTCCCCTGGCCGAGATCCGAGATTTGGGGATCCTCCTGGATCGTCACGCCCGCCGCGCGGTGGTGGCCAGCCAGCGGTCCAATGCCGGGTATGAGGGGACGGACCTGAGCTACCGGCTGCTGCTCCGGGACGCCGACCGGGTGGAGGAACTCCTGACGGAATTGAAAGGGTTCCCTGGAGTCACCCGGATCACCAGCCTGAAGGCGGAGGAAGAATCGGAAGTTTGATCCATGACGAAGCTTCGCCGTATTCCTTCACCGCCCCGGGTGATCTTCCGCGAGATCCGGATTGCGGTGTTGCCGTTTATCGCCTTCGCCGTGGTACTGGGGCTTACCCTGGTCACCTGGCGTAATTATGTTGGCCCGGCAGCGTTGGTCGGAGAGGTCGAACCGGTCCGAGCTTATGTGAGTTCGCCCCAGGACGGCCAGTTGATCATGCTTAGCGTGGGGCTGCTGGACCCGGTCTCCGTCGGCCAAACCGTGGGCCAGATTCTTCCGACCGATCCCCGTATCTTGGTCTCCCAACTGGCGATGGGCCGGTTTCGGGTCGACCATCTACGAAACGCGTTGGATGCCCGCCTACGGCAGCAGAACAATGAAATTGCCTACGTTGGCCTCCGGCTTGATTGGCTAAACCAACGGGCCGAATTGGCCATGCTCCGCGCTCAGCAGTCCTACTACCAACTGGAACTGAAACGACAGGAACAGCTCTCCGCCGGCGGCGCCACCAACCGTCTGACCAGCGACGGCGCGGGCAACGTGGACTTTCGCACCTTTCTGGGCCCTGAACCGGTCAACAATAGCGCCCCTTCCCTGGATCGCGGCGCCAACGCCGTCAGCGACAATTATCAGAGCCCGCAGCTTACCGGAAACCTTCGACTCAATTCCGGACTCTCCCTGCGGAATTACTCCATCGGCAGCGGTTCGCCTTCGCGACTGAACAGCGTGTCCGAATACGAGGTGGCCCGCCGTGATTACGACAGCTTGACCGCGGAGATTGAGGAGCGGACCCGGCTGGTGGAAGAAATCGAGCAGTCCCTTTCCCGACTGACCCCGGAGGAAACCAAGCTAAGCGAGGAAGCTCCGGCGGCGTTGCGGGCGGCCTTGGAGATCGAGGAACAGGAACTGAGAAGGCTGGAGCAACAGCTCGGTCCGATCTCCCTGGTGGCCACGGTCGATGGGGTCGTGGCCGCGGTTCATCGACGGGCAGGCGAGAATGTGACCGCGGGTGAACTGATCCTTACCCTGAGCGGAGATCGACCGGAACGCGTGATCGCTTTTGTCCGCCAGCCCATCAATGTGGAGCTCCGGATCGACATGCCGGTGGAAGTTCGGTGCCGCGGACGCAACCGGGAATCGGGCCTGGGTCGGGTGCTGGCCGTGGGCACCCAGTTGGAGCCAATCTTTACCGAACTGCTCCCGCGCGGGACCAGCAGCAATACGGTCGAACTCGGTCTTCCGTTCCTGATCAGTCTTCCGCCGAGTGTTCCCGCCTTGGGAGGTGAAACCGTGGAACTGATTATTCCCCGCAACTAAACGCCACCGTACCGCAGGCCTGTGAGCCTGCTGGGGTGCAGGTTTTCAACCGGCCCGCCGGGGTCCACGAGCAGGCTGAAAGATCTGCGGAACAGCAGACCGTCAAGGTCTGCGGTACAAGCGCCGCACCACTCGCAGCAGGGTGTTGACCTCCGATTCACTTCCCACCGTGAGGCGCAAATAACCGCGCAATTCAGGCGTGGAGAACCACCGAACCAGGATCCGCTGGTCCCGCAGCTTCGAAAGCCATTCCTCCGCTGAAGGTCCGGCCGGCCGGCACAACAAGAAATTGGTCTGGCTGGGCAGCACGTCCCACCCCAGACGCGTCAATTCCTGTCGCAGACGTTCCCGGGTCGCCTTGATGCGATTGAAGTTACGGCGGTAATACGGCAGGTCTGCCAACGTGGTCTCCGCCGCCACCTGTCCGAGTCCATTGACGTTGTAGCTATCCCGGATCCGGTGCAGAGCTCCAATCAACGTGGCGTTTCCCACGAAGTAACCGACGCGTTGAAAGCACAGCGAATACGCCTTGGAAAACGTCCGCGACACCAACACGTGCGGATGGCGCAAAGCCAAATCCAGGGCGTGCTCCTCGGCAAAGTCCACGTAGGCTTCATCCAGTACCACCACGCCGCGCATGATCCGGCACAACGCATCCAACTCCGTGGTGGAGTATCCCCGTCCACTGGGCGCATTGGGGGTGGTGACGAAGGTCAGAGCGGCTCGAACATCCCACTGCGGATGACGCCTCAGCTCCCTGACGGTCGGCAGGGAAAAGTCCGAGGGAAGGGGAAAGGCTCCGGTGACCGCGCCGTGCGTCTCGGCCAGCACCGGGTACAACGAATAGCTGGGCCAAAAGTATTGGACTGTGGCACGCGAGGATCCGTCGGCCGGACCCTCGGCCGGTTCAACCAACGCCCGGACCGCCAACGCCAAAAGTTCGTCCGAACCGTTCCCCACGATAATCTGGTCCGGCGCACATCCATGGAGCCGCGCCAGGCGTTCCCGGAGGCGGTCGGCGGTGGGGCTCGGATACAACCGCAGACGCGCATCCACCGCGGCGCGGGTGGCAGCGAGGACCCGAGGCGAGGGAGGATAGGGATTCTCGTTGGTGTTGAGCTTGATCAGGCCCTTCTCCCGCGGCTGTTCACCGGGAAGGTAGGCGTGCAGGCGCCGAACCAGCGGGCGCACCAAGGAAGCAGGACGGGGCATGGGAAAGATGGGGGTTCCGGAACCGTTCAGCGTTTGAAACGGATGGCCGCCGAACGACCGTGGGCATCGAGCCCCTCCAACGCCGCGAATTTTTGGACGGTCTTCCAAGCCTTGCGCAGCGCCGGCCTCCGATACTCCACAAGGCTGGTGCGCCGTTGGAATTGATCCACGGTCAATCCGGCAAAAGAGCGGCCCCCGCCGCCGGTGGGCAGGGTGTGACTCGGACCGGCGACGTAATCGCCGAGCACCGTCGGAGAATCCGCGCCGAGAAAGAGGGCGCCTGCCGTGGTGATTCTCTCCGAGATCTGCCGGGCCTTCCGGGCCATGATCTGGCAGTGCTCGGGAGCGAGGCGGTTGGCCAGAGCAACACCGGCCTCCAGATCCGCCACCTGGATCAACCAGGCGTTCTCCCGCAGGTTCGGCTCGATCAACGCGCGGCGGGACAGCTTGGGAAGCTGGCGTTTGATCTCCCGCTCCACCGCTTTCAACAAGCGATGAGACGGAGTGACCAGCCAAATGCGTTCGTGGCCGGAACCGTGCTCTGCCTGGGCCAGAAGATCCGCGGCCACCAACACCGGATCGGCCGCATCGTCCGCGAGCACCAGCACTTCACTCGGCCCGGGAAGCAGATCCACCGAGACACGGCCGAACAGCAGGCGCTTGGCGGCGACCACGTAGGCGTTGCCCGGCCCGAAGAGTTTCTGGACCGGCAGAATGGTAGTGGTACCGAGGGCCAGCGCGGCGATGGCCTGGGCTCCGCCCACGCGGTAAATCTCGGTGGCCCCGGCAAAGTTCGCCGCGAACAGCAGGGCCGCATTGATGGCGCCGTCGCGGCCGGCCGGGGTGCAGACCACGATCTCGCTGCACCCGGCCACTTGGGCGAGGGTAATCGTCATCAGAGCGGTGGACACCAGCGGCGCCGTTCCACCCGGAATGTAAATACCGATCCGGCGGAACGGATCGAATTTCTCCCCGACGACCGCTCCGTGGGTGTTTTTGGCCTGCCAATCGCGGCGGAGGGACTGACGGGCAAAGGCGGCGATGTTCCGGTGGGCTTCGGTGATGGCGGCCCGCAGGGATTCATCCGCCGCCAGCGAGGCGTTCATCAGCTCGGCAGTGGTGACCGGAAGCTGTTCCGCGGTCAGAGTGGCCCCATCGAAGCGCTGGGTGAACTCGATCAAGGCGCCATCGCCCCGTTCCTCCACCGCGTTGACAATGTCCCGCGTGCGCTCCTCGATGACCGGGTCGAACAGGCTGGAAGACGCGGCACATCGCTCAAGCTGCCGGGCAAAATCACGATCCGTATGACGCAGAACACGCATGGAGCGGGCAGGTTACGGAGCACGCCTGTGAAGTCAAAACGGAGCGCGGGGGAAAGGGGGGAAGGGTCAGCAAGACCGGAAGGAGCGGAGAAGCAGGGCTTCGATCATGATTACCCCGCCCCGACGCGTCATCGCCGAAATAAATAGACCTCGGCACCTCGTTCCAAGTTAAG
>CAYYSX010000119.1:0-17149 GCA_964474315.1 uncultured Verrucomicrobiota bacterium | reverse complement strand
TCCCAGATGACGCCGAAGCTGGGACGGGGCGCGTTCGGGTTGGTGCTCCGCGCGCGTAGGGTCCACCAAAGCGAAATGACAAAAGCGGCCACGCCGATGAGGACGTTTTGGGAGAGCTTGACCACAGTGCCCGTCTTGGAAGCGGTTTCCCCCACCATTTCGGTGGCGGCGAGCACCGACCCGCTGGTGTCCAGCGTGCCGCCGAGCCAGGCGCCGCCGACCGCTTCGCTCAAGCCCATCCACTTCACGCACCAGGGCATGAGAATCATCATGGGGACGGCGCAGAGCAGGACGACGGAGGTCACGTAGGAGAGCTTTTTCTTGTCGCCCTGGATGGCGCCACACGCGGCAATGGCGGCGGACACCCCGCAAATGGAGACCGCGGTGGAAAGCATGACTCCGAACTCGTCATCCACTTTCAGACGACGGGCCAGCCGGAAGGTCAGGTGCCATACGACGGGGATGACGAGCAGGGCCTGAACCAAACCCGGGGCTCCGGCCTTGAGCAGATCGCCGAACAGCATGCCCGCTCCGAGGAGGACGATACCGATCTTGATGAAGAACTCGGTGCGTATGGCGCTCGTCAGCCAGTCGGGCGAAGGCAGCAGGTGGCTCCACAGCAAGCCCAGCGCGAGCGCGAAGATCACGTACTCCAGGCCAAAGGCCTTGATGCCGGCCTGGGCGGCCAACAACTGGGCCAACCACGCCAAGGCAAAGACCACGCTGGCGCCGCCGAGGAAGGCGAACACGCGTTTGCCCAGCGAAGCGGCCAGCGCTAGGGCCGCCAACAGGATCAACACGCCACTGGTCATCACCATGGAGGCGAGATTGTTGATCGAGAACACCCTGCCGAGATCGGCAACGGACTTCCAGGCCAGCGAGGGCAACTGCACCTTCCAGCCGATCGCCACCGCCGCCATGAGTGGCATCGCGGCGAGCACGGCCAACCAATCTTCGTTTTGCCACCAGGCGGTCCGCGTAGGAGCGGGAGCGGAAAGGTTGTCAGACATGGGAAAAAAGCGTCGCAAGCTCAATGAACGTCGCCCAGGAAGCGTTCCGTCGCCCACCGTCGTCCACAAAATTCTGTGGCGCGTTCAACTAGAGGCTTGCCCAACCAACTACCTTGCTGTACAAGGTACATAATGAACCCCGAAACAAGACCAGCGGTATGAGCGATTTTTTCGATAACTGGGTGGTGCAGGTGCGCAAGGGCGTCCTGGAACTGTGCATCCTGCGGGCGCTCGTCGAACGCGAGCGCTACGGCTATGACCTGGTGAAAGAGCTGTCCGAACTGCCGGGTCTCGGACTGACCGAAGGGACGCTGTATCCGCTCCTGTCGCGCTTGCGCCTGAGTGGGCTGGTCAACACTCGCCTGGAGGAATCGAGCAGCGGACCGGCCCGGAAATACTATGCGCTGACGGCCGCGGGCCGGCGGACGTTGCGGGCGATGAACGATTTTCTGGAGACGCTCAATCGAAGCACAGAACAACTGCAAACCGGAGGGCCGACATGAACCAATGGACCCAAGCCGCCCGGCGGATGCTGGACGAATGCCTGAATCGCAATCGTTGGCGCTTCGCCGCCGAAGGGGCGGAAGCCGATGAAGTCGCGGCCGACCTGCGCCGACATCTCGAGTTCGAGGCGGTTCAGGAACGGTTGAAGGTCGTTACGGAGGACGACGTGCGGCGCATTTTGGCCCGGGTGGATCCGGGACTGGTCGCGCCTTCGGAACCTCCACCGCCCGCGCCCAGCGCGGCATCCGAACCGCCACCACGACCCGCTGAGAAGAAACCGGCAGGGAATTCAGTGGGAGTCACGCTGTTGTGGTTGTTCGGAGTGTTCCTGCCGCTGGGCACGCTGATCGCGGAGTTTTTTCTCAACCTGTGCGCGGGCGAGTTGTTCGACCCGATTCCCACCCCGCTGCATATCGTGCTGGTGGCACTGGTGCCCTTGGCCAACACGGCGGCGCTATTGTGCCTGCGACGGCGCAATGAGGTGCCGCCGGCGTGGTTGTGGTGGTGGCGCGCCGGCGCTTTGGGGGTGGCGGCGGCCTATACCCTTTGGTTCCTGCCGCTGACGCCGTTCGCGGCCATGGGCATTTTGTTCTTCGGGATCGGATTCCTCCCGTTGTCCCCGCTCCTTTCCTGGATTTGTGCGCTGGTGCTGGGAGCGCAGTTACGGCGTCAAATGGAGCACTGCGGCGTACGACCTCCCCGGCGGCTCTGGTTGGGCTGGATGGCGACGGGATTGTTGGTGGTGGGTTCGTGGATTCCCACTGTGTTGACCCGACATTGGCTGGAGGTGGCGGCCACGGGAACCGAGGCAGAGCAGACGCAGGCGGTGAAGTGGATCCGACGGTTGGGCAGCGAAGAACAGGTGTTGCTGACCGCCTATGGGAAGCGGCAGTTGGGCCTGTTCGAACTGGATCTGACCTGGCCCTGCACGCCCGCTCAGGCACAGGAAGTTTATTTCCGTGTCGCCGGCCGGCCCTTCAACGCCGTTCCCCCACCGCTCAGCCGAGTGCAGGGAGCCGGCCGGGCGATGTGGAGCGAGTTCGAGTGGGATAACGCTCTGGGCGGCGAATCGGTGGCGGGCCGCGTTTCCCGGTTGTCCATGCCGTCGTCGCGGCTGGATGCCATGGCACACGCCGACGATGGCTGGAGCTATGCCGAGTGGACCATGGAGTTCCGCAACGACCATCCGCGGCAGCCGCGGGAGGCGCGGGCCGTGTTGCAATTGCCACCGGGCGGGGTGGTGTCGCGAGTGACCCTGTGGGTGAACGGTGAAGAACGGGAGGCGGCCTTTGCCGGACGTAGCGCGGCGCGAGCGGCTTATCAGGAAGTGGCCGTGGTTCAGCGGCGCGATCCCATCCTGGTGACCACCGTCGGACCGGACCGGGTGTTGATGCAGTGTTTCCCGATTCCCACCAACGGCGGGATCATGAAGATCCGCTTGGGAATCACTGCGCCTTTGGAAGCGTTGACCGAAGGTACGCGGGCGTTGGTCTGGCCCCGGATCGTGGAGCGCAATTTCGCAGTGCATGACGACACCCGCCACCATGCCTGGCTGGAAGTGATCTCCGGCCGAACGGATCCGCTGCCGGGCTGGTTCCGGGACGCGGACCGGGCCAATACGTTGCACGCCTCCATCCCTGAGAAGGAACTGGCAGAACGGCTGCAGGGGATCCGCCTGCAGACCGATGATGCATCAAGCGGGGTGTGGGCGTTGGATGACCGCGGGGCCAAGCCGGCTTGGGTTCGGCAACGCTTGGAGACGTCCATCCAGAAGTCTCCGGGCCGGCTGGCTCTCGTGCTGGATGGCGGGCGTAACGCCGAGCGGTGGTTCGAGTCGGTTCGTCTGGCCTTGAGCCAATCGCCGGGTCAAGGAGAGCTGGCCATGTGGGTCGCCCATGATGGCGTCCACGAGGTTTTCCCGGGCGCGTCGAGTCCCTTGAGCACGGCGGCCAAGGCCTTGGAACGCTGGAATGAACCCTTCGCAGGCGGGCACGATCCGGGGAGAGCGTTGGAAGCGGCACTGGACTGGACGGGATCGGCGCCGGGCGGACGGGTGTTGTGGGTGCATGGTCCGCAGGCCATCGCGTCGCGGGACCTGGCTGCCTTGCGGCAACGACTGGAGCGGAGCGGGGAAGGAGCGGTATTAGTCGATGTCGTGGCGCAGGACGGTCCCAACCGGTTGGCGGAGGGGCTGGATGGCGTGCCGCGGTTCATCAACCTGGCTCGGATAGGAACGCTCGAAGAGGACTTGAGAAGGTTCCTCGACCAATGGAGCGGACGGATACCGGGTTTTCGCTGGGTAACCGAGCGAACGGAAACGGATCCGGGCGAAGGGGTGACGGCGTCGCGGCACCTAGTACGGCTTTGGGCAGCGGAAGCGGTCGAAAAGCTGCGGTCCGAACGCCGTCCGGCCGAGGCGATGGCGCTCGCCGCGCGGTGGCAGCTCGTGACGCCCGTCAGCGGGGCGGTCGTATTGGAGACGCAGGAGCAATTTGCCCGTCACGGCCTGTCGCCGGCCGATCCGGTCACGACACCAACCGTCGTGCCGGAGCCGGAGACGTGGGCGCTGCTAGTGGTGGGAACGGCGGCGCTGGCCTGGATGATGAGAAGGAAAAAACGAAGGACAAAGGTTCCGGGTCTTGAGGAACCGCGCTGAGTCTCGGCTTATCCCAATGTTGGACAGACAAACCC
The DNA here is from genome assembly GCA_964474315.1 of uncultured Verrucomicrobiota bacterium. Lineage (GTDB taxonomy): Bacteria > Verrucomicrobiota > Verrucomicrobiia > Limisphaerales > UBA9464 > UBA9464. The sequence continues at coordinate 12,944 of CAYYSX010000119.1, read as the reverse complement.
GAACATGGAACGGGCAGATCGGGCCGTGTCGGACATTGCGCTAACCACATAGATAGACCTGTTCATGAATGCACCGAGACACACCGTTGCCATGCACCTTGCCGTCATCCTCGGCATATCGACGCTTCTCGCCTTATGTATGGTCTATCCGTTTCTTACCGGTCGATACGACCGGCTGGCGGTGCCACTTTCGACAATGGCGCAGGTGTTCGGAGTGGTCGGGCTGGCACTGGTTCCGGGCGGCCTGCTGTGGCTCATCATACCCAGGTTCGGATTCGCCTTTTCTGTTCTGACCATTGCGGTAGGCACGTGTGTCGCGCTCGTCCTCGCCTTGTTCGCGACGCTCAGCGTCGGCAACGCCTTTGGTGTGTTGACGCTCGCCGCTTGGGTGTACGTCCTCGTACGGCTGATACCGAAGTTGAAACGTCTGCGGAACGCCCAAGACCGACGGTTTCAGCCCGCGCCGATGTATATGGTGCTGCTGCCTGTAGTCGTTCTCGGGTGTCAGTTGGCGATTGCCGCTCCGGTCGCGCGCTGGAGCCGGGATCGCGCAATTGTGAACGCCGGCCAGTTCATCGCAGACATTGAGCAGTATCACGCCAGACACGGCCGGTATCCTGTATCGCTCCAAGCGCAGAACAGGGACTACAACCCTGATGTCATCGGAGTTGAACAGTACCTCTATATGTCGCGAGGCGAGGCGTACAATCTCTCCTTCGAGCAGCCAAGATTCCTGCTCGACCGCTTCGGCACACGTGAATGGGTCGTTTACAATCCGCGCGACGAGCATCGGGTGTATAGCCACACGGCGTGGCTCCTTCCGCCGCCAGACGTGGCGGAGCCGAGTCAGGGCTGGTACGCTTCCGGCGAAACTGGTTATGCGCACTGGAGGTATTTCTTGTTCGATTGAGGGCAGCCCAACGGACAAGGCGCTGGAGCGAACAGCCGCCCCGTTCTGCGTTCCACCGTCGCCGCAGTTCGGATGCGCATGTAGCGTGCGGTGTCCGCACCGCACGCTACATACGCGGCTGCATCCACCTGTGTGAAGGTACTTTCGCAACGATTGACAGGCGAGGTGAGGTGACTATGGCACATATTGTTCGAGCATTTCTTATCGTGACAGCCCTCATAACGGTCACATTCTTGCCGTTCTTTCCGGGTGGCTACGACTCTCTGTCAAAATCGCTTTCGGGGATGGCCTGGATATTCGGGCGGGTGGGATTGCTGCTCGTGCCAGTTGGAGGACTCTGGCTGTGGTTTTCCCCAAGGTCCGGAGCAGGCATCCGGCCGCGCGGCTGGTTGCTGTGGGTCACGCTCGGTACTTGCATCCTCATTGCGCTGGCGCTTGTCCTCATTGCCTTTGCCTTCGGCCCGTTGTTGGCAGCCGGGACCGCTACGATTGCCGGACTAATCATCATCCGGCTGATGCGCCGTCTGCGGGCAGCAACACCAGTTGGCCGAATGGTGCCGGGCCTACTGGCCGTTGCGCCCATCTTGGTGCTGATGGTGCAGTTGGTGTCCATCGAACCCATCGCGTCGCGTGCCCGGAACCGCGTCATCGCGAACAGCGCGCCGCTCATCGCCGAGATCGAGCGCCATCGCGAGCGACAGGGTGACTATCCCGCTTCGCTCTTCTCCCTGTATGGCGACTTCAAGCCGGCAGTCGTGGGCGTCCAGCGTTATTACTACGAACCGAGCGGCGACGCCTACAACCTGATCTTCGAGGAGCCGTCGCCCGTATTTGGCTTGCGCCGATTCGCCGTTTACAACCCACGCGACAAACAACGCTTAACAGTCCACGAGACGGATCGCCTCCTGTTGGACGACGCGGGCCTTGATGCAGACAATGCGGGCTACACCTTATTCTAGTTCGCGTTCAAGATGAGACGGCCTCAATGACAAACCTCCATTTAAAACGGACTTGATTTGAAATAGTTAGTATCATCTTGAACGCGAATTAGAATTAGTTCAGCCGCTTCCGCAGCCGCACTGGAAGCTCTTTACCTTCCGAAGTTGATGTCTCGACCGCCTAACCAAGCGCTCCAGCGCTTGGTGGTGGAACTGGCAGGATGTGGCCTGCTGAAAGGTCCGCGTGGGATGGACCACACTCAGCGCTCGGAGTCCCGGCTTAAGCCGGCGGAGACGTCCCTGGAGACGACGCACCTGAAAATGAACGACCCGCTGAAGCAGCTCACCGCTCCGCCGCCTAAAGGCGGGACTCCAAACCTGCCGCGGGTCGTCGATCCTACAGTCTCTTCGGTAACCATGCGCTGCAACGAACGACGGCATCAAGCTGCTGTTCCAATCGCCGCGCCTCGTGGCCACCGTCGCTAAGTTTAGGCCGTCAGGTGGCATGGCACATCGAATACCTCAATCACGATGGAACCGAACCTCATCATCCTCGGCACAGTGATCGCACTGTTGGTCTTTGGTCCGTACTTCCTTGGTCTGTTCCAAGGACACCCACATCCGATTCGATGGCGGGAGGTCTTCCGCGGCCTGACGTGGCAGGGCCTCACTTGGGCGGGGGCTCTGCCGGCGGTTTGGGTGGCGCTCTACTATGCCCTTATCGCACGCGTCTGGTGGTCACTGGGGCGATGGCCACGGTTTGGCGAAACCCTCAGCGGAGCATTTTTTCCCATCCATCATGCGACGGTCTGGTTTCTTTTCGGCGCCCTGCTGGCTTCCCTTGGCGTTGCACCGGTGATCTTGATCGGAAGCATGTTCCTTCGTCGATTCCAACCGGTCTTCTTCCTCTATTTGCTGTGTTATGGGGCGGCGGTCGGGCTGGCGTCGTGTGCGCTGTTCTTCCTCGCACCTCAGCCCTTCCGGAATTGGTTCTTTGATTGAGAGGTAACCGGACCGCCCAGGTGCTTGGAGCCAACCGCCGCCATGCAGGTCCGTTCTATGATCGCAGTCGGCGGCGGTGGTCACCTCTTGGATTGGTCCTTACGAAGGGCCGACCGACGGAAGGTAGGAAGTCCCGGCTTAATCCGGTGGCGACGTTCCTGGAGACGACGCACCTGAAAATGAACGACCCGCTGGAGCAGCTCACCGCTCCGCCGCCTAAAGGCGGGACTCCAAACCGGCCGCGGGTCGTCGATCCTACAGTCTCTTCGGTAACCATGCGCTGCCACGAACGACGGTTCCGTGGACACGGGGTTTCAGTCGCCGCTCGAACCGCGGCCAAGCGTCGATCGACGGGAGCAGGGTCTTCGCGGGGGATTGTCGGTCGCCGGAGAACGGTCAGAGATTACCGGGCGCCCTTCACCCGGAGTTTGACACCGTACACGCGTTTGCCGGCGGTGATGAAAAGAAGGTCACGATCCGGACCGCCAAACGTCACGTTGGCTGTCCACCCTTCCGGAACATCGAAGTGGGCGATCTGTTTCCCGGCGCGATCGAAGACCGTCACCCCCTTGCCGGTCAGATACACGTTGCCCTCGTTATCGAGCGTCATGCCGTCGGAGCCTAGCTCGCAGAACAGGCGTTTGCCCGTCAACGAACCGTCCGGCTGTACTTCGTAGGCATAGGTTTTCCCGGCCCCGATATCCGCGACGTAGAGAATCTTTCCGTCCGGGGTTCCGATGAGGCCGTTGGGCTGCTGGAGATCGGTCGCCACCGCCCGCGGTGTGCCTCCACCCGCCGGGAGGAAATAGACGTACTGACCGGGCTGCTGGGACGCCGGATCGCGCTTCCAATACGAACGCCGGTAGAGTGGATCGGTGAAGTACAGGCCGCCGTCGGGACGAATCCATAGGTCGTTGGGACCGTTCAGCAGTTTCCCCCCCACGTCCTTGATCAGCACGGTCACCGTCTGGTCGGGGCGGATGGACCAGAGTTCGTTCTTCTCGTCGGCGCAGGCCAGGAGGTTGCCGTCGTGATCGAAGTACAGCCCGTTGGACCGGCCCGCGGGTTTGAGCCAATCGGTGAATTTCCCGGTGGCGGCGTCCCAGCGGACGATCCGGTCGTTGGGCTGGTCGGTGAAGAACACGTTGCCCAGGGCGTCGGTGGCGGGTCCTTCGGTGAATTCATAGCCTTCACCCAACTTCTCGAGCCGGGCCCCGGGCGCCAGCAATCCGCCATCCTCCGCGGTGAACCCCGGCACGGAAACCAACAGGACACTCAACAAGGCGGACCAGGCGGGAGACGTTTTCATGGTGTGGGGAAGATGAACCGGGGAAAGGAGGGGACGAGTCAAGGGAGAAGCTATGTCAACGAGACCACCTGGAGTGGAATACGACTAATGATAGCTCCGTCAAACCAAATATCGAAGGAATAAAGTCCCGGGCGAGGTATCGGTAATCCGTTGATCGCAAAAACGACGTTTTGCGATAAAAAGAAACTCCCTTCGGGTATATGCTCGATTGTGATCTCAATATGAGGGCCGCGATCCGGAAGAATCGTTCGACCATCGGAGTCGATTAAAACCGCATCGATCTGGTGACTGCCGATATCCTCCTCGCGAAAGAGAAGGCGCAGCGCAATGGAGCAATGATGATGGTGACAAGGAAAGGAATGGGAAGAGAGCGTGTCGAAACAGCCGAGAATGCAAAGATGTCCACGATAATCCGTGGCCGAATCGCACAGCACTGCCAGGAGCGCGTCCATGGTTTGAACAAACAGTTGATTCAACGACCGGGCACCTGTCGGACGATGATTCGTGCCGTAGTTCTCGGTTTTGATACGTCACACTGCGCCCCAGCTCCTGCGTGAAAATCGCCACCAGTTCCCCGTAACTCAATGGCTCCGAGGCGGAAAGCGGACCGCTTCAATTCGTGTTCAGCGACAAGGGCTCCATGGTCAATGGATCCCGCAACGGCACCTGCGTGACCGGTCCGCTGGAGAGCTGTTGAAACGTTACCGGGTGGTTCAGGTCGCCTTTCTCAATCTCCTCCTGCTGTCCCACCATGAGAATGACGGACTGGGCGGGATGCAGATGTTCCTTGGCCACCCGTTGCACGTCTTCCCGCGTGACGGCTTCGATTCTCGGGCGCCACGTTTGCCAATAATCCGGATCCTTCGCAAACCGTCCGGTGAACTCGTCGCGCGCGAACAAGCTCGCGACTTTGGTCTTGGTGTTGAAATTCTCGGGGAAGGTGTCGATGAACGAACGCTTGGCCGTCTGAAGTTCCTCTTCGCTCACCGGCTTCTCTCCGATCTGGCCCATCTCCTCCAGGACAATGCTGGTGGCGTAGTTCACGGTCCGCGACTTGGAAGCGAAGCTCGCGTGGAACGCGAGCGGGTAATACACGCCGCCCGGGAAACTGCTTCCCGCCCCGTAGGCCAGACCTTCGTCGGAACGGACGCGGTTCATGATGCGTGAGGTGAATCCGCCGCCGCCGAGGATGTCGTTCATGACCTGGAGGGTTAGGAAGGCGGGATCGTCGCGCAAAATACCCGGCAGAAGGACGGCCACCCGGCCCTGATTGACGTCTTTATTGACGATGTAGATGCCGGGCGGGGCCATGACGATGTTGGTGGGGATGGCGGGAGGTTTCTCGCCGACATACGGCCAGTTGGAGAACAGGGTCTCCAATTGCGCTACCATCGCGTCGCGTTCGAAGTCGCCGCTGGCAGCTACGACCAAGCTTCCCGGATGGACCCATTTCCGGTGGAACGCCTGAAGGTCTTCCCGCGTGATCGCCTCCACACTCTGGAGCGTGGTGAAGCGCGTGGCCCAAAAACGGTCTCCATAGGCGAGGCGTCTTTGTTCCCTTGCCTGAATCGCCGAGGAATCGTCGTTCCGCTGCTTCATTCCCTGAATGCTCTGTTGGCGGTAGAGATCGAGCTTGTTGTCCTGGAATCGCGGTGCCGTCAGTACCTCGCGCAGGATTTCCAGACCCTCGGGAAGGTCTTTGGACAGCAGGTTGAGACTGACGGTACCGGAATCATCGCCAATGCTGGAGTTGAGATTGGCCGCCAGGAAGGCGAGGCGCTCTTCCAGCTCTTCGGCCGTCTTCGACTGAGTGCCGCCCCGGGCCAGTAGGTAGCCGGTGAAGTCCGCCAACCCCTCCTTGCCGTCGGGATCCAGATAGCTGCCGCAACGGATGAGAATACTGATGGTCACCAACGGCAGCGTGCGGTCGGGCACCACGTAGGCGACGGGACCGGCTTGCAGCGGCACCCGAAAACTGGCCGGTGTGGGCGGCTCGAAGGTCAGCGGCGGATACGAGAGCTTTTCCGGGCGGTCCACGATGTCCGCCCCCCAGGCGGGAAGACGGAGGACGAAGGCCAGGGCGCCGAAGACGGGAAGGAAGGAACGAAGGTTCATAATAAAGACTTAGCGCCGGGACGAGCCACGGCTTTTTCGCCGACCGAGGATCTCCGCCAGGCAACGGGCAACGGGCGGATGGGAAACCGGATTCAGCCAAGCCCGCTTCACCCAGAAACCCGGGATGGAAGTCGAGTCGATGCGGTCGGCCTGCTCGGCAAACTCCACCAGCAGATCGCCCTCCCGCCGGTAGAACCGATGGTCCAGCTTCTGCGGATCCAGAATCCAGTACTCCTGGACATGGTGCCGCTCGTACGCGGCAAACTTCTGGTGCAGGTCGCGATCGGCCGTGGCCGGCGAAAGAGCTTCCAGCACGAAGGTGGGGGCGAACGGGGCGTGGGTTTCCAGCAATCGCGCGGCCTGGGACTTGGTGAAGTAGGCTTGGTCGGGCATGACCGTGGTGCGACTGTCGAGACGGATCGCCACTTGCTCGCGGTGCAACTCTCCGAGGTCCTTTTGCTCAATATACATTCGCAGCAGGCCATCGAAGAAATTGACGAGTCGGGCATGACGCAAGTTGACCGGGGAGTGCATAAAGATTTCGCCGTCCAGAAGATCAGCGCGGATCCCCGGTTCCAGCCAATCAAGGAACTCCTCCGAGGTCAGCAACCGCCGGGAGGCGGCCTTGGGAACCGGGGGTTGGGCGAAGGCAACCATAGTGCTGGGTTCGGGAACCGTGTTCGTTCAAGCACCACGCGTCACTGCTTCTCCAGCTCGGCAATCCGCGCTGCGACCTTCTTCTGGATGATGTTTTGCAACTGCTGGCGCTTCGGGTCGGCATCGCCCGCCTGGGCCTCCATCTCTGCCAGCGTCTGTTTCAACTTCGCCACGTCCTGCTCGGCGGTGAGCGCATCAACGATGCGCCGCACCACGGGTTTTTGCTCGGCACTGAGGCCCGCCAAGTCCGGATCCTCACCTGGGCTGCCGGTTCCCGGCTTGCGGGTGTAGATCGCCACTGCCCGATTCTCCCGGGTGAAGTACTGGTTGGCGACGCGCTGGACGTCCTCGGCGGTCACCGCCTGCAGCTTGGCATTCGCCTCATTGACCTCCCGCCAATCACCCAGGCCCTCATTGAAGAGGACCTGAATGAAAATCGGGAAGTTGGCGGAAAGCTTCCGGTACTCGAACGCGGCAAACTGGTTCTTCACCTTTTGCAGCTCTTCGGACGGAACGGGTTCAACCTTCAAACGCTCCAGTTCGGCATAGATCGCCTCCTCGACTTCCTCCGGCGTCCTTCCGTCCTTCGCCTCACCGCCGATGTTGAAGTAACCATTCCACCGCTTGGATTCCTGCTGCGCATAGACCTCAGTCGCGACCTCCTGGCCCAACACCAGCCCCTTGTACAATCGGCCGGTGCGGTTGCTCAGCAGGAGCTGCAGCACATCCAGCGCATAGCTGTCCCGGTGTCGGAAGGCGACGGTCTTCCAGAGAATGTCCACCTGCGGGTTGGTCTCGGCCTCGGCGTACATGCGTTTTTCGGCCACCTGTTCCGGTTCCTGGGTCGTGACTTCCGGCGGCGGACGGATACCCGCGGGGATGCGTTCGAAATAGCGCCGCACCATGGCCTCGGCCTCATCGGCTTGGAAGTCGCCGACCAGGATCAACGTGATGTTCTGCGGTTGGTAGAAGAGAGCGTAGAACTCGTCGGCATCCTTTTTGGTGATGTTCGGGATATCGCTGGGCCAGCCGATCACCGGCCACATGTAGGGATGGGCGTCCCAGAACATCGCAGTGAACTGCTCGGCGAACTTGCCGATGGGCGTGGACTCGATCCGCAGGCGCCGCTCTTCATAGACCACGTCCCGCTCGGCGTAGAACTCGCGGAACACCGGCCGCAGCAGCCGCTCACTCTCCATCCAGGCCCACAGCTCCAGCTTGTTCGCCGGGACGGTGATGAAGTAACCGGTCATGTCTTCGCTGGTGAACGCGTTCATGCCGGAGGCGCCGGCGATGGTGTACACCCGGTCGAATTCATTCTTCACCAGCAGTTGTCGCTGCTCGTCGATCAGCTTGCGGAATTCCGCTTCCAGTTCCCGGTAGCGGGGCGTGAAATTTTCCTGCCGGGTGAGGTCTTCCCGGAGGCCTTGCCGGAGTTCCTGGCGCATGATCGCCTCCTCCTTCCGCATTTCGCCCCGCACCCGCTCCTGTTCAGCGATCAGCTCGAGATCCCGCTGGGCGTCCTTGGTTCCCAGCGTGGGCGTGCCCTTGAACATCATGTGCTCGAACAGATGGGCGATTCCCGTGGTGCCCAACTGCTCGTTCGCGCTGCCCACCTTGACCACCCAACCCCCGGCGATCCGGGGTTCCTCATGCCGTTCTACCAGGAGCAGCTTGAAGCCGTTCGCCAGGTGTCGCTCGATCACCGGGAGTTGTTGGGCCAGCGCGGAAAGAGTCGCGGCCATCATCCAACCGGCGACGAGGAAAGGTTTCATGGGCACCACACCACCAAGGAAGCAGCGGCCAGGAAAACGGTCAACCACGCGCCGCGGGAGCGCGGACGGCTCGTCCGCTCGGACACCCCGGGTCGGGACCGCGGGCTTGAGTCCGCTTCACCGGGGGGAGTCGAGGTGGTCAGAGGCCAGGCTCCAAAGGCCAAAACCCAAGCTCCAAAGAAGGGTAGACCTCCAAAATCCGGACGTGAATCGAGGCCCTGAACTCTCCCCTGTAGAGTCGTCTCTCCCGAGACGACTGTCGTCTGGGGACAGACGACTCTACCAGGTGGGAAGGGACGGTTCATGGAGTGCCAAGCTCCAAAGTCCGATGAGCCGCTGGAATCCAGCCAAAGGAGTCCCCCCTCGGGTCCATCTAAAGAAAGCTCCCAACGGAACCGAGGAGTTTCCGCATGGGAGCTTCTTTGGAGCTTGGAGCTTGGCCTTTGGAGCTTTCGCCCCCTACGTCTTCCACGTCAGCCACGCCACCACCGGAAAATGGTCACTCGGCCAGCGACCGTCCTGCTCGAACGTCACAATCTCCGCGGCCCGGACCGACAGGGCCCCACGGGCCAGAATCCAATCGATGCGCTTTCCTTCTTCCCGGCGCGCCTCGAATCCGTTGAACGAGTTGGACTGCTCGTTGCGCCGCGTTTCCGCGAGGAACCAGGTGTCCTGCAACCCGCCGCCCAACAATTGGTCGTAAACTGGGTTGCCCTTCGCGACCGCATTGAAATCGCCGACGAGCAACAACGGCCGCTTCGGATCGGTCTGTTTGGCGATCCGCTCCAGGATCAAGGTCGCCGCCTTCTCCCGAGCGGGTTGCAAAGCATGGTCGAGATGCGTATTCCAGAAATAGAACTCGCGGTTCGTGCGCCGGTCCAGGAATCGGACCCAGGTCACCATGCGCTTGTTGGTGTTGCCCCACGTACTCGAGGCCACGACTTCCGGGGTGTCGCTGAGCCAGAAATGATCGTATTCCAGCGGTTCGAGCCGATCGCGCCGGTAGAACACCATCATAAATTCCCCGCGACTTCCGCCGTCGCGCCCAACCCCGATGGTGTCATGGGTCGGCAAATCCTCCGCGACCTGTTTCAACTGCGGATAGAGCCCTTCCTGGGTTCCGATCAGGTCGGGCTGGTATTGCTGCAACACCGCTTTTACCAGCGGCCGGCGCGAAGGCCAGTCATTGGGGGGACGGTCGCTGGCATAGCGGAGGTTGTACGTCATCACCGCCAGCTCCTCGCTGGAGACGGCGGTCAACGTCTGTGCGGAGCCGGAAAATCTGGCGGCCAGGAGCGACGTGGCGGCCAGGGAGCCGAGGAACTGACGACGATCAGGCATGAGGCAGGTTGGGAAGAAAGGAACAAACGCCAAGCTCCAAGTTCAAAGCCCAAGGGTGCATCTTGAATCCGTCCTTCCCGGGGCCGCGACGGGGACAGGGGGGCGAAAGCTCCAAACGCCAAGTTCCAAGCTCCAAGGAAGCTCCAAACTCCAGGCGCCCAGGCACCGCCCCTCTGCTCAGTCAGCCCCCCTGGTTCCCATTTCCGCATTCCGACTTCGTACGGAGTCCCGGCTCGAGACGCGAGCTTTGCCCATACTGTGGCGGATTACCGACCCGCGGTCCCCGCTCGTCCGATCCCCTGCTTGGCCTTCCACGTTGCCAGTTCCGAAGCGTATCCCTCGCGATACGTGGGGAACTGCGGGGACCAGCCCGTTTCCTCACCCAGCTTCCGAACGCTAACGCGCTTGTTCGTCGTACCTCGCTTGCGCCGCCCCGTCTCAACGGAGAGAACGGGAGGCGGGAGGGGAAGCCCGGTCTCGGTGGCCAGCCAACGAAGGAATTCGCCCTGCTGAACCGGCTCCAGGTCCGCTGCGTTGTACACCTGTCCGCTCCGCCCGCGCTCCAACACCGCTTGCAGCGCACCCGCCACATCGTCGCGATGGATCATGTTCAACCAGCGGGAACCATCACCCTCCAGCCGGGCCTCACCCCTTAGGAAACTCCGGAACAGATGTCCCCGGCCCGGTCCATAGATCCCGGCGACCCGAAGTATCCGTGCCGGAAACCCCCAGTCGCGGGCGGCGGCGAGAAGACTCTGTTCCGTTTCGACCAACAACTGACCCGTTTCCGTGGTGGGACCAGTGGCATCCGACTCGTCCACCCACGCGCCATCGGTCTGTCCGTACACGCTCGTGCTTCCCGTGTACGCAAAGGCCGCTGGTGGATGGGACCGTATCCAGTCGAGCAGGACCTGCGTTCCCTCCAGAAAGACCTGCCGATACTCCGCCGCTCCTCCCCGCGCCGACGACACCGTGTTGACGATCCAATCGAATGGACCAGGAAGAGTCCGCCACGTGTCGGGCCGGGTCAGATCCCCGGTGAGCAAGGTAAAGCTGCCGGCCGGATCCGGTTCCCCGCCGGCCGTGCGTCGCAGTCCGAAAACGACATGTCCGGCTGCCGTCAGGCGCGCCGCCAACGCGGTTCCTACATACCCGCAACCCACGACCAAGACCCGTCGGCGTTCAGTCATGGCGAAACAACAAGGTACCGGGCATGGGTGATCAAGGCCACAGGAGCTGGCGATCCAGAGGCGGTCTCCAGTCGCTACTTCCCGCCAAAATACTTCTCCACGATCCAATCCGGCTGCCATTGATCCGGTTGGCGGGCCAGACCGGTGAGATCGCGCATCAATGGTTTCGGCTGACCGGTCGTCAACGGGAGTTGGTCTCCCAATCGTTGCTGCCAATCGCGCATCAAGGCCAGCAACCGTTCCACCTCGGCGGCGTTCTCCGGGTTCCCGCTGACGTCTAAGGTTTCGTCCGGATCATTCTGCAAATCGAAGAGCTGCCGGTGATGGACGGGTGGATAGCAAATAAGCTTCCAACGCTGGTCCCGGACCGCACGCATCAGATCCTGGTAGGGCAGGAACACCGAGTCGCGAACCGACGATGGGCGCCCGCTCCAAAGCGGTGCCAGGTCGAAACCTTCGAGCCCCTCCGGCGCCGGAATTCCCGCCAGCTCACAGAGCGTCGGGTAAAGGTCGTACAAGTAGGTAAAGGCGTGGGTGGACTGGCCCGGCGGAATTCCTGGACCCGCTACGATCAGGGGAACGCGCATGCTATGTTCATAGAGGTTCTGTTTTCCCAGCAATCCGTGGCTGCCGAGAGCCAAGCCATTGTCGGCCGCGAACACCACATACGTATTGGTGGCGAACGGCGATTCCCGGAGCGCCCTCAAGATCCGCCCCACCTGGGCATCTAGGTGGCTGATCAATGCGTAATACTCAGACAATTGCTCGCGCAAGAGTTCAGGCGGTCGGGGCCAGGGAAGAAGATTCTCATCCCGTAACACCAGTTGTCCGTTGTCGAACGGATGCTGGGGAAGGTAATTGCGCGGGAGTGGCGGCCGGGGCTGCTCATAGCGTTGGATCCATTCCGTAGGCGGATTGCGCGGGTCATGCGGCGCGGTGAAGGCGACATAGGCCAGGAACGGCGGATCCCGCGGGCTCCGGCGCAAAAACTCGATGGTGGCATCGGCAAACTGCTCACTGGAGAACTTCCCGGCCGGTTGCCGCGGGGTGAAGGTTCCGTCCGGATTCAAGTCCTGCACGGCTGCCTGGGTATGGTCGTCCATGCCACCGAAATGAACCGACCTCCCTACGGAGAAACTGCGGAGGAACGATTCCTGTCCGTTGTGCCATTTCCCCGTGCCAAACGTTTCATATCCCTGCTGCCGGAACCGCTCGGGAAACGTCACCACCCCGGCCAGCGTATGCGGCACGTTGAACCAAGTCCGTCCGCTCATCAACATGGCGCGGCTCGGCACGCAGACGGCACCGCTGTTGCTGCCGAAACAATAGTTGTTCCGGAAGCTGAATCCCTCCGCGGCCAACCGGTCGAGGTGCGGGGTTTGCAGGTGTGGATTTCCCCAAGCGGCGACGGTGTCCGCCCGCTGATCATCGGCGAACAGAAAAAGGATGTTCGGACGTGACGCCAGCGTCACCGTCGAGAGCCAGACCGCCGCCAGCCCGGCGGCGATTCGAAGGCGGTTGTTGCTCACGGCCCGAGCAAAGCGGAAACGGCCTCGTTTGCCCACCCTTCCCGGGCTGTTGGTCCAGGCCCGCCTGCCTCAAAGGCAAGGAATCGCCCACGGCCAAGCAGGGAACGGCTGCCGCCGGTCCTCGGGAGCGCGGGCGGCTCGCCCGCTCGAACACTGAAACTGTGGAAGGGACAAGGGG
>CAYYSX010000118.1:14201-17342 GCA_964474315.1 uncultured Verrucomicrobiota bacterium | reverse complement strand
CCCGGGCCAGAGTGGTCGTTCCCGGTCGCAGTGGACGATTCGGGTGGATGCGAATTTCCCGGTCAAGAGTCCGGGCCGCGCCCTGCGGAATTTCCAATTCCTTTCTGTTGGAAGCAAGGTAGGCCCATTCCGGAGGCGTCAACCCCAGCATGGCCCGCAGCACAATAAGAATGACGGGGTGCTCCAAGGCTGTTGAAAAAATGAGCCCGCGGTCAAAGCGAGTGAACCCGCTTGAAACCCTTTTGAGTGTTTCATATCCGGCGGCAAATACGGCATACTCCAGGAACCCTTCCCCTTTTGGCATGACCAGAAACTCCGACGCCAGGCTGGAAAATACGGCGTCCACAAACAGTTCCGGTGAGGCCAGCACCTCATCCGGTTGGGCTTCAAAAGGAAATTTCATCATGAATTTCAGGGGCTTCACGAATCAGGCCTGACAGCAGCCATTCCTGCCGTGGTGATGCTGAGCTAAAGCCAGATCCTGATGCCGACAGGACAGCCTCCAAACCGCCAAACTGGCGATACCAGTCCCGAACTATCTCCATTCGTTTCTGGGCGGTCAGATTCAACCGCCAGCCGCCCCGCAGATTCCAGACTGCCAACCGGGTCAAATGTCCGTGGCAAATACAGCGGATATCCCCCTGCGTCACCTTGAGACCCGCCTCCGCCAGGGCTTCGACCTCGGACTGGATCAGTACGGCCAGCTCCTCGGGACGGGAGACAATCCATTTGCGCGGCACGCGCCCAGTCTGCCGACACACAAAAATCGTATCGATCACGGACGAACCGGTGCCATTGATATGAATCGAGGCCCCCATCTCCGCCGGACAAGGCAACGAAGCCGAACAGGTCAGGGCCGCATCGAGAATGGCAACGGCCAGCGGCAGGTAAGCTTCCAGTTTGTTGTGATGGTATGTGAACACCAGCGGACTGCCCGACTTCAATCGCTCGGCCGTCTTGCGGAATACGGTCGAAAGTCCCTCGGTGAAATGGGCGAGGTCCCGGCCCATATTGATATTGCCCGTCAACTCCCCCGCGTTCCGGGTGGTTGGACTGGCGAATTCCGGGTGAACGTGGCCCGTGAGTTTGCGCAGCCAGACGTAACAGAAGTCCATCAGCTCCGCGTATTGCACATTTCCAAAATACGGAGGGTCGGTGAAAATGCCGTCGAACTGCCTCCTTCCGGGCAAGGCCGTGGAATCGCCGCAGATTAGATTGACCTGCCGTCGCTCCGGCGGGTGGGAGCCGGTCCGATGCGTGCCGATCCATTCGCCGGCGATCGGCACTTCCATTTTTTTCTTTCCCTCGTGCCGAATTTCAAATGGTTTGACGCAATAGCTTTTGGCTTTGGCAAACTTCCCAGTGATATTCAGCCAACCCCCACTGCCCACCGGCAGCCCACCCGAACCCGCGATGCCAAGGATATTCGATTCGCATTGAATGAGCCCCACGGGGAATCCATGGACCGAGAAGATATCAAGCGACTTCAACGCCATGATGTCATAGCGGCAGAGCATATTCTGGTAGCGAAGCAGATCGGAAAGGTTTGTGGCCAACGCCTCCCGGATACGCTTATCCCCGATCTTGCTGATCCACTGGCAGCTCAGTTCCAGCCCGAGCAACTGACGGGCGTTGAACAGCTCTTGGTATTGCCGATAACCCCAGCGGTGCAGTCGCTCGGTCTCATCTCCTTTCGGAATCTGGTCCTCGGGAATAAAGTGGAGACGCATACGGCGCAGTCTCTTCTCTGCTTCCATGAATTTCGATAAATCCTCGGCATCGGGTTTTTTGAACAGTCTCCCTTGACGCGATCCGTTGCCGCGTGCGTCCGGCAGATGATATTCGATGGCAAAGAGTCGATGCTGGGGCGGTGCTCCGGTCGGATAAGAAACTTCGGCATGACAGTGGAGGCATCGCGAACGGTTGCGAGCTGCCACATGCCCGACCGGGAGTTGCAAACCGCAAGCCGGGCATGGCCCGGGATGCTTGCGATTCTTCGACTCGAACAATACGCCGCAGTGCCCGCAGACGAACACATTGGCCGTGTGTCGAACATCCTGAGCGAGCAAATAGTTCGGGAACAGGTCATGATTCTTCCCACACGACCCGCATTTTACCTTCTTCACCCACAGAAAATACTTCGCCTCCGCCGTCTTTCCTGTCTTCGGGCACACGGTCTGGAACAGATGCCCGATCTCCCTGCGCAGATACTCCCGCAAGGCCGCGGCGGCTTCGGAATAAGCTGCCAGATCCAGATCCTGGATTTCCTGCCGCACAATCCACCAGGCCATTGGGTTGATATCCGCTGCGGTCACCGCACACCCCAAGCGATTCGCCTCCACGACGGTCGTTCCGCCCCCCATGAACGGATCAAGAATATGTTTGTCGGCGAGATTATGAGCTTGGAAATAGGTTTGGTCCACCCGCGCTTTCCCGAATTCAGATAAGATCAGCGCCCGGAACATAGTCCCGGGCCGTCGCGCAAACCACTTGTGTACTGCGATCAGGGGGCGGTAATTTTGCTGGATCTGCTTTTCCGCCATAGCCATCCGTGCCACGTAGGCGATCTGGAAATTGCGTTCGATCATAATAGTGTTTCACGCAGCCTGGAAATGAAACCAGGCTTCATCAAACTGCCCGAGCGACACTCGAAGTTCAGCTTGGCGAATGGGCTTGGCCTTGCCGAAAGACCTCGGCGTGACAAGGTGAAATGGGGCGGTGGGTTGGTTCATGGCTGAAAGTCGGCAAGCGACGTTAAGGATGGTTTAATCTTTTGAAGAATGGCTTTCTCGACCAGCCTGAAATCGCGAAGGCTGATTGGAAAGAGCATCGCCGCCGCCGTACGCCGGGCGATGGCGCCGCTGACCGGCAAGATTTGGACGAGCGGTGCTTGTCCTGATGCGCGCAGGCGGCGGGCAGCCCGTTCCGAGGCGGCTTCGCCGTCGCCATTCATGGCACGTTGGAGAATCGCGGGGACGAGTGGGACGGTCTGCTCCTCCTCGCCTTTGTTCGCACGACGAAAGCAAAGGCGCAGCAGGGCGTAGAAGGAGGACGGAATGACGCTCTGCTCGCCGTCCGGTGCGTTGCGGGCCGCTCTGCTTTCAGAGGGATTGGACAGGTGTTCGGTCTGGTCGTTGGCGA
>CAYYSX010000118.1:10106-14101 GCA_964474315.1 uncultured Verrucomicrobiota bacterium | reverse complement strand
CCCCAGATCAGATCGGCCAGCAACGCGTCGTTGGTGCGGGCTTCGATGAACTCGGTGAGGTCGGCGAGCGAAGCGGGGCGCGGCGACCAGTCAGGCCAGCCCCGGGCGCCGGATTTCTCCACGCGCACGAGCCGGCGGGTGAGGATGGCGTTGAGCGCATCCGTCAGATTGCCGTCGTGCCAGGCGAGGTCGTTGCCTGGTTGGGAGGCCCAATTCACCCAAGCGCGATCCCGGGTCGAACCCATGTCGAGCGGTTCGAGGTGTTGGCGGAACCAGAGGGTTTCTTTCCCCAACCCCGCGCGCAGAGCGGCAACGGATTGCGCGAGGCGGAATTCCGGGGAGCCGTCATCGGCTCTCGCCAGCCAGGCGGGACGCAGGCCGTGCAGCGGGCGGAGGTAGTTTTCCGTCGTCCATTTGAAACTGCGGGCCAGCGCGCGTTCCGTGGCGCCGAGGGCGGCGAGCACGGACTGGAGGCGACCGGAGGAACCGTCGCGGCAAAGTTCGACGATACGGCGTTCGAGCTGGTTTAGAGCGCGGGCGACGGAGGCCGGCGGTTCAGGATTGGCTCGCGGGCCGGCCTTTTGCCGCAGGCGGTCGTGCCAGTGCTCGATGTCGGGCAGCAGGTCCGCCCGGGCATTGCGCCGCACGATGACGCGTTCCAGCGGGGTGGCGAAGTAGGCGAGACCGTTGCGGACCTGAAAGCCGTATCGCTGGAACGCCGTGATGCCCCGGTCCACGCCGAGCGTGACGGCGGCCTGGGCGAAGTCCACGCCGGTACGCGCCGCGCGTCCGCGCACCTGCGCACGGCCTTCGCTGAAAAGGGCGCGGAGTTCCGCGAGTGCCGTCGGTTCGCTCCACAGCGGCATCCACATTTCGCAGCGGGCTTCCGCCTCATCGGCGCCCGCCGCGCTGGCGTAGCCGACGCCCGTCTGGCGCACACAGAAAGGATAGACGAGCGCACCCTCGTCCGTGCTTTCGAGCCGCTTCACCGAGGCCGCCGCGAAGAGCAGCGCGCCTTCGATCATCAGGATGAAATCCCACGGATTCACCGCGGACGGCGCATCGAAACCGGACGTGGCATTGGCACCACCAGCCGCGCCGGGGAAGAACTGGCCGATGGGAGCTTTCGTCGCCAAGCCCGGAGCCGCATCGGCAAAGAGCGCCGCGCGCAGCCAACGCTCGGATTCCGCCGTCGGTTCACCGGTCGCCGGGTCCATGACTTCGGTGAGGCGCTGCATGAAGTTGTTGGTGAACTCCAGCCGCCCATCGTTGCCGCCCGTGCCGAGCAGTGGGGGAAACTTGGGGCTGTCCTGACCGAGCACGAACACCGCATCGAGCCAGTTGAGCGCCTCTTCGGGGAAGGCGTTGCGGCAGCTTTGGAGCAAGAGCGCTTTGGTGTCGCCGTCGGGCTTGGCCTCCAGGTTCACGGTCCGCAACTGATGGCGCGCCGCGGCAATCCCGTCGCGATACGCCGCCAGTCGGTCGCTGGTGCTGTGCTCGATGGCGACCAGTGCCTCGTTGTTGTCCTTCGGAAAGAAGCCGCTGCCTCCGTTCCAGGGCGCGAGTACCGGTGAGGGACGGTAGGTGCGGGAGAAAAAAGTCACCAAGACATCCGGTGTGGCCGACGTGTGCAACTGAAAGAGATCGTTTTGCCAGGCGGCCTTGAGTGCGGGGTCCAATTGCTCCGCCACGAGCCGCAGGATGCCGACCGCCTTCAGGTAGTGGGCGAGCGGAACGGAGGCGCAGCCGTAGATGGAGATGAGGTTCATAGATCGATCTGTTTTCGATTGATTTCCCTCTTTTAATCACCCTAAATCAAAAGTCGATGGTTGATTTGTCGGATCTCCGTTTCACGGCCATGCCTGAGGTTCAATCGGTCTTGGTTACTTGGAGCGGCTCCTTTGAAGCGATTTCGGGTGTTTGTTCCGATTCTCGCTCTGAGCAGTTTCTCCGCGCCCTCATGGGCGCGGCCCCTTTTCACTCCAGACTTGATCGTCGGTTGCCGGAGGACCGGACTGACGCCTCCAGTTATCCGCTCGTGCCCAAGGCGACTCGTTCGTACCCGACCTTCATTCCTTCCGGAAGGTTGACCTGCCAAGTCCGACGAGACCCGTCCACCTGCAGTTCGATGGTGGCGCGTGTCGGCGGATGGTCGGCGGGGGAATCGACGAAGAGAAAGTCCGGCCCCATTTGCACGATGCGGAAGCTCCTGCCGTTGAACAGAAGCCGCATTCGTACCAACGCGGAGTGTCCGCCGTAGGAGCTGGAGGTTTTCATGCCGAAGGAGCTTAGCAAAGCCGCCTACCAGTATGCCAGCCGCTACGGGCTGATCGTGCGGGAAGTGCTCGGTTCGGGGATTCATGGCGAAGTGCAGATCATTCAGGGGGGCACGGCGCCAGGCGGGACTGCGCTCAAGGTTTTTTACGCACGGGAGTTTTACCAGCGAGAACTGGAGGCGTATGAGCGGCTGCGAGGTTTCAAGGTCCTGGAAATCCGAGGCTTTGCCGTGCCGCAGTTGATCCGGTCGGCCAACGACCTGCCGGCGCTGGAAATGACGGTGGTGGAGCGTCCTTACGTGCTTGATTTTGCCGGAGCCTACCTTGACGACAACGCGCCACAGTTTTCCGACGAGGTGTGGGAAGCTTGGGAAGCGGACAAACGCGAGAAGTTTGGTGAACGTTGGCCGGAAGTGAAGGCGGTGTTGGCCGAGTTGGAGGAATACGGCGTCCACCTGCTGGACGTGAACCCTGGCAACGTGGCGTTCCTGGATTGAGCCGTTTATCGCGTTTGCCGAGCGGGACGAGGCGCAGCCGTGGAGTATGAGTGCTGGCATGGCGGTCAGTCGGTTTGAGCTTCGGCGTCGGGGTGGTGCTGCTCCCAGACCGCACGGTCGGTTTCGATGAGGCGCTGGAGGTCCTCGGGCTTGGGCAGGGCAACGAGATAGCGGGAGACGAAGAGCTGGTGGTCGAGGAGCGCTTTTTCGAGGTTGCTTTCAAGCTAGTGCGGCTTCTCTGCCAGGCCGGTGAATTCGAGCACGTAAGGATCACGGATGAGGTCGGCGATGTGTTGCGGGGTGTCGAGGGCCTGTTGGCGGGCGTGCTCGATGACAGCGTGTTTGTCGGTGGAAAGGCCGGTGCGTTCGTAGAGGAGTGAGCCAATTTGCCGTTGAAGCTGGCGCTTGGACCAATTGCCCTTGAGGCATTCGTTTTCGTAGAAGGCACGCTTCCACGGGTCGGCGATGCCGAGCAGTTCAATGAGATGGGTCCAGGAGAGTCGGAGCAGCATTTGTGGCGGAAGTGGGCGGGGAACCGACGCAGTATCCGATTTCGTCACCGCTGGTGACGAAATCAGGAGGACCAACTGGGGATACTCATGGTAGAATGCACGCATCCTTTCCAACATCCGCACGGCGCACCCTGAGATGGAACGCACTGCAAGGTCGGCAGCCACCCGCTTGAGCAGGCCCGCCCCATACTTTGCGCGGTCTTCCCCCTTTTGCTCGAACTCGACGAGGTAAGCCCCAATGAGCCAGTTGCGGAGGATCAGGTGGCGGTTCACGGCCCCGGCGGCTCCGGCCTGGGCCTGATGATGGGTGTCGCGGATCGCGGCGATGAGGTCCGGGTAGTTCACGGGCGCGAAGCGCGGGCATCGGCCGCACGCAGGAGGGTCTCGAGAAAGGCGAGGCGGAACGGTCCCAGCCGGTCACGCAGGGCGACGGTGCGCGAGAGCCACGATGCTCCATGTGGACCTTCCCCCATTCTCATGAAGCTGAGGTCGAGGCGGATCGCGGGGATTGTAACTCCATTCAAGGTCACGGGCTGCAGTTCGTCGTCCTGCCAGATTCCGCGCGCGAACAGACGGTCTGAGCCATCGGGCAGGGCTTGATCAGGCGCGGGTTCATTGGGAAGCGAGCGGATGGACAGGCGGACTTTGCCGTGATGGGCCGCGATCAGGTAGCCGACGAGATCGCGCTCCGGAGCGTCCGGCGGGCCGGC
>CAYYSX010000118.1:0-10006 GCA_964474315.1 uncultured Verrucomicrobiota bacterium | reverse complement strand
CGCCAGAAGAACTGCACGTCGTGGTCGTTGCCGTCGCGGATATAGCGGGAGATGTCCAGATCCTGGCCGCAGAGATCCGGCGTGGTGTCGAAGAGGTCCACGAGGTCGCGGCGGCGAAGGACCGGACGGATGACTTTTCCCTCCGCGACCCTCACGCCGCGCAACGCCTGCGGGCTGGCGTCTTTGAGCGGTGTCAGCGCGGCGCGGGCCTGGTCGAGTTCCTTCTTCGTGTAAGGCAGCAACAGGTCGTCCTTCTCGTTCTTAGGCTGAATGTCCAACCACAGCACTTCCGCGTCGGGAATGTCTGCACGGCGGTTGCAGCGGCCGAGGCGTTGGACGAGCGAGGACCAGGGGGCGAGTTCGGTGATGAGCAGGCATGCGGAGACATCCACCCCCGCTTCGACGGCCTGGGTGGCGATCACGATGCGGTCGCCTTCGCCAAAGAGCAGTCGCGTGTGGCGTTCGCGGTCCACCGGCCGAAAGCGCGAGTGAATGAGGGCGACGCACTTCGGGGCGTAAAGCGGCTTTTCACCCGTCGCCAGCGCCTCATATATCTCTCGGGCTCGCGACACGCGGTTCACGATGACAAGCGTGAGGCTGCCAGGCTGGTGGCGATCTTTGAGGAAGGCAGCGAGCTGTTTCGCGTAGCCGCCTTTGGTCGTGGCGTTAAGAGCCAAGGGCGCGGATGAGAGTTTTTTCGCGGCGGTGATAAGTTCCTTCGGCCTCCCGTTGGACTGTTCCTCTGGGCTGAGTTTTTCGGTGGGCCAGCCATGGGCGGGCCTCGCGTGGTCAACTGTGGCAAGACGCGTCTCGTCCAGCGTCGCGCTCATCCACCACGTCGGACACGCGCCCATGGTCGGCATTTTCCCATCGTGCCGGAAGCCATCGAGCTGCGCGCTCGTCTCGACGCCTACGCCCATGAGCTGCGTTTCGTCCAGCACCCACAGGCAGTCGTTGTTCAGTAGCCCGAAATGCATGGGCCAACGGTAGCGGCTCATGCCGTAGCCACGGTTCAACGCGCGACTCAGCAGCATGTCTTGGGTGCCGATGAGAAGGGCGGGTTTTTCCGGATGAATGTCCCAATCCTTATCCACCTCTTCACCCCCCATGAGGATGACCGGGGACTTTTGAGCCAACCATTTCAGATCTTCGAATGCCTGACCTGTGATGCCAAGCTGGCTGGCGTCGTTCAGCAGATTTAGCAGCCACTTCTGAACTTCTCCTTCGGTCTGCTCCACCAGCGTCCGCATCGGCAGGCAATAGACGAAGCGACAGGGCCAGGAGGACGAGAGGAGGGGCGAGGGATTAGAGGCTAACGAGGAGAGTGCGATGCGATTCCAGAGCCAAGCCAGCACCACGGCCGCGGTCTTCCCCAGACCGGTGGGGATAGTGATCAGCCGCGACTCGCATCGCGTTCCCTGCGACAGCCACGTCCCCTCGGTTTCACCAGGCGCCTGGTCACCGCAGGCCAGCCGCTTCTGGTATTCGTACGGCCCGGGAGGGTGGCCGGTGGCTTGCAGGAAGAACTCGGCGAAGTTCATGGCGCGAGGGGAAGAATCATCGGGAGGGTGGGACAACCATAGGCCCAAGCGACCTCATTTTTGAGTTCTTCGGGCCGAGGGCGCCGGGGAAGAAGAGCGCCGCAATGCGTTCTCACCGCTACCGTGGCGGACCCCACGACTTCCAACGTGTCCTACCGACTGGGAGGAAGCGCCATTCAGGTTCTTGAAGGAAGGGGAGAGGCGTCGTCTGCCGCACAAACCGCTATCCGCGCTCATCTGAGTGAGGCCGGCTGGTTGGCCTACCGGCCTGTGCCTAGCCTCCCATCATGTCGTTGACGCTTGAGAGTCCCGACGAAGTCATGGCGGCCATGCGTCTTCCCCGGTAGGAGGCCGGAGTCACACAGATCCTGGGGTTCAACGTCCCGCAGTTGCTCGGATACGATGCCACAGTGAAGGAGTCGGTTCTCCGAATAGAGTGCGGCTCCCAGGTCAAAGTCATTACCACGCTTCGAAAGCCGCTCGTACGGACTCCACCGGCAAGCCAATGACATTACTCCGCGATCCTTCCACCGCCTCGATCAGCCGATGTCCCTCTTCTTGCAACGCATAGGAACCGGCCTTGTCCAGCACCTCCACCCGCTCCAGGTAGTCCTCGATGATTTCGCTGGTCAGGATTCGAAACCGGACCCGCGTCACTTCGGAAAAAATCCGGGTCCGGGCCACGCTCACGTGGAGGAGGCAAACTCCGGTGATCACCTGGTGAATGCGGCCGGAAAGTCGTCCGAGCATGGCGCGAGCCTCGGCCAGGTCGGCGGGCTTGGACAGAGGTTCTTCGTCGAGAAAGACCAGCGTGTCCGCCGCCAGAATCAGGTGTCCCGGAAAGCGTTCCCCCACGGAGAAGGCTTTGCGTTGGGCGTTGATTTCGCACAGCCGGCGCGAACCCACCGTCGTATCGTGAAGCTCGGTGGCGTAACTGGGCGCGACCTCGAACTCCGGCAAAATTTCTCCCAGCAACGCCAGTCGGCGGCTGGATTGCGAGGCCAGGATGACCGGAGGAAGCGGACGGGTGACCGCCGAGCTCGCGCCGATCTTCATGGCGACTCGGCCTCCATACCTCCCGGAGGGAGGAATTTGGCCAGCACCCGCCGGACATGGAATTCCAGAACCGCCTCTCTGATGGGCGCATGTTCCCCGGCAAATCCCTTCTGGACCGCCTCGCGAATCAACTGAATCGCCATCGTCGATTCATTCCTCTGATCGAATGTCATTAGCATCCGCGCGATCACCAAGCGCGGAGCCCGGTGATCCAGCGAAAAGTCGTAGGGTCCGTTGTCCGGTGAATCCATGGCGAAGGCTTTCAAGGCCGTGGCCAGGAATTGAACGTCATCTCCGCGATCCCATAATACCTCGGCCAAACGGGCGCGATGCACCCGGCGCCCCGGCAAGTCCACCTCGATCAAGGCCTGCAAGACTTCCTCCAGTTCTTCCGAAGGAACCAAGTAGAAGGCCGAGCGGCGGGTCCGGTGAACCGTCATCAAGGCGTCGGCGTACGCCCGCAGGAGAGGGACGTCTCCCCGTTCCCGCGCACTTTGGAGTCCCGGCAACGTCGCCTCCAACGCCGCCGCCGCATCCGGAGTTACCAGGCTCCGTTCCAACGCCATCAGCAAGGCCAGCGGCTCTCGCTCCGTCGGCTCCAGACGAATCCACCGGCGCAACTGGGAGCGGAACACCTCCGGCTCGGGAACAGAAGACTCCCGGAACATCTCCGTCGCCGCCTTCAGTTCGTTCGTGCCGTACTGACCGTCTCCCCATCGGGACAACAGCCAGCGCGGACGCGGACTCCGGGCTTCAGAAATCCGGAACAATTTTTCGGTCTCCTGGCGCAGGAAAAATCCTCGTTGCGCCGCGTATTCGAGCACCGGTCGAAAATCGCTATGAATGGGCGAATCGAGTTCGGGCACGTACAACGCGTCACCAAAGGGAATCAGTTCGAGGCTCAACAAGGGCGCGAATTCCGTAATCCCCACCCGGCTGAGGTCCGCCCGTACCACGGGATCGGCAAACCGCTTCTCCATGACGGCGAGGTCCGGTTGGAACGGTTCCATGGACCCGATCAAGAGAATGTCGCGCGCACCCGCCAGCCAAGCGCCGGCATACGGAAACACGGAGTTGAAGGTGTTCACCGCCAAATCCGCCGTGCGATCGTCCGTCTCGTACACCTGCAACCATTGAGCAGCCAGCCCCCCGGGCTTCAGGCGGTTGCGGATTTCGGTGTAATATTCGTGGCTAAACACCGCCGCCACTCCGGCCATCCAGGGATTCGACGGTTCATTGATGATTACGTCGTACCGGTTGGTGGTCGTCTGCAAAAACGTCTTGGCATCCTCCAGGGCCAGCCGCATGCGTTCATCGCTGAAGGCGTTGCCGTTGAACGGTCCGAAAAACCGGCGGGCCGCCTCCGCGACTTCCGGCGAGATCTCCACCACATCCACCCGCTTCACCTCAGGATAACGCAGGGCGGATCCGGCCGTCACCCCGCTGCCCAACCCGACGATGAGTACCTCGGGGGTCTCCTCCTTCATGAGCATGGGCAGATGGGAGGCCAGGACCTGAGTGCAGAGGTCACCCACCGAGGTGGCGTCCGTCTTGCCATTCACCCGCAACATGAGGGTTTCCCGACCGTCGCCCACGGTTCCGGCCATGACCACCACAGTGGAACCGGCCCCATCCCGGTGGAACCGAAGATCCACGTTTTTCACCTGGTTGCGGTACTCGGAGATCGATGGGGCGATGTTTCTCGACCGCCAGAGACCGATGCTGAAGGCCTTTTGCCAACGAGGTTCGAGCAGTGAAGCGCCCCAGAGTGCCACTCCGCAAACGGCCACCGCGGCGATCCAAACCCGGCGGTCACGTCGGCCGGCGCCGCCCAAGAGCGACAGACCCACCAGGGCGTTAAGGGTGATTCCCAAAACGAAGGTGTGGGCCAATCCCAGCGCGGGAAGGAATACCAGCCCGGTCAGCACCGCTCCCAGAACGGTTCCCAACGTATTGATGGCAAAGACCCGTCCCACGGAACGACCGGTACGCGTCAACTCGGCCGTCGCGATCCGGCTGGCCAAGGGAAGGGTGGTGCCCAAGCACATGGCCGGAATAAACATCACGCCAAAACACACCAGCGCCTGGAGCAATCCGTACACGGGATACGATTCGGGAGTGCGTTGCAGCAGCGCGGCCAGACGGGCGAACCACCAGGGAAGAAGATCGTAGAACCACAACGAAACAAACAGCGTTCCGGCCAGGGCCAGTTCAGCGATGCCAAAGGCGGTCAGCGTGTGCGCCTGACGCTTCCAGCGGTACACGAGCCAGCCACCGGCGGCGATGCCGCTGATGAAGGTGGCCAGCATCAGCGAATAGGCATGCGTGCTGGATCCCAAGGCCAAGGCCAGCAACCGGGTCCAGGCCACTTCATACAACATGGCGACAAAACCCGAGACTCCGATTCCGATGACGGCCAGCCGCAACTGGGCCGAAGTGAACTGCTCCACTGATCCGGATTCCACCGGGGGCTCAGGCGTGGCCGCCCCTTCCTGGATCATGCGGCTGGCGCCGAGCGCCAACAGGCCGACCAGCAGGCTCATGACCGCTCCCAGATAAACGGTGACCTCCAGACCGAGCCGGGGAATCCACCACCAGTCGGCCAGGATGACGCCCACCACCGCCCCGCTGCTGTTGATCGCGTATAACGCGGCGACCCTTCCGCGCAGCTCGGCCAGGGACCGGGTCACAAAACGGGTGAGCGCCGGGAGGGTGGCACCCATCAGCACGGTGGGCACCAGAATGGTGATACTGGCAAAGAGAAACTGAAGGGTCAGCCGGAAGAAACCCGTCGGTTCCACGGCGCGTACCACCGCCAGGAACCCCTGATGAACCAACTCGTAATAGGTGGGAAACACCACCGCGAAGACGCCAATCCCCAGCTCCAGACCGGCGTAAAACAACAGCGGCCGCGGCAGCCGATCCACGACGGCGCCCAGCCAGGCATTGCCCAGAGCCAAGCCGCCCATGAACGCCGCCAGCACCGCAATGACGGCGTAGCTGGTGTGGCCCAGGAACAACGCCAAGTACCGGGTCCATACCACCTGGTAGGCCAGGCCGGCGACACCAGAGACAAAAAACGAGCCAAGAATCAGCGCGAACAGGCCACGTATGGGGAGGTTCACCGGCGAAAACTATCGATCCAGCGTCAGCGACTCAATGAGCGAGACGGAGTAAAGAGGGAAGAGGGAAGAGGGGGAGTGTTTCAGTTGGGGGGAACACAGTGGCAGAAGAGTCGAGTGCTCCTTGAGAGCCCACCCCCTGCCTGGTGCCCCAAACCTGTTCAATGTCCCGCCGTTCTGGATGACGAGTGCGAGGGACGAACGGACTGAGGGATAAAACGTCCCCCGGTGACCTTGGCCAAGAGAGTGTGAAGGCGCCGCTCGGAGGATTCCGAAGTCAAAAACTGTTCATAAACGGCGTAGAGAAGCCGACGTGCCAGCGAACTCTCATCCCGTTTATTGGCGCGCGGGAACTGGAGGTCGATTTCCGGTTTTCCGAGGAACCGGCACAGGCGCGCCAGGTCGAAGCCTTGGTCCAGGTCGATCACCAGCAGATCCTGGGGACGATCACGGAAATAGCGGTCCACCTCGGTATGGTAGGAGTGATACTTGTCCGTGAGTTTCGGCCGGTCGTATTTCCGGGTGCCAAAAAACTCCTGGTGGTAGGCGTGGGTGACATAATCCCATCTCCACTTGGCCTTACCGTGCTTGAAGAGCCATTCCATGCTGCTGAGCCAGGGCTCCAGACCGCGTCGGGTCAGGATGAACCGGCTGCCGACGAACTGGTGGTCGAGTTCTTGGTAAAGCAGCGGAATGGGAGTATCGACGAACGCCTGGAACTC
Organism: uncultured Verrucomicrobiota bacterium; assembly: GCA_964474315.1. Taxonomy (GTDB): domain Bacteria; phylum Verrucomicrobiota; class Verrucomicrobiia; order Limisphaerales; family UBA9464; genus UBA9464. The sequence continues at coordinate 3,565 of CAYYSX010000118.1, read as the reverse complement.
GTGGGTGATCGGATCATTGCGGTCGCGATACAGTTCCATCGCGAAATGAATGCTCCGGAATCCGAGCCGCTGGAGAGCCACGTCCAGCGACATGGTTCCGGTGCGTGGCAAACCAAGGCCAAAAATTTTGGGGAGAAGGTTGTCCTGAGCCATCGGTTGTCGCGCAGCCGGCGCGGCCGTAGCAACCCCGCGTGTTTACCGGCCGGTGCCTTGGCTGACAAGGCGCGCCTTAGCGGCCCCCTGCCTCGGGTGCATCTCAGTTCTTGGGAAGTGGCAAGGGACGGTCTGGAGGGAGCGTGTAGCGTCGCCTGTCCTCAGCCGACCGGGCGGGTGGAGTCGCCTGGGGCCACGGGAACGAACGGACGTGATGAAGAAGACGCCGGATGCTCTGGACGGCCAGGGGGTCGGCTGAGGACAGCCGACGCTACCGGCCTTCCCCTTCGGTCCTCTGTCCCCGACTCCACCCCCTTCCAAAAACTGAGATGCGCCCGGAATCGGAGATCCATGGGGTCGGGCATTGTCCTTCGACGGCCGGCTCCCTAGCCTTTCCTGATGAAGCTGGCTTGCGGAACCCAACTGGTCGCCCTCGGGTTCATTCTGGTTTTCGGTCTTCAAGCCGGTCCCACCGAAGTCTCCCTCCGCGGTGACCGTTTCCTCCTCAACGGCCGGCCCACGTATGCCGGTCAGATCTGGCAGGGATACTCCATCGAGGGCCTGTTGATGAACGCCCGCCTGGTCCAGGCCACCTTCGATGACCGGAATCCCGAGACCCTCTCCCAATGGGCCTATCCCGATACCGGTCGGTGGGATCCTGAACGCAACACCCGGGAGTTCATGGAAGCTCTGCCCGATTGGAAACGACACGGGCTGCTGGCGTTCACCCTCAATCTCCAGGGTGGCTCGCCTCAGGGTTATTCCCGCGAACAGCCCTGGCACAACTCGGCCATTGAATCCGATGGCTCCCTGCGACCCGACTATCTGGCCCGGCTGGAGCGCATTCTCAACCGCGCCGACGACCTCGGAATGGTGGTCATCCTGGGCCTCTTCTACTTCGGTCAGGACGAGCGTCTCGCCGATGAAGCCGCGGTGGTACGCGCGGTGGATAACACCGTGGATTGGCTGTTCGCCGGTGGCTGGCGCAACGTGCTGATCGAAATCAACAACGAGTGCAACGTTCGCTATGACCATCCCCTTCTCCGACCCGACCGGGTGCATGAGTTGATCGACCGGGTGAAGAGTCGGGAACGCGACGGCCGGCGGTTCCTGGTGAGCACCAGCTACGGAGGCGGAACGATCCCTGGCACCAACGTCGTCCAAGCCGCCGACTTTCTTCTGCTTCATGGAAACGGGGTATCCGAGCCGCTCCGAATTCGGGAAATGGTCCGCCAGACACGCGCGCTGCTGGGGGATACGCCGAAGCCGATCCTGTTCAACGAAGACGACCATTTCGACTTCGACCAGCCCGACAACAACTTCATCGCCGCGGTTTCCGAACGGGCCGGCTGGGGATACTTCGACTATCGGATGCGCGACGAAGGGTTCGACGAAGGTTATCAGAGTGTGCCGGTCAACTGGTCGATCAGCAGCGCCCGGAAGCGGGGCTTTTTCCAGTTGCTGGCCCAGATCACGGGCAGCGCCCCCGGCGGCGCGCAGACCTCGGCCAACCCGGCCGCCCGTTGGTGGAAAGGCAACCTGCACACGCACACCCTCTGGAGCGATGGTGACGATTACCCGGAGATGATCGCCGCGTGGTATCGGGACCAAGGTTACCACTTCCTCGCGTTGTCGGATCACAACGTGATGCTCGAAGGCCAGCGTTGGATCCCGGCGACGGAGCGTCGGGCGGGTGGGCCGGTGTTGGCGAAGTACCTGCAGCGGTTTGGGACCAACTGGGTCGAACAACGCCTGCGTAACGGAACCAACGAAGTCCGGCTCAAGCCCCTGGCGGAATTCCGTCCCTGGCTCGATGAACCCGGTCGGTTCCTGCTGATCCCGGCCGAAGAGATCACCGGCCAATACCTCGCCTATCCGGTTCACGTCAACGCCACCAACCTGCGTGACCGGATTGCTCCGCGCGGAGCCAACAGTGTCCTCGAAGTCATGCAGGGCTCGGTCGATGCCGTCCTGGCGCAGCGGAGTGCCACCGGACAGCCGATGTTCCCGCACATCAACCATCCGAACTTTGTCTGGGGCATCACCGCCGAGGAGTTGATGCAGGTTCAAGGCGAGCAGTTCTTTGAAGTCTATAACGGGCATCCCGCGGTCCATAACGAAGGGGACGAAACTCACGCCGGCATGGATCGGGTGTGGGACATCGTATTGACCTGGCGTCTGGCCGTGCTCGGACTGCCGCCGCTGTATGGCTTGGCGGTCGATGACTCGCACAACTACCACACCAACGCGATCAGTCAGAGCAATGCCGGTCGCGGTTGGGTCATGGTCCGCGCACCGCACCTGACCCCCGAGCAGGTGGTGAAGGCGATGGAAGCCGGCGATTTCTACGCCAGCAGTGGAATCACTCTCAGCGATGTCCGGCGGGACGGGACGACCCTACGGATCGACATCGCGACGGAACCGGGCGTGACGTATCGGACCCGGTTCATCGGGACCCGGCGTGGATTCAATCAGAATCATGAGCCGTTGCGGAACGTGGCGGGGGATCTGTTGCGGGTGACCCACCGGTACGATGACGACGTGGGGGAAATCCTGGCCGAAGTCGAAGGTCCTTCGGCCACCTATGAGCTGACGGGGGACGAGCTCTATGTGCGCGCCCGGATTGATTCCTCCAAACCTAAGGCCAGTCCCTACCGGGAGGGAGAAACCGAAGCGGCCTGGGTGCAGCCGGTGACTCCCTGATCGCACGACAGGGGTCGGGATGGGGCCGAAGCCTCACCCCGCCCTTCGAACCGGACGGGCGGAGTTCCCGCCTCCGGCTCTCCGGTCAGTGGTTTCTCTGCGAGACTAACCGTAAGTACAGGAGCCATGTTCCAGACTAGCGAGCCCCTGTGCCGCAAACCATCGGTTCGGCCACCGTCGGCGGTCGGCTTAGCTCAGCCCGTATCCGGGCCGCTTCTCCCGCTTGCGCAGTATCGCCCGTAGGCGTCGCCTTAGCCCTCCGTCCGGTCCTCGCAGACCGTTGGGGTGACTGTCGCGGAAGTAGTAGCCGTACCAGCCCCGCAGGATTCGGTTGGTCCGAGCGATAATCTCGCTCAGGCTCCGCCTGCTTCCCATCCCGTGTTACCACGGCGCAGTCGCCTTCGATTACGGACGGGTAACCGTTCCGTCCGACAGGGACTTTCATCCTGCGGTGTGTACGCCCTCACCGGCGCACGAGCGCGGGTCTGCGACCCGCAGCAACGTGGCAACAGGAGGGGTCGGGCGAATTGTTGCCGGTTGGGGGGTAGTGACGCGCCGCGGGTGGCGGGCGGGGCGGACGCCACTGCGCCCGAGGCGGGCGCGCTCCTCACGACGGAACGACGGCGTCGTTGCGCCGGACACGGAGCGCCAAGCGCGTCCGGAGCGCGGGTCTGCGACCCGCAGCAACGTGGCAACAGGAGGGGCCGGG
>CAYYSX010000117.1:14424-17373 GCA_964474315.1 uncultured Verrucomicrobiota bacterium | reverse complement strand
TTACGAATTTCTTTATATGCAGCCTTCGGTCGATCGTAATGCGCTTGTTTTAGGGTTAGTGCCTCCGACGCTTGGGGTCTGGCAAGGCATTTCATATCGCTAAAAGTCGGGACACTTAACAGTTGATTCACCGACAGGCTGCCTGTCGGACGATTGTTCGTACCGCAGCGCTTGGTTGTCGTAAAGGCCATTCCCGCACGGGGTTGTAGAAATCAACGGTCGGACGCTTTTCCAATCGGCCGCACGGCGTGTCGGACGATTATTCGCACCGCAGAATGCCGTTGGGAGAACCGGTTGATGTCGTGCGAGTTACCCAATCCACCTGTCGGACGATTGGCCTATCGTCCGACCAGAGGTGGCCGCCTCCTTAATTCTCGCGACAGACAGCCCGCTCAGGCCGGTGGCATGATTTGGCCGTGAAAGACCGTCCCCACCTCGAAAAAGGGAGCGCTGGCCTCGGCCGACCGAGAGAAGGGATCGTTCCCAATCCCCGTGCCCCACTGCGAGATCAAGTCCATGAGGTCATGCGCTTTTATCATTACGCTCGACGAACGGAGGAATCGTACTGGCAATGGATTGAGCGATTTCTTCGACATTGCCGGATTGCGGGATCGGGCCGGGCGGTATGGCGCCATCCACGCGAGCTGGGGGCCGCGGAAGTGGCCGGTTTTCTGAGTCACTTGGCCACCGAACGACAGGTCGCCGCCGCCACCCAGAACCAGGCACTCAATGCCCTGGTATTCCTTTACGGCGAAGTGCTCCATCAACCCTTGGGCGATCTGGGTGAATGGGCGCGGTCCAAACGACCGAAACGGCTGCCCGTGGTCCTCACACGGGAGGAGGTCAAAGTGATCCTGGAGGCGGCGGAACCGGAGGTCCGCCTGCCACTCCAATTGCTTTACGGCTCCGGCTTGCGGCTGATCGAAATGCTGCGTCTGCGGGTCAAGGACGTGCATTTGGAACAACGCTTCCTGATCGTTCGGGCGGGCAAGGGCGACAAGGACCGCCGGACGGTGGTTCCCGAGGTCCTGGTTGAGCCGCTGCGCGAACACGTGCGCCGCCTGCGGGCTCAGCATGCGAGGGACGTGCAGGCGGGCTTTGCCGGGGTCTGGCTCCCGAACGCGCTGGCGAGCAAGTATCCGAACGCCCCGCGGGAATGGGCTTGGCAATGGCTGTTCCCCACGTCGAATTGGGTGCGGCGGGAGGGATACGGGGATGAGCCGCGCTGGCGGCATCATTGGCCAGAGGAAGTCATCCAGCGGGGAATGCGGGTGGCCGTACGCAAGGCCGGAGGGTCCAAACCGGCGACGCCCCACACGCTAAGACACAGTTTCGCCACCCATCTGCTGGAGTCCGGGACCGACATCCGGACGGTGCAGGATCTGCTGGGACATCAGGACGTGGCGACCACACAGATTTATACCCATGTCATGCAGAAACCGGGACTGGGAGTACGGAGTCCGCTGGATGGGTAGGCGGGAGCCAGCGGTGCGAGGGCGCACCTTCCGTCCTTCCCGTTCATGTTGTGTTCAACTGAGTTTCCTAAGCAGACGGGACTCCCGTGGAGACGCTTACGCCGCCATCTCTAGTCCGCGCATCGTGCCGGTGGCGGAGGCGAACCGGTCGGTTTCCAGGCCCATGCGTTGCAACGCCGAGACGAAGAGGTTCGGGAGGGGGTAGTTGTGCTGCGGGTCGAACGCGAGGTGCTGGCCATGCCGGAAACCGCCGCCGGCAAACAAGGCGGGCAGGTTGGTGGTGACGTGCGTGTTCGCGTTTCCAAGGTTCGAACCGTAGAGAATCATCGTGCGGTCGAGCAGCGGCTCGCCGTCTTCGCGGATGGCTTTGAGTTCGCGGAACAGTTCCGCCAGCAGCTTCATGTGCCACTCGTCAATGGTCTTGAGCTGGGCGAGCTTTTCCTCCGACTTCCCGTGGTGCGACAAATTGTGGTAGCCGTCGGTGGTCTTGACTTCGCCGAACTCGATGGCCGGGGAGTTCACGCTGTCGAGCAGCAGGGAAATGGAGCGCGTGGAATCGGTCTCGAAGGCGAGCCGCGCCATGTCATACATGAGCTTGACCTTGTCCATGTAAGCCTTGGGACTGGCCGGATCGAGCGGCACGGAGGCGCTGACCTGGGGCTTGGGCTGGTTCTCCCATTCGCGCGCCATCTGGAGGCGTTGCTCGAGGTCGCGGACGCTGGTGAAGTATTGGTCCAGCCGGTCGCGGTCGCGCGCGCCGACCGAACTTTGCAATGACTTCACCTGGCCGGCCACCGCGTCGAGGATGCTTCGACCGGTTTCCAGTTTGCGGATCTGCGCTTCGGTTTCCGCCTTCGTGCCCTGAAGGAACATCCGCGCGAAGACATCCGCGGCCTTTTCCTCGCAGGGAATCATCACGCCCGAGCCGGTCCACGAGAGGCTGCGGATGCCCTGCTGCACGTTGACCCCGAGCGTGAGCGACGGGAACCGCGTCAGGTGCCCGATGCGCTCGGCGATGTATTGGTCGAGCGAGATGGTGTTCCTAAAGCCGGCGCTGCCCGGATGCGGCGCGGCGGTGAGGAAACAGTTGTCGGCCGGATGCCCTCCATCCACCTCGGGATGCCACACGCCACTGAAGACCGTGAAGTCGTCGCGCTGGTCCTTCAGCAGTTCCAGGTAGGGCGACAGCGGGTAGTCGCGTCCGCCGTTCGCCGGGAAGAAATGCTCCGGCAGCAGGCCGAGGTTGTTGCAGATGCCGAGGAAACGGCGCGGCTTGCCGCCGGGCGTGGCGCGGGCGGACTTCACCACGTCGGCAAAGGCCGGCGTCATGGAATCCAGCAGCGGCAGGGACATGAGCACGCCGGCGGCGCGGAGGAACGAGCGGCGGGAGAGGGCGGGGGAGTTCATGGTGGTTGGGGGAGTAATCAGTAATCAGTAATCAGTAAGCGGTAATCAGTAAGCGGTAAACAGTGGG
>CAYYSX010000117.1:0-14324 GCA_964474315.1 uncultured Verrucomicrobiota bacterium | reverse complement strand
GATTACCGATTACTTCTCCAAAAACAACCAACTTTGCACCAGCTCGTGGACCAAACTGCGCACCCCCCAGTGACTCGAACTGGCGCGGTCGAGCAGCGCTTCAATCTCGCGGCGGTCGGCAAAACCGACGGGCGCGCCGGTGGCATAGACGGTTAGTTGCTGGGCGAGATTGCGGGCCAACTGGCGTTCGTCGGCGAGCAGGAGTTGTTTGAATTCGCGGATGTCGTGGAACTTCCGTCCGTCGGGCAGCTCGCCGCTGGCATCCACCGGCAGCGCCCAGCGGTGCGTTAGCTTCTGACCGCTCTTGGCGAGGCCCGGCGCAAGTTCGCCTTCCACCTCCGAGCGATAGCGTTCCCGCCAGCCGCCCATCACGTCGAAGCTCTCCAACGCGAAGCCGGCCGGGTCCATCTTCGCATGACAGGCGTTGCAGGATTCCAGCGTGCGATGCTGCTCGAGCTGCTGGCGGATGGTCGTCGCGCCGCGGATGTCGGGCTCGACCGCGGGCAAGTTGGGCGGTGGGGGCGGCGGCTTCTGGCCGAGGAGGCGCTCCATCACCCACGCGCCGCGCAGCACGGGGGAAGTCGTGGTGCCGTTGGCCGTGACCTTGAGCACCGCCGCCTGCGTGAGCAACCCGCCCCGCACGCTGTCGGCGGGCAACGGCGTCTTCTTCAGCGCCACGCCGGACACGGGCGGCAGGCCGTAATGCGCCGCCAGCGTTTCGTTCACCATCGCAAAGTCGGAGGCCACGAGGTGGCGCGCCGGCCCATCGTCGCGCAGCAGTTCAGCGAAGAACGAGCGCGTTTCCTCGAGCGCCGATTCCGTCAGCAGGTCGTCGAGGTAGTAGTCGGCATAGAGGTTGGCGTCCGGTGCGGTGGCCGGCAGTTTGCGGAGTTCCAACCAGTAATCGAGAAACGCTTCCACGAAGCGCCGCGACTTCGGGTCGTCCAGCATCCGTTCGGTCTGTGCGCGGAGCACGTCAGGCGGATGCAGTTCGCCGCGACCGGCGAGTCGGCGCAGTTCTTCGTCGGGCGGCGAATTCCACAGGAAGAACGACAGCCGTGCCGCGAGCGCGTGGTCGTCGAGCCGGCCGGGTTCTTCCTTCAGGCAGAGAAATTCCGGCGAGCACAGCACCGCGGTGTAGGCGGCCAGCAGGGCGTCGGTGAACCGGTTGCCCTTCTCCAACGCGGCGTGAAACACCGGCAGGAATCGCTTCACCTCGGCGGATTCCTTCACCGGACGGCGATAGATGTGGCGAATGAAATGGCGGAGCAGCCGTTCGGCGTCGGCTTCCGGCTTCGCGGAGATGACTTCCACGCCCGGTGGCGGACGAAACTTCCGCGGCTTCGGGTCGTCTTCGTCGTCCTGATGGGCCACTTCGTCACTGGGCTGGCGCGTTTCCATCGGCAGGTCGCCGAAGAGCCGCTGGTGCCCGGCGGGCGGCCATTCGTCGAAGAGCGGGCCCTCGACTTCCATCCAGCGGAACACGACGCCGGGCTGGCCGTCTTCTTCCGCGAGCGGATTTTGCCAGCGTGCCGCGCCGGGCCGCGACCGGAAGAGACGGCCCGCGTCCGGGCGAATCATCTCGCCGGCGAGCAGATACACGTCGAGTTCGTGGACGCTGGGCTCCGGCGTGACGTCGAAGTCACCGAGATGCCGCAGCAGCCGCGGTGGCGTTTCGGCGGTAATGCTAATGGGTTCATCGCGGCGGCCCGGGGAGATGTTGTCGAGGTCGGGAATGAACCACCGGTTGGTCGGACCGGGGCCAACCCAAACCGAGTACGCCAGGAAGCGCAGTTGGTAGCGGCCCGACATCGGCGCTTTGAAATTGTTCCACTTCGGCTCGATCGGCTCATAGGCGCTGGCGACGACACCCACGCCCTCTAATTCCCGAGTCACGGGGTCATTCGTGCCCACCGTCAACGGAGCCTTCTCGGTGCGCACGTCCGGCTGGCCGGCGAAACCGAGCACCGGGAACGTGGCGCGCTCGGGAGCGGTGTTGAACACGGAATACCTCATTGGGCCGGTCCAGCTCCGCTGCTCGCGCGTGTAGTAACGGTTCGTCGTGGTCTCGGGCCGGGTCGGATAAGGTGCCAGGGCCTGCCGCAGTGCCGAGTCCGCCGCGCCGAGGTAACGCGCCATCTGCACGTGCGAGATGTCCAACACGTCGCCGACCTTGTTGAAGCGATGCGCCTCGCCGTCCTCGGGCAACGCGTCGCGGACCTGAAGCCACGGAAGGTGGAGCAGGTCGCGCAGGGCGTTCTCGTATTCGTAGCGGTTCAAGCGCCGCTGGGTCGCGCGTCCTTCCCTGGCCATGCGCGCCTGGTCCGCTGCGGTTAGGGACGTGGACAGCGACTTCAGGAACGTCTCCTGTTCCTTCGCGTCCGGCCGCGCCTTTTTCTTTGGCGGCATTTCGCCGCTCTGCACGCGGTCGTGGATGGAGACCCAGCGGGTGAAGTTCGTGGCGTTCTTCGGCTCGAACGCGAGCGCGGTCAGGTCCAGCCCGCCCTGCTTCGTCTCCGCGTCGTGGCATTCGACGCAGTGGTGCTCGACCAACGGGCGTAACGGGGAGGCGGCCTCGCCGCGGGCGAGACCGGCAAGCGCCACGAGGAACAGGACCTGCCGCAGTCTCTGTCGAGCAAAACGCATGACCGGTGAATTCAACGAGATTCAACCCGCCGGCCGCCCTCCGGTCAACGGGGGATCGCCCCGGGGCGCATCTTGACACTGTCCTTACCGGCAGGAGCGCGGGCGGCTCGCCCGCATGATCACTCCCGGGGAAGCTCCAAGTTCCAAAACCCAAGTTCCAAAGAAATCCCAAGCTCCAAGCGCCCGGTCGCTTCCGGACCGAGGCGAAGCGGACGTTGAGCACAGTGCTTCAGTCGCACCCCGCCCGTCGAGCGGCGTCACCAACCGGGGAATTGGGGGAGGCACTTGGGCGTTGGTCCTTGGAGCTTTTTGGAGCTTGGAACTTGGAACTTGGCTTTTGGAGCTTGGGCCCCCTGCTCCCGATCGCCGCCCCGGGTAAGGACGGATTCAAGAGCCGCCCATCGCCCCGAGTTTGGACGTTGTAAGCCCGCGCCTTCGCCTTATTTCCCCGGTAGTAGTTGAGGGCGGCGCCATACTGGCTCTCTCTCGGATTCAGCAAAGACACCAGGAACGACGCATCGGCGTACTGCGTCATCCGCGAAGCTCCTCCCACAACGCCGCACTATCCATCCTCGGTCCGTTGCTCCTCACGAGCGATCGTAGCTCCCGGTCAAGCTCGTCTGTGGTTTCCCGCTGCTCAAATGGGTGGGGGTCTTCAGCTTGGGCAGCGGTGCCCTGCTCGATTACGCCAAAGGCAACCAGCAGGAGCACGAGTTGAGTCTGCTCCACCGCCTGTTGGATCCGTTTCGTCCCGGAGACTTGGCCTTGGCCGATCGGGGCTTTAGCAGCTTCACCCTCCTGGCCCTGTTGCTGCTCCAAGGCGCCAGGAGCTTGTTCCGCCTCCACCAACGCCGCTGTCCTGATTGACGTCAGGGCAAGCCGCGGGGGCGGCACGACCGCTTGATCCGCTGGTCCAAACCCAAGGATCGCCCCCTTACCTCCCCAAGGCCTTGTGGAAGCGAGTCCCGCAGACGCTGGAAGTCCGCGGGCTGCGCTTCACCGTCCGGGCGACGGGATTTCGCACCCGTCGTCTCACAAGTCCCGGACCGGCCAGGGCGTCGAGAGCCCCGCGCCCTCAAGCGCCGCCACAAAAACTACCCCTTGCTCAACTGTCCTCGCCACCGCTACTAAGAAATCCCCCATCGAACACGCCATCACAAAAATCGAGGCCTTATCTAAGCGCCATTATGGCGCACAGACTGGCGCGATTGCCGCGCAGAGCAACCGCTGCCAGGAAATCGCTTTTCGAAGTGGGTCGGTGGGAGAACAGGAACGGTCCCTCGCGCTCGATCGGAGGGGAGGGTTGGAGGGGGTTGAACATCTTCAGCGCCATCGGGGCCATGGCGACGACGGTGCTCCGTCGGACGATTACACACAGCTCGCAGGCGCAAAGAAACTTCCCGCTGTGGCATTTTACCTGGCCCTTTGCCGGTGAAAAAACTGCGGGCCGTCACGCGTCTCACCGGTGTATCTCATCGGCCGAGGGCGGGCCGGTCGGCGCCTGCGGCAGCCGCACGGTGAAGACGCAGCCGCGGCCCAATTCGCTGTGGACGGCGACCGACCCGCCCGCGGCGGTGGCCAGGCGGCGGACGATGGCCAGGCCCAAGCCAGCGCCGCCCTGGGCGCGATGGCGGGCGCTGTCCACGCGGTAGAAGCGATCAAAGAGGCGGGGCAGGTGCTCCGGGGCGAGGCCGGGTCCGTGGTCGGTCACCTGGAGCAGGGCTTCGCCATCTTGAGTAGTGAGCGCGACTTCGACCGGCTCGTCTTCGGGCGAGTGCCGGAGGGCGTTGTCGAGGAGGTTGGTCAGGATGGGACGCAGCAGGTGCGGCGGCCCCGGGACCGCCAGATGAGCGGGTGCATTCACCATCAAACGTGCCTGCGGCGCACGGGCCTGGGCGGCCGACACCACCTCGCTGACCAGGGCGGCGAGGTCGGTGGTCTCGCTGGCCGTCATCGGGGGGGCGGCATCGACCCGCGCCAGCAAGAGGAGACCTTCCGCCAGTTTGGTGAGCCGGATGATTTCCTCCCGATTGCTCTCCAGCACGGTCTGGTAGCGGGCCGGGTCGCGTTCCCGGCGCAGGGCGACTTCGAGTTCGCCGAGCATGACGGCAAGCGGCGTGCGCAATTCATGGGCGGCGTCGGCGAGAAAGCGGTGGCGGCTTTCGTGGAGGTGTTCGAGGCGATCGAGCAGGCCGTTGCAGGCGCGGGCGAAGGCGGCGAGGTCGGGTTCGCTTTCATCCACCGGGAGCCGTTGGCGTGGGGATTCCTCGCGGCTCAAGTCCTGGGCAGTGGCGGCGACGCGCGCGAGGCCGCGCCGCCAGCGGCGCAGTCCCCAGGCCAGCAGTCCCTGCGCCACGGCCACCCAGGCCAGCGCCACGCCGGCCGCCGCCCAGGTGTCTCGGGCCATCGTTTTCTCCAGAGGCCTCAGCGGCAGCAGCAGTTGTCCGAGGAAATCCACCAGGGGTCCCTCTTCGGGCGTTCCCCAGCGCCACTTCGGATAAGTGGCCACGCGCAGGGGGCCGAGCCGGCCTCCGTCGATGGTTTCCATGACCTGAGCCCGGGTCTCGATCGCCGCCTTCCGGGTGGCTTCCCGCAAAAAAAGGGTCTCGCCGGTGGCGGGGAGCTGACGGACCTGGATGCCATCGGGCTGATACACCAAGCGCACGAGGGGAAAGGTCCGCGTCTCCAGCTCCACATCGACGTCGGGCCAATACAACGGTTGATCGGAGGGGATCGAACGGGTGAAGATGACCACCTTGTCCCGCAGCATCTGGTCCACGGCGGCGAGGCGTTCGCTCCAGATCACATGCCGCCACAGCGCCACCCCGGCGGCGGCCACCGCCAGGTTCACGGCGAACAGCAACCAGAGGAGACGGCTTTGCGTGGTCACGATGGGATTGTCCTGAGGGTATCAGTAAGCACTCCTCACGGTGCCACCAGCCGGAAAAACCGCCGGTCCGCCGGAACCGGTCCGACGAGTTCCACCGTTTCGGTGTCGCTGACCAGAGTGATGGTCTCGACGGTGGTCCAGGCGACCATGTCGGTGGACGCCTGCAACAGCACGGTCTGGCCGGCCTGACCGCGGAGGGTGAGCCGGAAGTCGCCGCTCTCCTCCGCCACGAGTTCCAGGGTCGGCAAAGGAGGCGCGGGAGGCACTGGCGCGGAGATGCCATCGGGGGAAAACAGCAGCGTGTCGCGGGCGCCCGCCACGAGGACGCCGCCGAACACCGGCCGGGCGGCGAACAGGGGATTGGAGGTCGGCACGGGGACCGGGGTCCACTCCACGAGATCGGGGGATTCCAGGAGCACGCCGTTCACACCACCGAACTGGGGGAAAAGAACCTCGCCAAAGGCCAGCCATTTTTCCCCCGCGCGCGCCACGCCACTCAGGTTGATGCCCGGCGTCGCCGCCGCCACCGAGGGCACTTCCTGCCACGTCACGCCGTCGCCCGACGTGAGCATGAGTCCGGAGAAATTACCTCCCATGCCGGTGGCGAAAAACCGGTCGTGCGCGAAGGTGAGCCGGTTCACTTCGGTCAGCGTGTCGCGGATGGTCCAGTCGATGCCATCGGACGAGGTGCGGAGGCGCCCGCCGTTTTCCAGCAGGACGAAGGTGCCATTGCCATAAGCGAGAGCCAGAATGTTCACAGGCGGGGACTCCAGCCTCGCGCTGCTCCAGGTTTCGCCATCCGCCGACCATGAATAATGGCCGTTGAAACCGCCGGCCACAAACCGGCCCGCGCCGAAGGCCAGCGCGCGGGCGTTATGCGACAGCGGCCAGGTGCTCCACTCGCGGCCGTCCACACTGACCCGGCTGCCCACATCGCCGAGCACCACGAAGCGTCCGTTGCCGTGGGCCACCGCATAGTGGGCCTGGGTGGTGAGGCCGCTGTGGTCGATCCAGGTGTGACCGCCGTCCTCGGAGACCAGCAACAACTGGCTGTGACCGACGGCCACGATAAGACCGCTACCTTCGGCGAGGGATATGACAGCCCGAAACCCGATGCCGCTTTCGGCCGTCCAATTCCGTCCGGCGTCCTCCGTGATGCGGAGCTTGCCGAAGGCGCCGACGGTGGTGAAGCGCGCGCCCTCGACGGCGACCCCGGTGAACCGGTCATCGCCCGGAACGAACGGGGTCTCGCTCCACGTCACGCCATTGATCGAGCGGAAGCTGCTGTCCCGGCTCACCGCCGCCCACCACGTGCCGCCCCAGGCCAGTTTTCGGAAAGGTCTGGTCTCCGCCATCGAAAGCGCCAACGACCAGTTGAGACCGTCGGACGAAATCAACACATCGCGGCGATTGCCCGATAGGGAAGCCTCTTCCCTCCCGCCCACCGCGATGAACCCGCCGGGATGCGCGGCGATCCCGGTCAACGCGCCGTCGCCGGGGGACGGCGCCGAGGTGGCCCTCCACACGACGCCGTTGTCCGAGACCAGGATTTTCTGAAGACTATTCTCCTCGCCCACCGCGACGTAGCGCCCGGCGGCGAAGACAACCTCGTGCATGAGGCCCGACAACGGCCCCGTGGCGATTTCCCAGACGATGCCATCGGCGGAACGCAGCGCGCCGTTTTCCCCCAGCGCGACCCAGCCCGCGTCGCCGTGGGTGATGCAGCGCAGCGAGCCAGTGGTGGGGCTGGTGAGCGCGTCCCAATTCCAACCGTCCTCCGAGCGCAGGATCACCCCGTGGTCGCCCACGGCGAGCACCGCGTCCGGCCCCATGGCCACGCCGTAAAGATCGCTGGTCGTGCCGGAGGGTTGCGGCGTGAAAGGCTGGCCGCGCGGCGCGTAAAGGATGCGCCCGCGCCGGCCGACCGCGAACCGGACCTGGCGCGCCTCGATCACGGCCTGGAGATCGACGGTGGTCGGTCCGCCGAAGGTGGGAACCCACTGGCTCAGCGGCGGAGGCGGCGTGCCGCCCGGCGGCTGGACCGGACCGGCCACGAAGGTCTGCCCGGCGGTGGCGAATCCGGAGGGCGTCAGCGCGGCGTCGAGCGCCTGCACCCGCCAGCGGTAGGCGCCGGGCGGCAGGTTGCGCAGCGTCCAGGTGGTGGCCTGGCCCACATTGCCGGCGCGTTCCACCCGCCGCCGGCCGGTCGCGGCGTCGGCCATGCCGGCCAGGCCGCCCGGCTGGCCGTCCACGCGTTCGACGGACAGGTTGTAAGTCAGCGCAATTTGCGGCGTGGTGTCGTCGGTGGAGGCGTCCCATGCGAAGGTCACCGCCGCGCCCTGCACCGTGGCCGTGAGATTGGCGGGCGGTGACGGAGGGGCGTTGGCCCCGGGCGACGGAAGAAAGACGCGTGTGGTGCTGTCGTGCGCGACGCTTGCAGAAATCCAGCCCCACATGCCGCTCACGGCGGCCTCCAGGCGGTGCGGATTTTCCAGAAAATGGCCGAAGGCCGCCGGCCCGCCGAAGAACTTCGGCCCCTGCGCGGTGGGCACCTGCAAGTGCGAGGTCAGGGAAAAATTCAGGCCGCGATTGTGCAGGACACGGGCGGTGACGCCGCCGACCCCCTGGGTGTGGCCGCTCATCAACAGATCGGGCGCGCCGTCGTTGTCCCAGTCCGCGCAGGTCAGCGTCTGGATGACGCTCTTGTTCAGCGGAAGGATGTCGCGGCTGCTGAAGCGGTGCCCGTTGAAGACGGCGGGATCGGGCCCCTCGTTGCGCAGCACCCAAGCGGCGGGAGCGGCGTAGCGCGCGTCGCCCTGATGGGGGCGGTATCCCGCCACCACCAGATCCAGCCGGCCATCGGCATCCAGATCGCACCATTCCGCCTGGGCGATCATGCCGCCGGAGAAGGTCTGGTCATACCAGATCACCGCTTCGAGATCGGCGTTCACCGGGCGAAACAACCAGCCCCGGCCGCCGGGGATCGGTCCGTCGTTCCGATAGATTTGAGCGATGGGCCGGCAAGGTTTGACGACTTGATGCGGAGAGAAAGTGACGCCCGGCGGCCACTGGTAACCCGGATAGGGACGCGTGGGCGAACTGACCGGCGACGGCGTGTGGTCCTGTTGATCGCCGGTGATGAACACGTCGAGATCCCCGTCACCATCGAAGTCCGCCCAGGCCAGCGCGCCGGCCCCGATGTGCGGCACCCGCGTGTAATAGCCGAGGGTGTCGCTCCACATTTCGACACTCACGAAATGCCCGCCGTCATTGCGATACAGGCGCAGCAGGGGGCGATTTTCCCGGTAGCCGCTGACCATGAGGTCCAGGTCGCCGTCGTTGTCGAAATCCGCCCAGGCCAGCGCGCTGAACTCGACCGGATCAAGCACCTGCCAGAGCGTGAAGGCGCCGCCGCCGGTGTTGCGATAGACATGGGTGAGGGGCGAGCCGTTGCTCCGGCCGCTCATCGCCAGATCCAGCAGGCCGTCGCCGTCGGCATCGCCCCATTCCATCGCGCCGCGGGTCAGCGACGGGAGCGTGGCGACGGTGTGAAATTGCAATTGCCCCGCGGGCGGACCGGCGTTGCGCGAGAGCAGGGTGACATCGCCGTGCGGAAAAAATTCGGTGCGCGAGTGGCCGGCCTGCACAAGGTCGAGCCGTCCGTCATTGTCGAAATCCCCCGGCTCCAGCACCGTGTCGCGCCACGGCACGGCGGCCTCGAACTGGGTGACCGGCGGCGGCTCGGGGATGACGAATTCCACCACGCCCGGGGTGGTCGAGCCCCGGCCAGCGGCGTCGAAGGCGCGCACCTCCACGCGGTAGGTGCCGATGGGAAACGTGCTCCCCGTCTCACGCCGCAGCGTCCAATCGAGCCGCGGCGCTCCCAGCCCCTCCAATCCCGGAATGAGCCGCCGACCATCCGCGCCCCACATCGCGGGGGTGAGCCGCAGACCGCTGTCGAGATTGATCACGCTGACTCCGTAACGCAGCCCGGCCACCGGCGTCTCGGCATCGCCCGCCGCGTCCCAGGCCACCTGCAGGGTATCGTTGTCCAGCGCCACCAGCCGCACGTTCGGCGGCGCGGAGGGCGGCTGGTTGGCGGAAACGCGCACGTTGCGGTAAAGGTCCACGCCCCATTCCAGGGTCTCGTCGTAACCGCTCTGGAACAAGTCCGGCCGGTCATCGCGGTCCACATCCACCACCTCCAGACAGCCGGCCAGCCGAGGCTCGATGCCCAGATGCACGCCCGTCACCCCGCCCAGCGCGCCGTTGCCGCCGGCACCGAGCAGGATCGTCGAGGGATTGGCGAAGGTGGGTCCAAACGGAGACCCGCGCATTTCCAGCACGCGGCCCAGCCACTGGGCGCGTCCCCCGCCGAGCCAGTCGATCGTCACCTGGCGCAGGGGAAGCCTCTGGAGCGGTGGCGACACCGAATCGATTTCCTCGAGGGGATACGCCTGATAGGTCGGCAGCAAGTCGGACGGAAGCTCCGACGGAATGAACGGTCCGAAGGGCATTTGCCGCACCGAGGTGGAACTCTCCACCCGGGCGGCCTCGTCGAACCGAAACCCGTCGCCCGCTTCCACCACCCGGTTCGCCCGGGTGGTCTGGAAAGTGGCCAGCTCCGGCCGCCCGTTCATGTCCCAATCCGCCACCGTCGCCCACGGTTCGGCCCTTCCCGATTGAAACGGATCGAGAGGATCCGGAATCCAGTGAAACAAGGCCGGCCAGTTGAGGAGCACGGATTCGAAAACCATCTGACGCCCCAGGCGCACGAATTCGCCGGGGCCGGACATGAAGGTCGAGCGGTTCAACCAGATTTGCGCCACTTGGGAATAGGTGGCGCTTTGGGCGCTGACCAACACATCCAGCAGGCCATCGTCGTCAAAATCCTGCCATTGCACGTTCGTGGCCAGCAGTTCATCGCGCTCCTCCCCTTCCGAGGGAGGTTGGTTCGACTCCGGATAAACCCCCGCCGTCAAGACCGGTCCACCGTCGGTGAGGAGGCCGCTGTCGTTGCGGTAAATCCGCGCCGTGCGGTCGAGTTCCCAAAACGGCGTTCCCGCCGGGCTCCGCTCTCCCGAGTAGAACAGATCCAGATCGCCGTCGTTGTCGTAGTCGATCCACTGCAGAAGTCCGAACCGGCAACCCCGCAACCACGGCCCCGGCAGGATGTTGACAAACTCCCGGTCGGACGGGAACGGCCCCGCCGGCGTGTTGCGAAGAATCACCGCCACCAGATCGCCTTCCTCCGGATGGGCCGAGCGGCTGCCCGTGATGGCGAGATCCAGGTCTCCGTCATTGTCGAAGTCTCCCCACGCCAGCGCGCCATCCTGCACCTGCGGCAGATTCACCGGTGCCTCCTGGAAGGTGAACGGGCCCAGAAATCCGCCGCCCGTAAACGTGTTGCGGTATAGTTTCGTCACCGGCCCGGCGTCCGACTCGCCCATGATCGCCACATCCATCCATCCGTCGTTGTCGTAGTCGCCCCAGGCCGCGCGCATGTGGCGCAACGCGGGGAACGGCACCCGCAGCGGCGTCACCTGCGGCGGATATTTCTCCACCTTTTCAAACAACGGATCCTGCGCCGGCAAGAACCCGGCCGTCGCGATGGCAGTGAGGGAAACGGCGGTAAATCGAAATCGGAACATGCCGCATCTTCGGCCTCCATTCTGAAATCAAGATGAAATGGCCGGCACAACGTATGCCGCTCCGTCCCGCCAAGGGTGGCTGTGAAGCATGAAATGGACGAGCGTCCCCGCGAGTTCACCCGGGCCCGCCGATCACATACCCCACACCGCGCACCGTGCGGATCAACCTTTCCTCCGCGTCCTGATCCACCACCCGCCGCAAGTTATAGACCGTCACATCGATCAGATTGCTCATCGTCTCATTGAACGACTCATCCCACACATGCTCGGACAATTCCGTGCGCGAGATGACCCGCCCCGGATGACGCAGCAGATATTCCAAGATGCCGAATTCCTTGGGCCGCAGGCTGAGTTCGCGGCCGCCCCGCCACACCTGACGCCGCCGCTGGCACAGCCGCAGATCGCCCACCCGCAACTCATCACCGGTCAGCTTGCGCCCCCGCCGCAGCAGCGCTCGCGCGCGGGCCAGCAATTCCGCGAAATGAAACGGCTTCACCAGATAATCATCCGCCCCCAACTCCAGGCCGCGGACCCGGTCCTCCACCGCGTCCCGCGCCGTCAGCAGCAGCACCCGCGTGGCGCCCCCGGTTCCGCGCAACGCCGCCAGCAGGGAAAATCCGTCCATTTCCGGTAGCAGCACGTCCAGAATCACCAGGTCATAAGTCGCCTCCCGGGCGAGAAACCATCCTTCCGCCCCATCCAACGCCACCGTCACCGCAAAACCCTCCTCCCGCAGCCCCTCGGCCAGGGCGCGGGCCAGCTTGGCTTCGTCCTCCACGATCAGCACATGCATCGTCCGGTATTTCGACGCCGTCCGGCCAGGCCGAGATACAGCACTTGGTTTTCCGCGCTGACCGTGCCATCGTAGAGAGCCAGATTTGAGTAATTATTCGAGCTGTTCGAGACCGCCCGGAACAGATATCTCAACCAGAGGGTTGTCCCGTCTTTGCCGAATCGCCCGTTGTTCAGAAGTGCCTCGAATCCAGTGGTCGCGATTACCCGCGACGACCCGAAGTTGCCGCCTTCGGTGACGAACCGGTTGCCGGTTGTCGCGACGCCGTTCATCAGGAGGCTTCCGCTCACCATGTTGTTGATCCCGCTCCATCCCCCGTTCCACCCGGTGCCGCCGTTCAGGCCCGAGATCGATGAGGTCGGCGCGTAGTCAGCGCCGTCATACGCAATCACATCCGCCTCCACTGACTCAATGAGATGAACCGCCATCAACACTGATCCCGGACGGTGGAGGAAACGCAGCAGCTTCATGATTTATGTCGTGTTTTTTGCAATGTCGCGTTCCTGGATAACCCGGGCCTGATCGGCGGTCAGGCAGACTGGTTGACACAACCAGATTGCTTTTTCGCTCTATTTGAAACGCGAAGCAAGGCGCACGGCATGATATTGAAAGGACGCATCGCCGGAGCCTAGGAGGAGTCTTTTTCTCTTTCACTGCAGTTCGTATCAGCCCCAGCCAACAAAATATCTGTTCGATAGACTCGGGGAAATTCTTGTCCTGAAGCGATGCAATTGATTTTCAGTCAAAATTTCCGCACTCCAAACCAACCGCATATCGAGAATTGCCCCTCTCCTCTTGTCAACGGGATGCGGGAGGACGAGCCGTCCGCGCTCCCGATCAACGCGCAAACCACAAGTCATGGGGGCAGTAATTGAAAACCGAAGATCTCAAAGTTTGCCCCTGCATTTCCTTGGCCACGAAACCCCAAGCCACCAACGAGCCGGCACGGAAACCGAATGGGGGCGGCCATTCAGCTTCCCGGGTAGAAGACGGAGGGGAGAGCGGCCGCCATCAATTTGGCCGGCGGGATGGCCATGAGCTGGCTCCGACCGTCTTAGACCGGCTCCAACCGGACGGCGCAGTGCTTGTAACTGGGCTGACGCGAGTGAGGGTCAAATTCGGCTCGGGTCAACTGATTGACGCGGGCGTAATGCATGGGAACGAAGACCTGGCCCGGTTGGACGGTCGGCGTCACGAAGGCATTGGCCTCCAAAGAGGCGCGCCGGGAGATGACGCGGACCCGGCTTCCCGCCGCGACCCGAAGACGACGCGCATCCTGGGGATGAATCTCGACATAGCATTCGGCCGGATAAAGCTGCCGCAGGATGGCGGACTTGGCGGTACGGGTGTTGGTGTGCCATTGCGCCGAGGTTCCCCGGCCAGTCAACAGGACAAAAGGATAGTCGGCATCGACGGGCTCGGCTACCGGGCGCGGGTCGGCAAAGATAAACCGGGCGCGCCCATCCGGTGTGAAGAACCGGCCGTCTTCAAAAAGACGACGTTCAGTGGCGGGCGTGAACGTCTCGGTTGACCCGAGGGTGGCGGTGGCCGAGTCCTGAGTTTTACTTAGTGACGAAGGAGCAGGACAAGGCCATTGGATTCCGCCGGCGTCATCGAGATGGCGGTAGTCACGGATGCCGGTGAGGTCGAAGGGTTGGCCGGCACTAAGTCGTTTGAGAATCTGGAAGGCGGCTTCGGGCGAATGCCATTCCTGGAACAGGTCCGCACAGCCCCAGCCCGTGGCGATCAGCTTGAAGATGGCAAAATCGCTCAGGGCTTCGCCGGGCGCGCGCCGGACCTTTTTCACCAATCCCAGCCGGCGCTCGGAGTTGATCAGGGTTCCCTCTTTCTCTCCCCAACCGGCCGCCGGAAGAACCAGGTGCGCTTGCTGCGCGGTGTCCGTGGTGGCGTAAAGATCTTGCACCACCAGGAACTCCAACCGTCGCGCGAGCCCGGTAAACCGGGCTTGGTCGATCCAGGAGTGCGAAGAGTTGGTAGCGATGACCCAGAGTCCCCGGATCGCGCCGGATTCGATGCCGTCCACGATCTGGTCGTAAGCCCAGGAATTCCGGTCGGGAATCCGGGAAACGGGAAGGCCGAGCACCTGTGCCACTTGGTTCCGATGTTCAGGCTGGGTGAAGTCGCGTCCGCCGAGCAGCGAGGTGGCATTAGCAAACAGACGGGAGCCCATGGCGTTGCATTGGCCGGTGATGGAGTTCGCTCCGGTGCCGGGGCGCCCCATGCTTCCGGTCATCAAGGCGAGGTTGATGATGGCCTGGGCGGTTCGGGTAGATTCGTGTCCCTGGTTCACGCCCATGGTCCACCAAAAGCTGACCCGCTGGCC
>CAYYSX010000116.1:6057-17400 GCA_964474315.1 uncultured Verrucomicrobiota bacterium | reverse complement strand
CATCATCACCTACCCGAACTAATGGCCTTGGCCGCAAGGCGAGGGTCGAAGCGAACTCGGAAAGCCGGATACGGGAAATCCGTTCGTCCGGTTTGATGAGGGGCGCATCCGGCTGGATGTGCTGCCCCGAGTCGGCGGCGAAGTGCTGGCGCGGAAAATCGTCGAGGGAAAACGATAGTGGGTAAGCGGCTAAAGGTTATCGAAGTTTTCTGACATCCCGGTGGTGCGGGGAGAATGTGTTCCGGGAGGGGTGGAGAAGCGGGCTAGGAGTTCCTGATCTCGTTGAAAATCCAAGTGCGGGCAAACGTCCAGTAGTTCTTCACCGTGGCCACCGAAACACTCAGGGCTTCGGCTGTTTCCTCGTTCGTCATACCCACGAAATAACGCAGTTTGACCACCTCGGCCTGAACCGGATGGTCCTTGGCGAGATGGTCCAGAATTTCATGCACGGCCAACAATTGCTCGTCGGCGGCAGGAGCGGCCAAATCTTGGCCTTCCAGCTCGACGCGTTCCAAACCTCCTCCGTGACGCATGGTGAGTTTGCGACGCGCGCGATCAATCAGGATGCGGCGCATCGCCTCGGCGGCGGCGGAAAAGAAGTGGGCACGGTTTTCAAATCTTGGGCGTTTAGATCCTACCAATTTCAACCACGCCTCATGCACCAATGCAGTGGGTTGGAGTGTCTGGCCGGGCGCTTCCCGGGCCATCTTGCTGGTCGCGAGTCGCCGCAATTCCTCGTAAACGAGATCGAGCAGCTTATCAGCGGCCGTGGGGTCGCCTTGCTCCACCGCGGTTAGCAATAGCGTGGCGTCACTCATGGTCTCGCAAAAAGATTGCGCTGTGGGTGACGGTATCACTGACATTTCGCGGCAACCAATCTATTTGCCATTTTCGCCAGGATTCGGATTGTCATCGCTCAATCCGGGCTGAATGAGTGCGGCGGCCTCATCCAGTTGAATCCGCGCGTAGAGCCACGCCAGCCACGCGTTTTCGGGATCTTCGGTAATGCTGTTTGGCATCATGCGCGGCGCCAATATCTCGCCTTTTCCCAACATGGCCCGCGCCCGATCCTTCTCACCCAGTTGCCAACAGGCCATCGCGAGCACGGCATAGGCGTGTCCATGCACATAGTTGCCGGAAACCTTGAGTGGCTTTTGCGCCCACTCGACAGCTTCCGGGTAATGTCCAAGCCGATATTCGGAAAGCGCCTTGCAGAGCTCGAAAAAAGGCATGGCACCCGTATCACCAACCCCATGCGTCACGGCCGTGTCGGCCAGGCGACCCACGATCGGCAAATCCACTTCAGGAGAAGCAAGAAAGAGGCAGGCCTTCGCCACCGAGTCAGCAATGTAGATGTTGGTTGTGGTGGCGAATGTAGTGAGTAATCGCCTGCAGAACTGTTCGTAGGCGGGGCGGTTGTGAGTTTTGACAAAAAGCGCGGCTACCATGGCGTAACGCGGATTGTCCGGTTGATGCTCAAATGCAAGAGCGGCGTCGGCGGCAGCCTCCGGCCATTGACCACGGCGCGCTTTGAGATCAACTCTGAGCGCCAAGAGGTTCGCGCTTGCCGGACGACTGACGAACGCCGGAGTTAGCGTTTCATCCAGCAATTGTTCCGCGGCGCCAAATTTTTTCTGGGCCATGAGGACGCGATGGACGCTTTCAACCGCCGACAGCGCCTGCGGACTCTCGTGTCCCGCGCGAGTTCGCCACAATGCCAGCGCTTCGCCATGCGCGGCTTCCGCTTCCGCCATTTTGCCCTGTGCTTCAAGCGTCACGCCCAAACTGCCCAGCGAATACATGATCCCGGGGCTGCCTTCGCCCAACATTTGGCGTTGCATGGAGAGCGCGGCGCTCGACACAGCGTGTCCCTCGACCAAATTTCCCCGTTGGCGCATACGATCGCCGAGCGAAGACAACGACGCCAATACGTCCGGATGAGCGTCTCCCAGCAGCTTCTGTTGCATCGCCAAAGCCTCGCGTTGCAATGCTTCTGCCTCCTCCAATTTGCCGGTGAAACCCAACGCGTACGCAACGTCGAGCAGCGCCGCGGCCACCAAAAAATGCTCGCTTCCCAGCAACTGTCGGCGCACCGCCAGAAGTTCCCGGGCGATTGCTTCCGATTCGTCCGCCTTGCCTTCGTCGCTGAGAACGATGCTTAAGTTGTGCAGCGAATCCGCCACCTCCAAATGTTCATTGCCAAATAAGTTTCGTCGGATTCCAAGCGCTTCCCGGATCAGGGCTTCGGCCTCGGGAAACCGTCGCTGGTGACGGTACACAGTGGCCAGATTATTGAGCGAAGTCGCCACGTCCGCGTGTTCGACGCCGAAGAGCCGCCGACGGATGCCAAGTGCCTCACGGTTCGTTATCTCAGCCTCCGTCAGGTTGCCCTCCTTCCAAAGGGCGACGGCTAGATCGTTGAGGGACGCGGCCGTCTCCGGACTTACTGGACCGAATAGCCTGCGATTGATTGCCAGTGCCGCACGGTGCATTTTTTCGGCGTCCGCATAGTTCCCGATTTCGAGGTAGAGCCTGCCAATCAGGCTGCGCAGCTCCGTTTCCACGACCGGTTGATTGGTCATCTCCGTGCCGACGCGCTCGGCCGTTCGGTCCAGAATCCCTCGCAACATCGTGGCGTCCTGTCCAAGAGCGACGGAAGGTCCGACGCCATTCAGCATGTCTTCCAGAAATTTCGTGACTTGGCGGCTCTTGGCCGAGGCAGCCTCAGCCTCGTGCCTTGACCGCCGCTCCTTGGCGAGGGACGCCGAAACAATGGCCAGGCTCGCGACCAGGAGCAGCGCGATGATGCCGACGCCCGTGAAAAGAAGCTTATTGCGTAGCGCCGCCTTTTGAAGTTTGTAAAGCTTGCTGGGAGGGCGCGCTGAGATGGTTTCGTTGGCAAGAAAGCGTTGAACATCGAGAGCCAGACCGTTGGCTGTGGCATAACGACGCGTGCGATCCTTCTCCAGGGATTTCATCGCTATCCAGTCCAAATCTCCTCGAACGGCACGAATCAGCGTAGGCGGTTCGGAATGGCGAAATTGCGCCACGGTCGTCAAATCTGCGCCCGTCAGCTTGCTTAAGCGTGTGGATGGACGGACGGGTTCCTGTTCGCGGATTACCCGGCGGATTTCGTCGAGTCCGGCCTTCAATAAATCTCCCGTGTCAAAGGGCGTCGAACCGGTCAGTAATTCATAAAGCAATACGCCCAGGCTGTAAATATCGGTGCGTGTATCCACATCCACAGCGGTGAGTTCCGCCTGCTCCGGGCTCATATAGGCGGGCGTACCAATGAGCATCTCGAAGGCCGTGAAAAGCGTTTTGTCCGTCAACCGCTGATTCGTGGTCGCTTTGGCGATTCCAAAATCGATGACCACGGGCAAGGCTGCGCCTTCCATCGTTGTGGTCACCAAGATATTGGAAGGCTTGATGTCCCGATGGATGATTCCCTTCTGATGCGCGTGCTGAATCGCCTGGCAAACTTGGACGAAAAGTTTCAGGCGCTCTTCGGTCGTCAGGGAACGCTGATCGCAGTAATCTGTGATTTTAATCCCACGAACCAGTTCCATGACAAAATAAGGCCGGCCGGAATCCGTCGCCCCGGCATCTAGTATCTTGGCGATGTTGGGATGCTCCATTAGCGCGAGCGCCTGTCGCTCGGCTTCAAACCGGGCAATCACACTTTTGGTGTCCATGCCTGGCTTGATGATCTTCAAGGCGACGCGCCGCCGAACCGGCTCTTCCTGTTCCGCCATGTACACCACTCCGCAACCCCCTTCGCCGATTTGCTGCAATAATTTGAAATGGCCGATGCGATCCCCGGGTTTCTCTCCAGCCGAAGATCCTGATCCGCCCTGAATGGGAAGGTTCTGAGCGGGTTGTTCCAAAAAATTTCCTACCAAATCGTGACCTTCGAGCAAGGCCTCAACTCTTTGGCGCAAGCCATTATCGCTGCTGCAAGCACAATCCAGATAAGCCGCGCGTTCGCCGGCGGGCAATTGGAGGGCTTCCGTAAACACTTCCACGTCACGATCGGGGGAATCATTCATTTCATCACGCCAATCAAACGGCCACGTGTTGGTTGCAGGTCCTTGATATTCATCAGATCGGTGGTCTCCGGCTCTTCAGTTCGGCAGTTGCTGCTACGCGGGCCATAAATACCAGGCGAGATTTGATCCTCAAAGGGCCAATCTGAGAGCCAGAATCTTCGGCCCCATCACGGTTGAGCCGGGTTTCGGGGCCTCCAGTTCGAAAATCTTTAGCCACTTCGTTCCGAAATTTCGCATTGATCGATGACGGGTAATACGCCCCTCAACATCGAAAACGACAACAACATGAAAACAAAAAAACACATCCAACTCACTCGAACCGTCGTGCAACCGCGAAGTCTTGCCGCAAGAATGACCGTTGCATTGCTCGGCCTCGCAACAGCCATCATTCCAATGACGGCTGCTTATGGATCAGAAACCGCCGCCGCGGAACGTTCCCACGCAATCCGCCCCTTCCAAGTCAATATTCCAGAGGCGGCTCTGGTCGATCTCCGCCAACGCGTGTTGGCGACGCGCTGGCCCGACCGGGAGACCGTCGATGATCAATCCCAAGGCGTGCAATTGGCGAAGATTCAGGAACTCGTTCACTACTGGGGGACGGATTACGACTGGCGGAAGGTGGAGGCGAAGCTGAATGCCTTGCCGCAGTTCGTTACGGAAATCGACGGGCTCGATATTCATTTCATCCACGTCCGTTCTCGTCATCCCAATGCCTTGCCGATGATCATCACTCATGGCTGGCCGGGCTCAATCCTGGAACTTTTGAAGGCCATTGGACCGCTCACCGATCCCACAGCCTATGGTGGCCGGGCCGAGGACGCCTTCGATGTCGTAATTCCCTCGATGCCCGGTTACGGCTTCTCGGGCAAACCGCAAACGACGGGCTGGAATCCCGACCGCATTGGAACAGCGTGGGATGTGCTGATCAAGCGACTGGGATACAAACACTATGTGTCTCAGGGTGGCGATTGGGGCTCGGTGATTGCGAACGCGATGGGGCGTCAGGCCCCGGCAGGATTGCTGGGCGTCCACGTCAACATGCCCGCAACCGTGCCTGCGGACGTTGCGAAGGCCATGAACGCCGGTGATCCGGCGCCGGTCGGGATGTCCGCCAGGGAGAAGGCCGCATACGACTCGCTCAGCACCTTCTTTACGAAGAATGCCGGCTATGGCGTCATGATGGTGACCCGCCCCCAAACCGTGGGCTACGGACTGACGGATTCGCCGGCCGGACTGGCTGCCTGGATGTATGACAAATTCGCCCAGTGGACGTATAGCGACGGCGAGCCCGAGCGGTCGCTCACGAAGGATGAAATGCTCGACGACATCACACTCTACTGGTTGTCGAACAGTGCAGTTTCCTCCGCGCGCCTTTACTGGGAGAATAACAATAATAATTTCAACGCTATGGAGCAGAAGACAGCCGACATCATGATCCCCGTCGCCGTGACGGTTTTTCCCGGCGAGATCTATCAGGCGCCGCGCAGTTGGACGGAGCGCGCCTATCCCAACCTCATCTATTTCAATGAGGTGGACAAAGGCGGTCACTTTGCGTCCTGGGAGGAACCGCAACTCTTAGCGGAGGAACTCCGTGCGGCATTCAGGCCGCTGCGCTCCAACACTTCAACCACTGCCAACGCGAGGAAGAGCGCGCGGCTTTCTCCCTCCACACAGGCCGGCGGGAGAAATGTTCCCGCCATTCGCTGATCGCCTGCGGTGACGATTCTGACAATTAGAAATGCTCCAACACATCCGAAACAACCGTCGAACGAAGGAAATCGAAACTATGAATACGATTGAAATACCGGAAGAAATCAAGGTGACTCCCTCCGAAAGAAAAGTGCTCTATACCGCCAAGGAGCACACGACAGGCGGCCGGGACGGAGGCTCGTCCCGCAGCTCCGATGGCCGTCTGGACGTGAAGCTATCAGTTCCCGGCACGGCGGGCAGCGGCACCAATCCCGAGCAACTGTTCGCCGCCGGTTGGTCGGCCTGTTTCATCGGGGCGATGAAAATTGCGGCCGGCAAAATGAAGGTCAGAGTCCCGGCGGACGTGGCCATTGATGCCGAAGTGGACCTGTGCATGACTGGCGACGGTTACTCCCTCCAGGCCCGCCTCAACATCAGCCTGCCGGGTTTGGAGAGCGAAGTCGCCGAAGCTCTGGCGGCCGCCGCGCACCAGACGTGTCCCTATTCCAAAGCCACACGCGGCAACATCCCCGTCGTGATTAATGTGGTCTAAGCGGAATCTGGCCGGCCCGGGTCAAGCGGGCAGGCTGCCTCGATTCGAACTCCAAATAACGAAAGGGAAAAATATGGGCACTTTAGCAATAGGCACAGCGCTGATAACCGGCGCCTCTTCCGGCATCGGTGCGGTCTATGCCGATCGGTTGGCAGGTCGCGGTCATGATCTGATCCTCGTCGCCCGTAATCGAGGGCGGCTCGATGTGTTGGCGACACGCCTCACGGAAGAAACCGGCCGCTCCGCCGAGGTCATCGTTGCGGACCTGAACAACAAGGCTGATCTCGCTCGCGTCGAAAATGTGCTATGCACCGACACCAGTATTACCGTAGTCGTCAACAATGCAGGCATCTCCATGAGCGGCGATCTGGCCGACGCCGATCCCGATCGTCTCGAAAGCATGATTCAACTCAACGTGCTCGCGCCAACCATGCTGGCGCGGGCGGCTATTCCGGGATTCATCGCGCGCGGCAATGGTACCCTCATCAACATCAGCTCGGTCCTGGCCCTCGCGCCGGAGATGTTCAACGGCAGTTACAGCGGCACCAAGGCCTATCTGCTTAATCTGAGCTTGAGGTTGCAGCAGGAAGTCGCCGGCAAAGGCGTTCGCGTGCAGGTGGTGCTGCCGGGTGCGACTCGGACACCAATCTGGGAAAAGGCCGGCACGGACATCACGACCTTGCCTGAAGGCATGCTGATGGATGTGGACAAAATGGTGGACGCGGCGCTCGCCGGACTCGACCGCGGCGAGAGTATAACCATTCCTTCGCTGCCAGATTTGGCCGACTGGGAGTCCTATGAGTCGGCGCGACAGCACATGATACCCAAGCTGTCACTCAGTTCTCCTGCAGGCCGCTATGTTACGCCGACAACTGCTTCAAACCCGATTGGAGGGAGATAACATGCCCGGAGAAACCAAATATGATCGCCGCCGCTTTTTGGGTGTTGCGGCCATGAGCATCGCCGCCGCCGAGTTCGTCATGTCCGGTTCTGTAGACGCACAATCCAGCAAGATAGCCCCGGCAGGTGCGACCACGATCAAACCGGGGACCAGCACGTCTTTCGGCTCACTGAAGCAGATCAATGCCGGCGTCCTGAATGTCGGATACGCCGAAGCCGGCCCCGCTGATGGCCCCGCGGTCATTCTTCTGCACGGCTGGCCCTACGACATTCACACCTATGTCGATGTCGCGCCTTTGCTGGCGTCGAGAGGTTACCGGGTGATCGTGCCGTATCTGCGCGGTTTTGGCACGACGCGCTTTCTTTCCAGCGAGACGTTCCGGAATGGCCAGCAGTCGGTGATCGCCGTCGATGTCATCGCCTTGATGGATGCGCTCCAAATCGAGAAGGCGATCTTCGCCGGTTGTGATTGGGGCGCGCGGACGGCCTGCATCCTTGCGGCGCTCTGGCCGGAACGCTGCAAGGCCCTCGTCTCCGTGAGCGGTTATTTGATCGGCAGCCAGGAAGCCGGCAAGATGCCGTTGCCGCCGAGTGCTGAACTGCAATGGTGGTACCAATACTATTTTGTCACGGAACGCGGCCGGATCGGCTACGACACGAACCGGCGCGACTTTGCCAAGCTCATTTGGCGGCTCGCCTCGCCGAAGTGGAACTTCGAGGACGCCACCTTCGACCGCACGGCGGCGGCCTTCGACAACCCGGATCATGTCGGCATCGTGATTCACAATTACCGCTGGCGACTCGGCCTGGCCGAAGGTGAGACGAAATATGACGATCTGGAAAAGCGGCTTGCCGCCGGCCCGGTCATCACCGTGCCCGCCATTACCTTGGAAGGGGATGCCAATGGCGCACCCCACCCGGATCCCAGCTCCTATGCCGGGAAATTCTCGGGCAAATATACGCACCGTACCATCAAGGACGGGATCGGGCACAATCTGCCTCAGGAAGCCCCGCGGGCCTTGGCTGAAGCCGTCATAGAAGTCGATGGTTATTGATCGGCGTTAGCCTGCCGGTCGCATTGAGTCACATCTTGGCAGCAATGAAATTTTCGAGCTTCTGGGCGCCGGCGTTGAAAAGACGGATGCCTTCAGAAGTTTTTCGCGCCCATGACCTCGGTCTTGTGGCCGAATTTCTTGTAATAGGCGTGAATCTCCTTCACCGACAACGCGCCGGGTAGAGAGGTTGGGGACAGGGCATCTGTCGCGCTCTACCATTCATCCATCTGTGCCCTCCCTTTCTCGGTGCTGAACTTTCCCTTCTCCGGGTTCACCGCTCCTCCGTGGTCTTGAATCGTGGAGGATAGCTGAGCGCCACGAGAAGCACACTTGGCGAGGGCGCCAAGGGCCGACGGCGAGGCCGATCGTGAAGCGATCTGGTTGATCCTCAGTTCCATTGTCCCGACGGCAGCACCCGAGGCGGGCGCGCTCTCCACTCCCGGGACGGTGCCCGCCGACCAATGACTTGGCCCTTGGTGTTGCCTTGGCCAACTCAAGCAACGCTACGAACCTGGGAACGTGGGGAGACTTGGACTTTGGCCCTTGGAGCTTCTTTTGAGCTTGGACTTTGGAGCTTCCGCTCCCTTGACCCCATCACCGCTCCGGTAAGGACAAGTGCGAGATACGCCTGCAGTTGACACTGCTTCCGATTTCCCTTGCGACCAACGGGGTCTCGCCGGATTTTTCCCCGCAATCTATCTCCCATGAAACTGTCCCGTCGTTCCGCCTTGGTTTCGTCCGCTGCCGCTTCCGTTGCCGCCCTGGCCCATCGCCTCCAGGCCGCCGATGCCGCCTCGGGGAGCAAGGGCCGCATCAACCATTCGGTCTGCAAATGGTGCTATCCCCGGGTCGAACTGGATGCCCTGGCGAAATGGGGGAGCGAGAACGGCCTGCGGTCCATCGAACTGCTGGAAGTGCAGGACATCCCGACCGTCCAAAAGCACGGGCTCACCTGTGCCATGGTGTCCGGTATCCCTGGTGGGATCAGCAAAGGCCTCAACCGCATCGAGAACCACGACGCGATCGTCGAATGGTTCGAGCAGGCGGCACCCAAGACGGCCAGCATCGGGTGCGAAAACATCATTTGCTTCTCCGGCAACCGGCAAGGTCAGGCCGACGAAGAGGGCATCAAAAACTGCGCCATCGGGATCAAGCGCCTGCTGCCGATCGCGGAGAAACACCAGGTCGTCCTCGTCATGGAACTGCTGAACTCCAAAGTCGATCATGCCGACTACCAGTGCGACCGGACGCCTTGGGGAGTCGCCCTGTGCCAGGCGGTGGGCTCCGATCGGTTCAAGCTGCTCTACGACATCTATCACATGCAGATCATGGAGGGGGACGTGATTGCCACACTGAAGAAGGCGGCCCCCTACATTGCCCACTACCACACGGGCGGCGTTCCGGGCCGGAACGAGATTGATGAGAGCCAGGAGCTCAACTACCCGGCCATCATGCGGGCCATCGCTGACACGGGGTTCAAGGGCTTTGTGGCGCAAGAATTCATCCCCAAGCGTGATCCGCTGACGTCACTCAAGCAGGGGGTGACAATTTGTGATGTGTGAGTACCGCGGTACAGTTACTCGGGGCTTCGTACAATCCGGGACAGCTTGTCCTGCGGAGTCCCCGTAAACCACCCCGCGTACTCGACGAAATAAAGCGCGCCGTCCGGCCCTTGCTCCATGGCCAAGGGACCGCCGGTGAATCCCCGCGCAAACGGTTCGGTCCTGGTCACGGTTTGCGTCGCCGGATCGACCGTGGCGAACCGAATCCATTTCCGGGTGAAGTCGCCGTAGAACATCCCGCCGTGGAAGCGTTCCAGAAAGTCTCCCGGGCCACCGGTCGGGCGGTAAATGGGTCCGCTGGTGGCGTTCGCCCCGGCATTGCCGCCGGCTCCATTATCGTGATTGTAAGTAATGAACGGCGGGATCGCGTCGGGTAGCGGGCACGGACCGCCACCAAAGGTGGCGAAGTTGGTCCCCATGCAGCGCGGCCACCCGTAGTTTCCTCCCGGCTTCAACAGGTTGATCTCTTCCCAGTCCACCGGCCGGTCATAGCCGACTTCGCCTACAAAGACCTGGCCCGTGGCCGGATCGACGTTGATGGAATAAGGGTTCCGATGGCCATAAGTATAGACCGCCGGATGCGCCTCGGGCCGGCCGACGAAGGGATTATCCTCCGGGATCGAGCCGTCGAGGTTAATCCGCAAGGTCTTCCCTTGAAGTGCCGATAACACCTGGGGCGGATTCTCTGGATCGTCCCAGAACTTCGCCGTGTCAGACGAAACGTTGTTATCACCGCTGGTAACGTAGAGTTTACCATCGTGCGGATTGATGGCGAGCGCACCACCCTGATGGAAGCCGCGGAGCGAAGGAATCGTCAGAAGAATTTTCTCAGAGTCCGGCTTCAACCCCGTCGCCCGTTGCGGCGTGTTGACCGTGAAGCGCGATACCCGATTGCTCCAGGCCGTGGCGTTGGTCGGTGCCCAGGGTGCATAGTGCAGATAGATAAATCCGTTGGTCAGGTAACCTGGATCGAACTCGATTCCGTGTAATCCCCGCTCATTGGCCTCCCGGCCCGGAGTCGGTTCCCAGCAGACCTCGAGTTCGGTGATCAGCTCGTTGGTCTTTGCCGCCAGGTCATAGGCCCAGATATGTCCGCGCCGACCGGTAAACCACAGGCGGCCATCCGGGGCAAACTTGAGGGCAACCGGTTCCGGAATTTCTCCCATCACCAGCGGTTCATATTGAAATCCGTGGGAAAGCCGGACCGCGGCCACGGCCTTCTGTCGGGCCACCTCGTCCGCTGCTGACACGCCTGCCGAAAGCAGCAGCAGCAAAAGGACACCCGCCAGAGCTGGTCGGAAGTTCATATCAATCGTTGCGAACGTAGGTTCATACGGCTTGGGGTGCGGTGAGGACACCGCACGCTACAGGCAGGCACGGACGCAACGAGGGACAGGATGCGCCCCTTTTCGTTGCGAGCGTCTATTTGACCTCCAATTCCTCCAGCAGCTTCTTGAGTTCTTCGGGGGGAAGTTGTTGCAAGTGCCCCTTCAGGACCGCCAGATCCGGTGGCGCATCGGTGGCTTCGGTCACGG
>CAYYSX010000116.1:0-5957 GCA_964474315.1 uncultured Verrucomicrobiota bacterium | reverse complement strand
GAGCCCCAATCCGAAGGGTCTTCTGCTCCGGTGTCTCGTCCGCCGCCGTGCCGGCAACCTGTCCGCGGGGACGTTCGAGATACTCATCGGCTTCGAACCGCCCGCTGAAGTTAGCCAGGTAATAGCCTCCCCAGAACAGCAAGCCACCGGTCAACGCCACGAGCCACAGGTTGAGCGGCTCGAAGCCTTCTTTAGGTTCGGGCTTCTCGCGCAGCAGCGCGGCATGGATCTCGCCCACGTCGTACTGCTCACCCTGGTCCGGGTTCAGCGGGGCCGATGGCGGCGGGGTTGTTTTCGTGTCCTCAGGCATGGGGAGCAGATGCTCATTCCTCTTCCACTTTGGGAAGCGGCGCTTCCGGTAATTCCACGGAACTCCTCAGGCTCCGCAAATACTCCACCAACTGCCGCGCTTCCGGCTTGGGGATGACTTCCCAGCCCGCCTCGACGGCAAACTCGCCGCCCAGGTTGATCGCGTTGGTGGACGGGCCACTCGGTCCAATTCGCCGCCGTTCGAACAGGAAGGCATAGGGCGGCATGATGCTTCCCTTCGAGGTGGTCTGCGGATTGTACAAGTGACTATAATGCCATTCGTAACTGGGCTGACGCTCGCCGATGTTGGTCAGGTCGGGCCCGGTCCGCGACGAGCCAAGGAAGACCGGGCGATCAAAGATATAATCGCGGGCGACCGATCCCCGCTTGCCCCATCCGCGCTCGATGTCCGATCCAAACCCTTCCCGGCGCACTTGCTGAGTGTGGCAGTAATTACAGCCCAGCGAACGATACAGTTCCCGCCCTTGCACGGCCTCGCCCGGCGGCGGCTGGGGAAACACCACCCCGGTGTTGGTGTTCATATCCGGCTGCAGCGCCCCGAGCTGTTTGTTCGGCATCAACACCAAACCGAACCAGGAACTGGCCAGAGTGAACAGAATGCCGAGGAAGAGAAGTGGACCGTAGTTCATGGTATCACTTGCCGGTCGGGACGGTCTCGGACCTAACGCTGGCCAGAATCATCGGCGCGGGCTGACGGTAGTGCCCGAGGGTGCGGACCAGCATCCAACACAGATTGGCGAAGAAGGCCACGTGCCCCACCGCCAAAAGAACCCCCATCAACGTGCGCAGCTTCAGGTAAGGCAAGGTGATCTTGACGACGTCGAGAAACGGAATCTTGGGATCGAGCATGGCCTTGCCTTGCAGCCAGCCTCCCCAGCTCAACGGGGCGACATAGAGGATGATTCCAATCGCCGTGGCCCAGAAATGGAGGGAAATCAGCCGTTCACTCGGCCATTCCCGCTGGGTGATGCGGGGCATGATGTAATACATCGCCCCGAACATGGTCATGGTGAAGAAGGCATACATGCCCCAGTGGGCATGGGCGACCGTATGATGGGTAAAATGGGCCGTCTCGCTGAACCAGCGCACCGAGCTGAGCACGCCTTGCAGGCTCGATAACGTGTAGCTCATCGCGCCGAACACGATGAACCGGAGCGTGGGGCTGTACTTCAACTTCCCAAAGTGGCCCACCATGGTGAAGTGATGGTTGATGGCCGTGGACACCACGGGAATGACCATCATGACCGAGGCGACGATGGAGATGGTGATCATCCAGGCCGGGAATGGCCCGCCCACCAAATGATGAAACCCGTTCCAGTTATAGAAGAGGGCCAGAGTCCAGAATCCCAGGACGCTCAGATAATAGCTGTGAATCGGGCGGCCGATGACCTTCGGAAGGAAATAATAGATGGAAGCCAGTCCGACCGGGGTGAACCACAGGCCGAGGACGTTGTGGGCGAACCACCAGTTCACCGCTGCCTGTACCGCACCGCGGGCCGGATCCATGACCAACAGGAGCTGCGCCGTCGAATACAGCCATGGGAACCACAGCACCGCCGCCAGGATGTACCACTGTGAGACGTAAAGGTGCTTCTCACGGCGGAACCGGAAGATGACGATGGTCCACACCGCAATCAGAGCGAAAGCTAGGAACAGGATCGGCGTAGAGTATCCGGGCAATTCCAGGTATTCGATGCCCGTGGTATCGCCCGCCAGGATTCCGCCAATACCAATGAGTAAGCCGATGTTCCACAGGACGGCCGCCGAGTTGATGACGCTATGGGCCATCAGCGGCACCCGGCACAGCCGGCACATGAGCCACAGAACCACTCCCACGGCCACTTCCGCCGAAAAGCCATAAATCACGGCATTCAGATGCGCGGTGCGAACGCGCCCGAACGTCAGCCAGGCGGATCCTCCCAGAAAATCCGGCGCATGCAGCTTGTAGCTGGCCAGTAGCGCCAAAACGGTCCCAATCAGCAGCCAGACCATGCCGCTCAAAAAGAACAACAGAACCGGCCCGCGGCAGGAGGCATCGATTTCGGCCAGTTGAGCCCGATTGGAGCTGCCCTCGGCCCGATGGGGCGACAACGCCGCCAAAACACTGGGAGAAACGGGGGTACTCATGGCCGGGTCGCCGGACTGGCGGACTTCTGGGGACGGTTCAACACCACGTCGGTCATTTGTCCCAACGGTTCCTCTTCGTCGAAGGGGAGCAACGACGCTTTGTCGTGATGCCTCAATTGGCCATCCCGCAGCGCCCACCACAACGCGTAGAGAGCGACTGCCGGAAAGGCCAGCGAACTACCGATCAAGATGAAAGAGATGATGCCCATCGGGTCCGAATCCGCCTATTCGTACGTGACCTGCACCAGCGACGCGTCCAGCCGCTCGATCAGCTTGGCGTGGGCCGCCGCATTGCCGTCCCGGTTCAAGTTCGCCCAGAGATCCACGGCTTGCTCGATCGGCAGGCGATAAATGCCGTTCTCCGGTTTGATCGCCGCATAGTTGTTCAGGACATCGGCATTCTGCGCCTGCATCTCGGTCCAGATGCGGGCGCGTTCCTCGGCTCGGGCGGCTCCCACCGGCGCCGGTTGAAACAGCCGCTGCATATACACGACCAACGCGCCGATCAGCAGCATCGCGCCGATGCCGCCGATGAAATAGGCGAGAATGGTCCCGAGACGATTAGGTGATTCCTGGCTCATGGTGTCCTTTCCCGTTCAAGTCAATCCGCGCCCACCGGATCCGTGGGAATCTCATGGTGCATCACCGCCTCCTGGAGTCGGGGATGCTTCTGGGTCCACTTCGGATACCGCAGATAATCGCCCCAGAAGTACCATCCCAGGAAGGCCGTCATACCAAACCAAAGGAGGGGATCGAAAAAGGTCAGGTGTAGCCCGGTGCGCCAAATGACAGGCATCACATTGAAGGTGATGTCGGTATAATGCATCAGCCACGACCAGGCGACCATGGGAACCATTACGAAAAGGCTCATCTTGGTATCGATGCGTAGCAAAGCGAGGAAGGGCACGAAGAAATGGCCGAACAGCAGCAGCATTCCCACCTGCCACCAGGACCCGTTCTCACGGTCCACAAACCAGAACGTTTCCTCAGGAATCGCGGCGTTCCAGATCAGGAAGTACTGCGAGAATCCGATGTAGGCGTAAAAGACCGTGAAGGCGAAGAACAAAGTCCCTAGATCATGAACCTGCCGCGGGAAAACCACCGGCGCCAGCTCCCGGGTCATCAGGTAACGGGCCAGTCCATAGAGCGTCGCCAAGATGAGCCAAAAGCTGCCGGCAAAATAATAGACTCCGTAAATGGTGCTAAAGAACTGCCATTGCAGCGACATCATCAGCAGAATGATCACCAGCGTCAGAGAAAAGCCGAAGGCGAAGATTCCCCAGGCCGCCATCTTGCGGGCCTTGTACGTCCAGATGGCCGCGCCGTCCTTGTCCTGCGCCAGCGAATACTTGCGGAAGCTGAACGCCATGTAGTTCCAGAGCAGAAAGATCCCCACCAACAGGACGGTGAAGCTGATTGGATTGAGGAGAATCTCCTTGACGGCCAACGAGTTATCCGTGGCCGGGTCCACCGTCATCCAGGGCCAGATGCCCCGCTGAAAGATCAGCAAGGGAATCAGCAAAAACGACAACGGTCGAATGAGACAGGCCAGATGCTCAGCGAGACGCAGGACCGGGACACTCCAGCTCGCATCGAAGAGATGGTGAAGGATGACGAAGATCAACCCTCCCAAAGCGAGGCTGAGGCAGAAGAGGAAGGCGGTCAGATAACTGAACCAAAAGCTCTTCGCGAAGCTAGGTGGAGTGAAGGTGTCATGATCATGTCCGTGGCCAGGGTCGGTGGCGGCCGCCGCACCGTGGGCCGCCAGAGCAGCGGCGTTATGTTCTGCATCGGCCCCCAACAACGGGGAGCCGGTGAGCAAGAAAAGCCCCGTCAAGGCCAGGAGGGCGGCGAACCGGCAGAAAAATGGACGCGCGTTCATGGTCAGTTCTTGAGTTGCTGAAGCACCGGTGCCGGAACATCCGCTTCCAGGCCCAGCCGGCTCAGTTGCAGCGCGCGGACGTAAGCCACAATGGCCCACCGGTCCTCCACCGGGATCTGAGCCGCATAGCCCAGCATGGTACTCTTCCCGACGCTGATGGTGTTGAAGATTTCGCCGTCGGGCAGGCGGATGATTCGTTGGTCCTGCAAGTTGGCCACGGTGGTCATGCCAAGACGCTTGGTCATGCCATTGCCATCGCCTAACGCTCCATGACAGGGCTGACAATAGACTCCGTAACGTTCCTGGCCCCGTCGCACCAGTTCCAAGGTCACCGGCAGCGGATTGACGGCGGCAAACTGGTCGCCCTCCTTGCCGGTGTTGAGAGCGTTGATCTGCCAGGTGGTATCATCGGCAAACCCGCTCCGCTGGGCGATCGTCCCCATCACCTGCGGCCGGGAACTCATGTTGTCAGCCCACGCATAAAAGCCGGCCGTGGTCTGAGGACGCAGCTTGAACTGCCATTTCATGTCCGGGAATACATAGATCGGCCGGCGCCGCGTATGATCCCCGCGGAACCCGGCCACTGCCACGACCGCGACCGTGGCGAGCGCGGTGAGCCCCAGCAGCAGCTTGAATCTCGATCCGAAGAGCGAGAGGACGAACAGAAAGGCTTTTTCGAACAGGTCACCCATGGTCAGTCCTCCACCACCTCGATGGCCGAAGCTCCGGTTTTCTCCAACAGCGATCGAGTGGCGTCCGGCGAATACTTCGGATCCACCGCCTCGATATAGACGAAGAATTTGTCATTCGTAACTCGACGGAACCGCTCGACCTTGAATAGCGGATGGTAGAGCCGGGGTAACCGGTTCAAGAACGCCATACCGAACAAGGTTCCGAACGCTCCCAACAAGATCGTCAGCTCATAGCTGACCGGGAAAGCAAACAAGGGCGTGAATAGCGGTTTGCCGCCGATCACGATCGGGTAATCGTACTTGTTCATGAACCAGATCATCAGCATCCCGGAAAAGAAGCCCGTGACGCCGCCGACAAAGGTAAAATAACCCACCTTCGAGTTCTTGAGCGACATCGCGGCATCCATACCGTGAATCGGGAAGGGCGTATGCACATCCCACTTCTTATAGCCGGCATTGCGTACCTCGATAGCCGCATGCAAGACATCGGCCGACGTCTCGTACTGGGCGAGGAGCCCGACAGGTTTGGCGAGGGGGTCACTCATGGTCGTTCCTCCCGGTTCAATGATGATGCTCCTTGGCTCCACCCAGCGGGTGGTGCGGGTCCGCCTGCGGCGTGACCGCCTTCACCTCGGCGATGGCAATCGCCGGCAGGTAGCGGATGAACAGCAGGAAGAGGGTCATAAACAGGCCGAAGCTGCCGACGAACGTGAAGACATCGACCCAGGTGGGTGTGAAATAACCCCAGCTCGAGGGCAGGTAGTCGCGGTGGATCGACGTCACGATGATGACGAACCGCTCGAACCACATACCCACGTTCACGAAGCCGGCGATGATCCAGACGAGCACCATGTTGGTCCGGATCTTCTTAAACCAGAAGAGATGCGGGGTAATCACGTTGCACGTGATCATGCTCCAGTACGCCC
>CAYYSX010000115.1:15709-17537 GCA_964474315.1 uncultured Verrucomicrobiota bacterium | reverse complement strand
GCCCGCCGCTGCACGTTCAGGCGCAGCTTGAATCTGTCTGGCAGGAGCGCGGGCGAAGCCGCCCGCGCTCCTGCCGGTAAGGCCAGTGTCAAGAGGCGCCCGCCCGATTCTGGTTTGATTAAAGGAACTCGCCCAGTAGTCCATCGGGCCGCATGCGTTTTCCCGTTGTGTTCGTCGTCTCCCTCGGATTGGCCGTCTCGGTCGTAGGCCAGACGACTCAGACTCCCACTACCGGTGCCGCCGCGGTCTTCAAGGGCGATAACTTCCTTCCGCCGGAATCGAGCTTTCGGAAAGTGGTCTTGGAGGAAGATCGCGAGGTAAATGGGGAGCTGCAGGATACGCTGGTGGACCCCATGGAGCTGGCGGTGTCCCAGGACGGCCGGGTGTTCTTCGTGGAGCGCAAGGGCACCATCAAGATGATCAAACCGGGGGCATCCGAGTCGGTGGTGATCGGCGAGATACCCGTCTTCACCGGACTGGAGGAAGGCATGCTGGGAATCACGCTCGATCCTAGGTTTGCGGAGAACGGGTGGCTTTATGTGAATCATTCCCTCCCGGAGACGACCCAGGACGAACAAGGAAAGATCGGCACCATCCGGGTTTCGCGGTTCACGTTGAAGGGGGACCGCCTCGATCCCGATTCGCAGGTGACCGTCTTCGACAACGTGGTGCAGCGGGAACAGTGTTGTCATGTGGGCGGATCCCTCGCCTTCGATCCGCAAGGCAACCTCTATATTTCGGTGGGCGACAACACCAATCCCTTCGACTCCGATGGCTATTCTCCCAACGACCCGCGCCCGGGACGCTATCCGTGGGACGCCCAGCGTTCGTCGGCCAACGCCAATTCGCTGGTGGGAAAGATCCTGCGCATCAGGCCGAAGGCCGAAGGGGGCTACACGATTCCCGAGGGTAATCTGTTCAAACCCGGTACGCCGGGGACCCGTCCTGAGATCTATGTGATGGGCAATCGTAATCCGTTCCGCATCTCCATCGATCCGGCCAACGGATATCTGTACTGGGGAGAGGTGGGACCGGATGCCGGCGGGCCGAATCCGCAGCGGGGTGCGGCCGGATTCGACGAAGTCAACCAGGCGCGCGGGCCGGGTTTTTTTGGTTGGCCATATTTCGTCGGCAATAACCGTCCCTACGCCCCGGTGGATTATGTGGCGCGACAGAAGCATGAGGACGCCCGGAAGGCCTATGACGAAGCGAACAAGAAACTGGAGACCGTCAAGAAGGCGAATGACGAGGCGCGGAAGAACGGCCAGCCCGAGGCGGAGTTGCCGACGCTGCCGCCCAAGCCCGAGCCGTGGATGGCGGCGGACTTCAAGCCGGCGTTCTATGATCCGGAACATCCGGTGAACGACTCCCCCAACAACACCGGGATCAAGGATCTGCCGCCCGCCCAACCGGCGTTCATCTATTACCCCGCGTCCCCGTCCACCAAGTTTCCCATCGTGGGCAGCGGTGGCCGTACGGCGATGGCCGGACCCGTCTATCACTTCGACGCGAACCTGAAGTCAGCTCACAAGCTCCCGCGGGAGTTGGATCGCACCCTGTTCATCTACGAATGGACGCGGGACTGGATCATCGCGGTGAAGCTGGATGAGCAGAATCAAATCGCGAAGATGCAGCGGTTCATGCCGGGCACGAAGTTCAAGCGGCCGATGGACCTGGAGCTGGGTCCCGACGGATGTCTTTACTTGATCGAATTCGGCACCAACTGGGGTGAAAACAAGGACTCCAAGATCGTCCGGCTGGAATACGTGGGCGACCAGCAGGCCGAGGTGAAGCCCTGAGAGAGTTTACGAATGTGGAGTGCGGAATG
>CAYYSX010000115.1:8644-15609 GCA_964474315.1 uncultured Verrucomicrobiota bacterium | reverse complement strand
ACACTCCCGCCAAAACGACGGACTACTGACCAAGGATCACTCAACTATTCCTTTAGATACTTAGCAATCGGGGGCGCTAGTAGTGCGGCCATTTCCGGGTCATTCATATTCTCCTTCGTGATCAAGGAGACACCGGTATCGATGCGCTTTTCCACGGTCTTGCCCTGCAGGTGTTGCATGAGGGTCATTACTCCAAGGTAACCCATCTTCAGCGGATCTTGAACGACTAACGCCTGCACGTCGCCATTCTTCAGGTCGAGCACCGACTGGGTACCGGAGTCGAATCCCACCAGCTTTACTTGTCCGCCGGCGCGCCCGATGTCGCGCAAGGCCTTGGTCATCGCGATGGTAGCGGTCTCGTTGGGACAAAAGATCCCGTTCACTTCTCGTCCGAACCGGTTGAGGAGATTCTGGGAGGCTTGGTAAGCGAGTTCCCGGGTCGCGCCGGCATATTGGTCGGAAGAGATGAGCTGGAGGTCCGGAAGCTTTTTCAAGGCGTCGAGAAATCCAGCTTCGCGGGCCTCGGTGCTGGCGCTGCCCACCTGATAACGGAGCAGGATTACCTTCCCCTTGCCGCCGAGCTGCTCGGCGAGGAATTCGCCGGCCATTTGGCCGCCTTTGAAGTTGTCGGTGGCGACGAAGCTGACCTGCTGGTCGGACTTTAGGTCGGAATCGATCACCACGGTGGGTACGCCGGCCTGAGCGGCGCTGGCCACGGGCGCCACCAGCGCCTGGGAATCCAGCGGGGCCAGCACGATGCCGCTGACTCTGCGGGAGGTGAAATTCTCGACCACCTGGATCTGCTGGTCGCGGTCGTCCTCGCGTAGGGGACCCTTCCAGAACAACTGCAGCTTCACACCGCCGGCGGAAAGTTCCTGTTCGGCCTTGACCGCGCCGGCGTGAATCGATTTCCAGAATTCATGAGTGGTGCCCTTGGGAATGACGGCGATGGTATAGGCTTTTTCTGCCGCCAAGGCAGCGGCGGACAAGGTGGCGGCGAGCACCGCTCCAAGCAGGGATTTCATGGAGGAAGCGTAGGGAATCGCGATGCGGCTCGGCAAGCATGCACGACTTCATGGAGTTGAGGCGGTTGGGAAGGCCGGGACAGTGCGCAAAGCTCCAAGGGCCAAAACCCAAATTCCAAAGAAACTCTGCGCTACCGATCTGGGCCACGGCGTCCACTTTCGGAATCCGGGTTGAGTGGGATTCCCGGCCAGACCGGCCCGCTCACGCCGGCGGCGACATGCCCCCCCGCCACTGTTCGAGCGCGGCCTGCACCTGAGCGGCGTGCGGCGATTCAGTGGCCTGGAAGAGGGCCAGCGCCGCCTCCGCTCGTCGGAGGGCTTCATCGCGCTGGCCCAATTTGATTAATTCATCTGCCGAGTTGAACAGCGCATTGCCCTCCCCGCGCCGGTCCTTGATCTGGCGAGTAATCTCCAGTGCGGCGGTAAAATCATTCACTGCGAACTGTGCCTCGCCCTGATCGAGTCGCGCCAGTCCCATGGAATTCAGCACGCGTCCTTCCTCCAGGAGCATCCTTGCCTTTCGGTAGCCTACCAACTCCTCCTCCAGCCGAAGAAGCCGTTCCGCCGGATGCAGCCGGAAGTCATGGCTCGGCAACGGTCTGTCCTGCATCAGCAGGCCGGCCGAGTCCGGAGCGCGGCGGGTTCGCAGGTCAAATACATGGCTGCGCCAGTGCCACAGGTCGGGGGCATGGCGAACGAGGGCACGCTCCAGCAGTTCCGTCATCCAGATCACCAGCGGGCCGGGGCAGGCTTCGGGAAATAGTTCCCGGTGCAGGTTGGCCGTTTCCAAAAACTCCGTGCCGGGACCGTCGGGCCGGGCCAGTTCCGGCGAGTAGTCCACGCGGCTTTCCAGGTTCACTACCATCACCGCCAGCGGCTGTCCTGCGGTCGCGGCAGCCTGCTGGACCAACGCCTTGACGCCGCCCAGCAGCGTTTGTCCCGGAGTGATTTCACGCAGGTCCAGCGTCAACACGCGGACCCCGGCCGCAGCCAGTTCCTCCGTCAGCGAACGGATGCGTGCGTCGCGCGCCAGCGGGTCATTGTAGAGCGCCAGGGCCAGGCGAAACTCCGCCACCTGCCGGAGGAAAATTGCCATTCCCCGGCGCTCGGCCTCGGCCGGCGGTTCTTCCGGCTTGGCGGCTGGCCTTGGCTTGGGGTGCTCAGGCTTGGGTCGGATTGGAGGCTCCGCAGGCATCTTTGAACTGCTCGATTTCACAGACGGCGGGATGCACGTCATACCACGAGTCATCCCCATTGTATTCCAGCACGCTGCCATTGCCGATGAGTTCGGCGAAAAAGGCGCGGGCGTCCTCGACACTCTTTACGGAAGCCGCTCCCTCCACGCCTTTCGGCTCATGCTTGGTGCGGTGGATCTCGGCGAGAATCGGATAGTAAACGTTGCCGGGAAGCAGGAAGCGGCTGAACTCGATCCGCAGCTTCTTCACGGCCGCACGGGCGGCGTTCCGGTTCACGCGCGGTTTGCCGTCCACCTGCGCTTTGAGCTGGGCGTTGTCGAGCAGGCGGATCACAGGTCACGAACGCTGCCGCCGGACTTCTCGATCAGGAACGTCGCGACGTTCTCGTCCTCGAAGAGTGCCCCGATGTCGAGACGGTTCCGGATCAGACGCAGCAACCCCTCGATGCCGGGCCGGTGTTTTCTGCCGTTCTTCAGGCGGATCTTCACCCCGCCGTTTCTGAGTCCGTGACCTCACTGGAGAGGATCAATACGCTACAAGCCAGGAGCGACCCAGGCGGCGCAAAACCGAAGGCCAAGGGACGCCTGCCGGGAAAACGAACCGACCACCAAGGCGCTCATGCAGGTCCCGGGGCGAGGGGCCACCAAGCCCAAGGAGATCTCGACTGGGATTGATCACCGGCAGCCGTCCCCATCAAACTCCCGGCCGTCGAAGTTCCATTTCCTGAACCGCTCATGTCCTTGCTCCATACCCCTCTCGTCGCCGCCCATCACCGTCTCGGGGGCAAACTCATCGAATTCGGCGGTTGGGAAATGCCGGTCCAGTACTCGTCCATTGTCGATGAACACCAGTGCGTCCGCCGGGCGGCCGGAATCTTCGACATCTGTCACATGGGCGAAGTGCTGGTGAACGGACCGGGAGCCGAGGGATTTCTCAACGAAACGCTCACCAACGACGTTCGTCGCCTGGCCGTCGGACAGGGGCAGTATTCCCAGATGTGCAACGATCGAGGAGGCACCCTCGACGACCTCTATGTGTACCGCCTGGCGCCGTTGGAATACCTGTTGATCATCAACGCCAGCCGGATCGAAGTGGACGTGGCCTGGCTGCAGGAACGGATCTGCGCCTCCGCTCACCGCTCCGGCGTGATCTTCGAGAATGCTTCGGGACGGCTCGGAGCGGTGGCGATCCAAGGCCCGCGGGTGGTGCAGTTCATTAGCGAGTTGTTTCCCGGATCCAGCAGCGGGGGAACCGCGGTCGTTTCCGTTCTGAATCTGAAGAAAAATGAAATCGGGCTGTGGAAGTCCTTTTCTTACTCCACGGCCATCGATCGGGGAATTTGGGTGGCGCGCACCGGATACACGGGAGAAGACGGGTTCGAAGTGGTGGCGCCCGCGGAGGTCATCGAGGCCGTTTGGAACCGGGCGTTGGATCTGGGCCATGTGGCGTGCTTGCAACCGTGTGGCTTGGGCGCCCGCGATACGCTGCGGACCGAGGTCTGCTTCCCGCTATACGGTCATGAGCTGGACGAAGCCACCTCGCCCATCGAGGCCGGGCTGGGGGTCTTTGTGGCGTTCGACAAGG
The DNA here is from genome assembly GCA_964474315.1 of uncultured Verrucomicrobiota bacterium. Taxonomy (GTDB): domain Bacteria; phylum Verrucomicrobiota; class Verrucomicrobiia; order Limisphaerales; family UBA9464; genus UBA9464. The sequence continues at coordinate 11,804 of CAYYSX010000115.1, read as the reverse complement.
GCGCCTTTATGGGTCGGGAAGCTCTGCTCGACCAGAAAACCAACGGCGTGAAGAAACGTTCGGTGGCCTTCCGCATGACCGACAAGTCGCCGCCGCCTCGCCCCGGATATGCCATCGTCGCCGGAGGAGAACCGGTGGGAATGGTGGTGAGCGGGACGCAGAGTCCGTCGTTGAACATCGGTATTGGCCTCGGCTACGTGCCGCCGCCGGTGGCCACGGCCGGGACCGCGGTGGAGATCGAGATCCGAGGCCGCCGGTTCGCCGCGGAGATCGTCAAGAAGCCGATTTATCGCAAAGCCTGATTGACCCCGGTTTTCCCGTCCCGCCACCCTTTCGCCGCGATGAGTGCCCAAGTTCCCTCCGACCTCCGCTACGCCAAATCCCACGAGTGGGTCCGGGTCAACGGCGACGTCGCCACCGTGGGCATCACCGATCATGCCCAGCACGAACTGACCGATGTGGTCTTCGTCGAGCTGCCGGCAGTCGGGCGGGTGGTGCGGGCCGGAGAAGCCTGCGCGGTGGTCGAATCAGTCAAGACGGCCAGTGATATTTATTCGCCCGTCTCTGGCGAAGTCGTCGGGGTCAATCCGGCCCTGGCCGACAATCCGGCCCTGGTCAATACCGCCCCGTTTGGCGACGGCTGGTTCCTGCAAGTGAAGCTCACCAACGCCGCCGAGATCGAAAACCTGCTGACTCCTGAGGCCTACAAGGCCCAGATCGGCGCCTGAGGCCGCTCCACCGAGTTATCGTCCGGCCTGGAATCAAGAGCGCTTCCGGTAGCGTTCCTGTTCCCGTCGGTTGTGGCTCTTCAAGTCCCCTGCCATTTCCCCCACTGCGGCCTCCACCTGGCTGATGAAGGTGGCGCAACTGCAGGCCAGTCCGCCGAAATTCATCACCGTGTCGCGTTCGGCATGGTCGTCCGTCACGACCAGGACTTCTCCGAACGACCGCATCCGGAAGGCCACCCGCTCGATCATCTGGTCGGCGGTCTGACCCGCCTTGGAAAAGAGCACCTCGAGCTTCGGATCGCTGTGGGGTTTGGGGGTCCCGGGCGGCGCCCCGGCGCCGTCGAAGAACACGCTGATCGGGGTATGGGTGGCGTCGCGATACTCGGTCAGCTTGCGGATCAATGCCTCCCGGGCCGAGGCCGAGAAACGGGAAGCACCCGGGGCCAGTTCCGGCCACTGGTGCAGCAGGCTATACCCGTCGATGAGAATGCGAACCAACGCCACCGGTTGATTCTCGATCTTCACGGGCGGATTGCCAGCCCGCGGGAGGAGAGGGGAGGCAAAGCTCAAAGTTCCAAGTTCAAAGCTCAAAAGAAGCTCCAAAGGCCAAGTTCCCTGATGCGTCGCCCCAGCCCCGAGTGGGACGAAACGCGACCGATGTGACCCAACGCCCCACTTCCATGGCGGTTCAGACGGAAACCGGGAGCTTGGAGTTTGGAACTTCTTTGGAGTTTGGAGTTTGGTTTTTGGAGCTTCTTTTGAGCTTTGAGCTTTGTTAAGGGGCGCCCCCTTTGAACCGCAGCACCCTCCCCCAGCTACACCTGCGACACAGCCGATTGAAAATCTGCGCGATTGAACCGTGCCCGGATGCGCTTCCCCCATCCCCATCTTTAACGAGGGCATTTCCTCCGCCCGTTCTGCCAAGCTGGACCGATGCTCGCTCAAATCCGCTCGGCCACGGTTCAAGGGGTAGATGCCTCGCCCGTTGAAGTGGAAGTCGATTCCAGCTTCGGCCAGACCCTCATCGTGGTGGTCGGCCTGCCTGACGCCGCAGTGAAGGAATCCCGGGACCGGGTCCTGACCGCCGTGAGCAACTCCGGGTTCCGGTTCCCCATGGGCCGCACCACCATCAACCTCGCGCCGGCCGACACGCGGAAGGAAGGGCCGAGCTTCGATCTCCCCATTGGCATCGGAATCCTCGCCGCCACCGAGCAGATCGAACCGCGGTGCCTGGAGGACTATGTGTTGGTGGGCGAACTGGCATTGACCGGTGCGGTCCGTCCGGTTCGGGGCGCCTTGCCCATTGCGTTGCAGGCGCGGGCGGAAGGCCGGCGCGGAGTCCTCGTTCCGCGCGAAAATGCCGCCGAAGCCGCCGTGGTTGGGGGCCTCGAGGTCATTCCCATCCAGAATCTCCGGGAAGCCGCCCTGTTCCTGGAGGGGGCCATCGACATCCCGCCCACCCGGGTGGATGTCGCCGCTCTGTTCTCGCAATCCCCGCCCGAGGAACTGGATCTCGCGGACGTGAAGGGGCAGGAATCGGTGAAACGCGCACTCGAAGTCGCGGCGGCCGGCGGACACAACCTGCTGCTGATCGGTCCGCCCGGAACAGGCAAGAGCATGCTGGCCAAGCGGGTTCCCACCATCCTTCCGCCGTTGACCCTCGAGGAAGCGTTGGAAACCACCAAGATCCATAGCATCTGTGGCCTGCTGGAACCGGGGCAGGGACTGGTAACGGCGCGGCCGTTCCGCGCCCCCCATCATACCGCCAGCGACGCCGGTCTGCTGGGCGGGAACATCCAACCCACGCCCGGCGAAATCTCTCTGGCCCATCACGGCGTGCTCTTTCTGGACGAACTCCCCGAATTCAAACGCGGCGTATTGGAGACCATGCGGCAGCCCTTGGAGGAAGGAAAAGTCACCATCTCGCGCGCCGCTGGCACGATGACCTTTCCCGCCCAGTTCATGCTGGTCGCGGCCATGAATCCCACTCCCGACGGCAAGATGCCGCAGGAAAGCCGCTCTTCGCCCCGGGAAATCCAGAGTTACCTGGGCCGCATTTCCGGCCCGCTGCTCGATCGCATCGACCTGCATGTCGAGGTCCCGACGGTGAAGTTTGCCGATTTGAGCAGCGCGTCCCCGGGTGAGCCCAGTGCGGTGGTGCGCCAGCGGGTCATGGCCGCCCGAGAGCGACAGCAAGTTCGGTTGGCCGGGCGTCGGGTCACTTGCAACGCCCGCATGGGCACCCGCGAGTTGAAGGAATTCGTCCAGCTCGACGAGGCCACGCTCACGTTGCTCAAGCACGCCGTCACCGACCGCAATCTCAGTGCCCGGGCGCACGACCGGATCTTGAAAGTCGCCCGCACCGTCGCCGACTTGGCCGGTCGCGACACCATTGCGGAGGAAGATGTCTTCGAAGCGGTGCAATACCGTTC
>CAYYSX010000115.1:0-8544 GCA_964474315.1 uncultured Verrucomicrobiota bacterium | reverse complement strand
CCGGGTCCGGCCTCCGGCTCAGATTTTCATTGTCAGTACTCCCTAAAAGCGTTAACGACTTCACGATACTCAATAAGGGGAAAATGCACTAAAAATAAGATGAAACGACTATTATCTCTCTTCCTTGTTTGTTTTGTGATGACGTTCAGTTCACGGGCAGAGGTCGCCAATGTGGCCATCCATGGCCAGGTCTGGAGCACCGGCGACCTGTGGGGCTCCGGGAATTACCTGCAGATGCTGATCGACGGCGACAAAGGCACCGTGCTCCATGGTACCGAGGCTCCGCCTGACGGATTTCTTTACCACATCGATTTGGATAAGAGTTACGACATTGGCCAAATTAAGATCTACCCCCGCCAGGACAGTTGTTGCCCCGAACGTCTCAGCAATTTTCGGGTTTCCATCTTCACTACTTCGGGAGGTAACCCCGTCTGGAGCCAGGAGTTCTTTACGGACGGCAGTAATGCGGGCAACGGCCCCGGGGCGCTGGTCACCGTCGATCTCCCCGAACCCGTCACCGGCCAGGCCGTCGAAATCGTCGCACTCAGCAGTCCGGTGCCGGACTACTCGTTGCAAATGACGGAGGTGGAAATCTTGGCCGAAGTTCCGGCTGCCGACGTGAACCGGGCCGTCGGTGCGGTGGTGACCTCCAACCGTCCTCTTTGGGAGAACCGCAGTCCGCAGGTCCTGGCCGACGGCAACCGTTCCGGACGCGGCGTCAATCTCGCGCACGGTCTGGCGGAGATCGACCCCGGCTTCGCCTATGAATTGAACCTCGGAATCGAGGTGGATATTTCACGCATCATCATTATACCCCGTCAGGATGCCTGCTGTCCCGAACGCCTCACGTATTATCGCGTCTCGGTTCATCCGGACGACGGGGGTGCTCCCGGCGACGCGGTTTGGAGCGCCGTTTTGCATGATGATTTCAGCTTCATTCCGACCGAACCGGGCAGCCGGGAAGTGATCGAAGGCAACCTCCATCCCAGTGGTACTTTCCGGGGTCAATGGATTCGCATCGAATCCCTGGAGGATCCGGTCAGCCCCTACGCCTTGCAGATTGGCGAAGTGGAAGTTTATGGCGTGCGCGGTTCCGGTGTGGCGCTGGTCCTCAATCAGGAACCCGCCGATACCGTGGTCGGACTGGGTCAGACCGTGACGTTCACCGTGGGGGTCAACCTCATCAACGGTGATCCTGATCTCTTGTCGTTCCAATGGCAGAAGGATGGGGAGGATATCCTGGGGGCGACGGAGACCAGCTACACCACACCAGCTCTGCTGGCGGACGAGGCGGGCGCAACCTATCGGGTGATCGTGAGCTACCCCGACCAACCCTCCCTCACCAGCCGGGAGGCCACCGTCAGTGTGAATCTCGCCTTCAACGCCCAGGCCTTTTCCAACCGGCCCCTCTGGAGCAGCTGGACCATTGCCCAGCTCGTGAACGGCAATCGCTCCGACATCGTTCACGGCGACGTGGATATCGAATCGGGCTTTGCTTACGAGGTCCGTCTCTTGGGAGAAGTGGAGCTGGACCGTATCGATATTTATCCCCGGCAGGATGGTTGCTGCCCGGAGCGCTTTACGAACCTCCGCGTCAGTGTCCACGAGGAGGACGACGGAGCCATCGGTGAGGCGGTCTGGAGCACCGACTTGTTCACCGATGAAACCAATCCCGGCTCGGGTTTGGGCGGCGTGGTCACCCTTACCGCCGAGCTGGACCCCGACGGAAGTTTCCAGGGGCAATGGATCCGCATTCTCTCCCTGGAAGATCCGGTGCAGAACTATGCATTGCAGATGAACGAACTGGAGGTGTTCGGGAACCTGGTCGATGCCGTGCCCCAGATCATTATCAATCAGCAACCGCAGGTCCCCTCGGCGGCGCCTTACCGGTCCACGACTTTGTCCGTCGCCGCCAGTGTCTTCAACGGCGATTCGGCACTGCTGGCTTTCCAATGGAGCAGGAACGGAACGCCGATTTCGGGTGCCACGTCCGCCACTTACACGACGGGCCTGTTACAACCGGACGATGAGGGGGCCAAATTCCGCGTCACGATTTCTTATCCCGGTATTTCCCCGGTGGAATCGGAGGAAGTCACCTTGGCGTTCGATTACAACTATGCACGCGGTGCGCTGGCTTACAGCAACCGGCCCCTCTATGCCGGCTGGAATATCGCCTGGTTGGTGGACGGAAATCGCCTGAACGTCGTTCACGGCGATACCAGTATCCAACCCGGCTTTGCCTATACAGTCGATCTGCTTGACGAAGTGGACCTCGATCGCATTGATATTTATCCCCGCCAGGATACCTGTTGTCCGGACCGTTTCACTTACCTCCGAGTTTCCGTCCATGCCGACAACAACGGGGAACTGGGCGATGAGGTATGGGGTGTCGATCTCTATACGGACTTTTCGAATCCCGGTTCCGGGCCTGGGACGTTGGTTTCACTCGCCGCGGACCTGAACCCGGCGGGCCAGTTCCAAGGCCAATGGATTCGGATCCTCTCGCTGGAAGATCCTGTTCAGGACTACGCGCTCCAGATCGCCGAACTCGAGGCCATTGGCCGAATTGAGGCTCCGCCCGCCCCCTTGCACATCACCCTTACGGGAACGGTGCTCACCTGGTCGGATGGAACGCTGGAATCCGCCGACGACCTGACCGGTGTCGCCTGGGCGGTCGTGGAAGGAGCGACCAGCCCCTACACGCTGCCGCTCGCCGGCGACCGGAAATTTTATCGGCTGAGGAGGTAGGCTCCTTCTCCCTTCCCGGCCGTTCGCTCCGGGAAGGGAAGAAGCCAGGGCGGTTCAAGGATAGACGACGCGGTAGAAGCCGCCGTCCTGTCCGGATACATCGATACTCCAGGTCGTCGTCGTCCCGGCCGCGCCGCCCGCCGGGTATCCGGAGGCCACCGACTCCCAGGCGCCGTCCAGCTTGGACTTGCCTTGGATCGTGTAGGAGAAGCCGGCGAGTGAACCCCAGGTCAGGCCGAAGTGACCCGTCGCCGGATCGTAGTTGCTGCTCGATACGACGATTTCCGTGGGGCCGGTGGCGGGGGTGAACGAGCCGGCCGGCACGGGAACCGTCGCATTGAAGTCACCCGGGCTGAGGTAAATGTCGTCCACCAACACCTGCGTATCGCCTTGTTCCAGTCCCGGTGCGGAGATGAACACGTACACCAGATCCGGGCCGGGGGCTCCCAGCGCCGGATCGATGGTCACCGCGTCGCGATCCGCCACGAAGCTTTCAAACAGAAGTGTCCTCGTGGCGGTGCCTTCCGTGGCGGCATAGACCGAAAAGATGTCCCCGCCATTCTGAAGTTCTCATTGAAAATATCGAGGCTGGCTTGGCCCACTTCCGGACGGTTGCTGCTGCGCTGGGAAAGGAGTCAGCTAGGCGCGGCCGCGTTCCGCCTGCATTCCGCGCACCATGGACGCGGCCATGGTGTCATACGTCTGCGACCAGGCAGCCTCCGCCTCCGCCGTCATCGCCTCGCCCAATACCTCGCGCAGCGTCACCATCAGCGCCTGCTTCACCACCGCGAAATGCGCCTCGGTGGCTCCGTACGCCACGTGGCGCGCACCCAGCTCCACCAGCGCCGGCATCAGCTCATCCAGGCGGGAGAGACTGGCTCTTGGTTCTTTCGTGGTGATTCCTTCTGCTTTTTCCCGGGTGAAACGTTCTGGTAGCACCATCGGGAAACGATTGACCGGCGGGGCAGAGACGACGGCAGAGTTCGGCATGATTGAGCGTCGTTGGAGGTCGAAATGGGCAGTGCGGGTCCTTGGATGGTGCCTGCTAGCGGGCAGTCTTGAGGCCCATCCCGGCCATCAAGCCTCCGTCCATGATACCGTGGCCGCGATCGCGCTAAGGCTGCGCGCCCAACTACCCGAGGCCGATCTGAAGACCCTCTCCCTGGCTACGGTGGAAGCCGCGCTCATGCCACCGGAAAGGGAAATCCTCGGCGGCCATCACCTGACCTTTCAGGTCAACGCCCCGGTCGTGGTGACCGTGCTGCGCGATCCGCAGTTCGGGGACGATCCGTTCTGGTTTCGCGAACGCGGCTTCCGCGACACCGGTGTCGAGGTGGGCACGGAGGCCGGTACCTTCGTTGCGTGGGAGAAGCCGTTTCCGGCCGGGGAGGTCGGGTTGGGGATCAATTCGCTGCGCGGCGGCGGCAACCACTACTTCATCGCGGTCCGCCCGGAAACACCGGGGACGGCGCTCCACCTCGACCAGTTCTATCCGGGACAACTGCGGCTCGCCGAACTGCAGCCCGGGGTGAAACCGTTCGTGGATCGCGACGACACCGTGACCAACCTGCCACCCTCCCTGGCCGGACAACTCCTCATCCGTACGGAACGAGCGCGACGCGATGCCGGGAAGCTGCTGAACCTGTTCCGTTGGACCGCGCATCCCGCCACCCGCCAACCGGACCAGGTCGTTTTAACCTGGTCGGATAACCCGCCAACCACGCAGACCATCCAATGGCGGACCAGTACCGCGGTGAAACGCGGACGCGTCGCCTGGGTGAAACGGTCCGACCATTTCCGGCCGCGTCCGGTGTCCCCGCGGGAGATGCGGGCGACGGGACCGGTCCGACTGGTCGATCCTTATTTGGTGAACCAGCCGGAAGTTCACCGGTTCTCGGCCACCCTCACCGGGTTGGAGCCGGGCACGACCTATCTGTACGCCGTGGGAGATGGCACCCGGGCGGGCTGGACCGAGTTTGCCGAGTTCACCACCGCCCCGGCCGGAGTAATGCCGTTTGCCTTCGTGTACATGGGGGACGCCCAGAACGGTCTCGACCGCTGGGGAACCCTGTTGCAGCAGGCCTTCCGCACCCGGCCCGATGCCGCTTTCTATCTGATGGCCGGTGATCTGGTGGACCGCGGCAACCAACGGGACGATTGGGACAGCTTCTTCCACAATTCCCGGAGCGTGTTCGATCGGCGCCCGCTCGTGCCGGTGATTGGCAATCACGAGAACCAAGGCGGCCATCCCACGCTGTACCTGCGCCAGTTCACGCTTCCGACCAATGGACCGGCCAACGTGGAACCGGGCCGGGCCTATTCGTTCGAATACAGCAACGCGTTGTTCGTGATCCTGGACAGCAACCTGCCGCCCGCGTCGCAAACGGAATGGCTGGAGCATCAACTCACTCGCAGCCAGGCCACGTGGAAGCTCGTGTCCTATCATCACCCTGCTTATTCCTCGGCGCCCCGTCGGGACAACGTCGAGCTGCGCGATGCCTGGACTCCGATATTCGATCGGCATCATGTCGATCTGGCGTTGCAAGGCCACGACCATGCTTATCTAAGAACCTATCCTCTCAAAGCCAACCAGCGCGTCGCCACGCCGAAGGACGGGACGGTGTACGTTGTCTCGGTGTCCGGGACGAAGCTATACCCCCAGGATCCACGTGATTACACGGAAGTGGGGCTGACCAACGTCCCGCTCTATCAAGTGCTCGATCTCCAGATCAGCGGCAACCGGCTGGTGTATCGGGCGTATGACATCGACGGCGTGCTCCGGGACCGCTTGGTCATCGAGAAATAGTCGGTCCGTACCGCAGACATTCCTGTCGGCTGTTGCGCAGGCTTTCAGCCTGCCCGTGGACCGGGCGGGCAGGTTAAAAACCTGCGGAACGGCAGGCCTGGAGGCCTGCGGTACAGCTTACCGCACCAACCGGAAGAAACAGCTCACCCGACAGTGACCGAGTTCATCAATTCCAGTCGGCTCACGAATTGAGCTTTGAACTTTCGCCCCCCGCGATAGGTGCCCCAACCTCCAGCTTCCCCCGGGCGAGCGATCCGCCCGCTCCCGTCCCCTGTTTCTGGCGGGAAGGACCGATTCAAGCTGCGCCCCCTCCGTCCGGCTTGACCTGTTGAGCCCACCCTGCGAGACAACGGTCATGAAGTTGTCCATGGCGTGTGTGATCCCGTTGACTGTGGCTGTCGTTCCATTCGCTGGGGCCGCGGAGACGCTGCATTCCTTCAAGAAAGTGCATCTGGATAAGTACTATTGGAGCGAGGGAGCCAACTTCGGGGATCTCAATCGCGACGGTCGGCCGGATGCGGTGTCCGGGCCGTATTGGTGGGAAGGACCGGATTTTGTCCGGCGGCATGAAATCTATCCACCCCGGACCACCTTCCCGTTGAAGAAGGCGGATGGCACGGAGGAAGCCGTGCCGGGGTTTGAAGGCGCCTTGGGACGGAAGAATGCCTACTCGAACGACAACTTCTTTTCCTTCGTGTACGACTTCGATGGGGATGGCTGGAACGATGTGCTGACCTTTGGGCTGCCAGGAACCCCCGCCTATCTCTACCTCAATCCGCGCGGGGCGGCCGGACATTGGATGCGTCACCAGGTGTTCGACGCGGTGGACAACGAGTCGCCGACCTTCGCGGACATCACCGGTGACGGGAAGCCAGAGATCCTGTGCAATCACGGAGGTAACTTCGGCTACGCGTCACCGAACTGGGAAAAGGTCACGGAGAAGTGGACGTTCACACCGATTTCCGGCAACGGCCAATGGGGCAACTTCACCCACGGCCTCGGCTTCGGAGACGTCAATGGCGACGGGCGCCAGGACATTTTGGAGAAGGGAGGCTGGTGGGAACAGCCCGCCACTGCCGGGAGCCAGGCGTGGACACGCCACCCGGCCCCGTTCAGCCCGGGTGGGGGAGCGCAGATGTACGTCTATGATGTCAACGGTGATGGGCGAAACGACGTGATCACCAGCATCGCCGCCCATGGATACGGGCTGGGTTGGTATGAGCAGTTGGCGGAACGGGACGCCGACGGGCATCCGCAGTTTCGGGCGCATGTGTTCATGAACAAGGAACCCGAGGAGAACCGGTATGGCGTGACCTTCTCGCAACTTCATGCGGTGGAATTGGTGGATGTCGATGGCGATGGGTTGAAAGACGTGGTCACCGGCAAATGCTTCTGGGCCCATGGCCCGACGGGTGATCCGGATCCGGGGGCGCCGGCCGTGCTGTACTGGTTCCGTCTGGTGCGCAGTGCCGATGGAACGGTGGATTGGGTGCCGCACCTCATCGACAACGATTCGGGCGTGGGCCGCCAGATTGGCGTGGCGGATGTCAGCGGCGATGGCCGGCCGGACTTCATCATCGGCAATAAGAAGGGGACCTTCGTATTGGTGCAGGAAGTGAAGCAGGTGACGCCGGAGGAATGGAGCCGGGCGCAACCGACGGTGAAATTCCCCAACGCGGGCGACAAGAACCTCCGTCCCGACGAAGTCATTCAGAGGACCGTTACGCCCGCCGGGGGGACGACGGCTCCGGCCAAATAACAACCGCCCTGGGTCTCGTCGCCCATGCGCTCGGCACTGCTCCTGGTCAGTGGACTGGTCTCCGTTTCCCTGAACGCCGGCCAACCCTTTCGTCTCGAAGTGGTCGAGAAGGGGTCGAGCTGGCCGGTGCCGTTGGTCCGGTTGACGACCACCCATCAGGTGACGTTGGTCACGGACAACGCCGGGGTCGTGGCGGTGGATCTTCCCGAGGTGATGGGCCGCGAAACCTTTTTCCAAGTGACCAGTGATGGCTACGAGTTGCCGGCGGACGGCTTTGGCAACCGCGGCCTCCGGCTGACACCCGAAGCGGGCCAAACTCATCGGATCGAAGTGCTCCGCACCATGATCGCACGGCGACTCGGACGCCTGACTGGCGGCGGGCTTTTTGCCGAAAGCCAGCAGACCGGCCGGGAGCTCGACTGGCAGGAGACGGGCGTCTTCGGATGCGACAGTGTTCAAACGGCGGTGCATCGCGATCGGCGGTTCTGGCTGTGGGGCGATACCACGGTTCCGGAGTATCCGCTGGGCATCTTCGACAGTTCGGCAGCGACCACCGGTTGGTTGCCGCTCGACACCTTCGAGCCGCCGGTCCGAATCGTCTTCAACTACTTCCGCGACGATCGGGGTCGGCCTCGGGGGGTGGCTCCGATGCCGGGGAGTGGACCGACGTGGGTCACGGCCATGGTCAGCCTGCCGGACCGGACGGGCACGCCGCGCCTGGTCGGTAGCTACATGAAGGTCCGCGGATTTCTGGAGGAATATGAGTGGGGCCTGGCGGTGTGGAACGAGCCGGAGTCTCGATTCGACCGACTGAAGGTGCTTTGGACTCGATCCGAAGAGGCCCCCCAACCACCGCCGTTGCCGCGGGGCCACGCGGTGCCTTGGAAGGATGCAGCGGGCCGGGAATGGATGCTGTTCGCCCATCCGTTTCCCACGCTGCGTTGTCCCGCGAAGTTCGAAGCCTGGCAGGATCCCGCCACGTGGGAGTTGATTACGCCTCAGGAAGAGCTGGCGGTGGCTGGTTCAGGTGAACGAGTGCGTCCGCATACCGGCGTTCACTCGGGCGGGATGGGATGGCATCCGTGGCGTCAGCGCTGGGTGAGTGTTTTCCTCCAGGCGGGTGGTCAACCCTCACCACTGGGTGAACTCTGGTACGCCGAAGCGGATGCTCCGACCGGGCCTTGGGGACCCGCCGTCAAGGTGCTGACCCACCAACAGCACACCTTCTACA
>CAYYSX010000114.1:0-17717 GCA_964474315.1 uncultured Verrucomicrobiota bacterium | reverse complement strand
GACGGAGCGCTTGGACGTGGGTCCTTGGAGCTTCTTTGGAGCTTGGGATTTGGCTGTTGGAGCTTTCGCCCCGGCTCCCGATCGCCGTCCCGGTCAGGACCGTGTCAAGATGCCCCCCCGGCGCAGGGCGTATCCCAGTTTCTGATCATTCCTCGCGTCCTTAGCGCGGCGGAATCGCCAGATGGAGATGAATCGGAAGATGATCGCTGCCGGTATTCTGGCCCACCCGCCGGGCGATCACCCCAATGTCGGGCGACACGAGGCAGTGATCCAAGGGCAGCCGCAGCATCCAAGATTGAGCGGGCCAGGTGGTAAACAATCCCCAGGCAGGTTTCGCGTCCACGAGGCCGCTGTCCCGCAGTAGATCGCGAAAGTATGGACTCCAGGGCGTAGCATTGAGATCGCCCAACACCATGGTGGGTCCCGCTTTCTCCCGAGCCCAATCGGCAATCGCCCTCAACTGGTGGTTGCGTTCCCCGGCTTCTCCCGGACTTCCCGGCGGCACCGGATGGGTTCCCAGCAGCCAAAACTCGCGGTCACTCAGCGCCAGCTCGACCGCGAGCGAGGGCACAGGGACCTCACCCAGTTCAAGGACTTCTTGCTGCCGAATCGGCCATCGGCTCAGCAAGGCCAACCCAAAATTATCCGGCCGGGGTTCGGCCAAAACCACCGGGTAATTGGACCGCAACGGGGCCAGCTCCGCCATCCAACGGTCATTCACCTCTAACAGCAGGAGAACATCTGGATCGGCTTGGCGGACCGCCTCCAGCACCAGGTCGGACCGCGTGTTGGCGGTGTGAACGTTGAGGGCCATCAGGCGGACGAGATGGTCACCTTCGTGCGCGGGCCGACCTTGAGGACGTGCCGCCAGGCTGACGGGCACGGCATTGACCGTCGCCCCGATGAGCATCAGCACCGCCATTCCCCAACGCCGGCCCAGGAGAGCGAGCCATCCGAGGACCGCGAACGTGACGGCGAGCTGCACCTGGAAGTGCGAAACGAGTTCGAAGGCCCAACCCACCCGTCCCAACAGTCCGGCTACAGTCGCCAGTCCGGCCAGCACTCCGGCCGCCTCCACCAATCCCCACCAGGTGACCTGGCGACGTGGGACGGGCGTGGTTTCGGTGTCCATGACCAAGGAGGCAGGCCATTGGAACTCCGCTTCAGGTGGGAAGTTTCACCTTCGGCACGGAGTCGAGGGACGCGGGATGGAGAGGAAGGTCGGTCGGCTGCGGCTGGTCATCGGCGTCATCCCGCTTCAACCTGGACGGGTGAATCCATTGAGCGACGCCCTTCAACAATTGCGGGCGCAGATTGCCTCCGCTCTCGCCGCGGAAAGCCCGCTGCCGTCGGGAATCCGTCTGGAAGCGGAATCCGTGACCCTGTCACTCGGCTTGGAATGGGATCCCGATTCCGCCGGTTGGCGGTTGTGTTCCCATTCTGGCGCCACTCCGGTCCATTCGTTGACGTTTCAATTTCGAGTCGGGCGGGTTACTCCGGGGACACCGTTCCACGCCACCCCGCCCGCCGGGGAATCGGAGTCCACGACGGCCCGTCAGGAACGGATTGCCGCGCGTTGCCGGGACGTTTTCGGTGCGCCGGGCTTCGATAATTCGGCGCGGGCGGAGGTATTCGGTGAGTGGCTGGCCGACGTGAACCCAGCCGAGATCGCCACGGTGCTGGGCTGGATTCAGGCGGGAACCCCAGCTCCCGACGGGGATCCGCTACTGGGACGATTCGTTCAGATCCGGCGTCTTCTGGGCTTCGCTCCATTGGGTGAATCCACTGCCGCAGGAATCGTGCGGGAACTTCTCGCAGAACCGGTCTCGCCCGAGGAGTTGGTGCAGGTGCTGGGCGAGCACTGGCGCTTTGGCACGCATTGGGCTCTGCCGGAAAGTGCCGGGGAAGAATGAGCGCCCGGGCGTTTCAAGGATTGCCCTGCAAGCGGGGTAACTCCCGAGCTACCACGGAGGATGGGCCATCCATGAGGACCACGGAGGAGCGGCGGACGCGGAGAGGAAAGCGGTCGGGGAACCTTTAGCACAACCAATCGCGTCCGTTCCTTGACACGACTTCCCTCTGTCGGCAAAGGACGGGACTGTTGTGAGCATTAAATCCTATCTGCAAATCGGTGTGCTTTCCGCGGCGTGGGTCTCCACCGCCGCGGCGCAGACCGTCATCGAAACCTTCGAATACCCGACCAGCGACGACTTGATCGCCGCCTGGACGGGAAGCGCCAACGCCCTCGTGAGCGCCTCGGACGCCGTATCCCCACAGTCCGAGGGAACCATGGCGATGAAGGTCGAGTTCTGGTTTCCCTCGACCGCGAACACGACGGAAGTCGTCAGGGGGCCGGAGTTGCCTGAACCCATCGCCATCGGTCCGGAACAGTATGTCAGCTTCCGCGTCAAGGGTGACCCCGCGTTCCGGTCCGCCGACTTCCGCAACCTGTACCTCTATGCCTATGACGTGAACGGGTACTTCGGTCGTTGGGGCGCGCCGGTGCCCACCACGGACACCTGGCAGGTCATGAATTTTGTGGCCTCCACCGTGGAAAAACCGTGGGACTCCTTCGAACTGCCGGACCTCACGCAGATCGTGAGGTTCGCCTTCTTCCAGTATGGGAGTGAGACCGCCATTCCCGAATATAGCGCGGTCATTTATCTGGATGACGTGACCGTGCGGGACACTCCGTTGCCGGAACCTCCGCCCATTCAGGAGTCGGTGGTGGAGACCTTCGAATATGCCAGTGCGGAAGAACTGACGGCCGACTGGAAGGCGAGCGCCAATGCCACGGTGAGCCTTTCCGACGCGGTGGCCGAAGCCTCCCCGGGCAGCACTGCAATGAAGGTGGTGTTCAACTTCCCTTCCGTGGCGTTCACCACCGAGACCGTGACGGGCCCCGAGCTGTCCAGCCCCGTCGGTATCGACGGCAGCCAATACCTGAGTTTCCGCGTCAAGGGTGACCCAGCCTTTGCCGCGGCCGATTTCCGCAACCTTTACCTGTATGCCTACGACGCGTCCGGCAACTTCGGTCGCTGGGGTGCTCCGGTGCCCGCCACCGCGGCGTGGCAGATCTTCAACTTCAAGGCGGACACCATCGAGCAACCCTGGGATTCGCCGGCCCTGCCCAATCTCGGGCAGATCGTGAAGTTCGCCTTTTTTCAGTACGGCTCGGAGCAGGAAATCCCGGCCTACACCGCCACCATCGAAGTCGATGACCTGACGATACGAAACTCTCCGCTGATCGATTCGGGAACGCCGCAGGAGCAGATGGTCGAGGCCTTCGAGTATGCCGACGATGAGTCGATCCAGGCCGCCTGGCTGGGAAGTCTCCGGACCATCGTCAGCACCTCCGACGAGGTCTCGCCCCGGGCCAGCGGGCAGAAGTCGATGAAGCTGGAGTTCACCTTCGCCTCGTCCGAGTGGTCCACGGAATCCGTTTCGGGGCCCCTTCTCGAATCACCGATTTCCATTGGGTCCGGCCAGTACCTGACGTTCCGGATCAAAGGCGATCCCGCGTTTGCTACGGCCGATTTCCACAACATT
The DNA here is from genome assembly GCA_964474315.1 of uncultured Verrucomicrobiota bacterium. Taxonomy (GTDB): domain Bacteria; phylum Verrucomicrobiota; class Verrucomicrobiia; order Limisphaerales; family UBA9464; genus UBA9464. The sequence continues at coordinate 14,168 of CAYYSX010000114.1, read as the reverse complement.
TATCTCTACGCGTATGACACGGACGGCAATTTCGGTCGCTGGGGAACCGAAGTTCCGGCCACGGACGAATGGATCGTTTTCAATTTTTCGGCGACCGCCATGGAGCAGCCGTGGAATTCGCCCGGCCTGCCCAACCTTGGGCAGATCGTGAGGTTCGCCTTCTTCCAATACGGAAGCGAGGCCGCCATCGACGAGTACACCGCTACGGTGTTCATCGATGAGCTCATGATACGCGATACGCCGCTCAACGAATTCCCGCTGCCCGCTGAGCCCCGGACCTTGATCGACGATTTCGAGGGATACGCCGACACCGCCGCCCTGACGGGCTTTTATTCCTATGTCAACAGCCCGGCTACGACCGTCTCGGTGGCCTCCTTGGAGACCCCGGCGCCGCAAGGCAACCAGGCCCTTCGTCTCGCGGTGGACTTCTCGGCGGGGCAATACCCGTGGGGAAGCCTTCGTTCCCAGGCCGTCAGTCCCTTCTCCTTTCCGGCCAACGCCGTGGCGTCGTTCCAGTTCAAGGGCGACCCCTCTCTCGCCGATGCAACTGACGCCGGGACCTCGTTCTGGCTCTCCTTCTATGATGCCAACGGAGCCGTGATCCACCATGTGACTTCCCCGTCGATCGTGACCTCCGGCGAGTGGATCATGGTGGAAGCGCCCCTCAGCAGCTTCGGCGACACGTCGGCGGTGGACATTGGCAACCTCGTGCAGTGGCGCCTGCTGGTGCAAGGTTGGGAAGGAACGGCCGAGACGACTGCGCGTTCAGGAACCTTCTACGTCGATGAGATCAAGATCACCGTTCCGTCTCTCCAGGTTTCCGGCACGCCTCCCGCGGGTCTGGCCGGCGACGTTTTGACCGACATCGTGGTGGACGAAGCCAACCGCGTCATCACCGCCGCCATTCCCGCCGGGAGCAGCCAGGGATATCTGACCATTTCGCCCGCCGTGACCCTCACCAGCATCACGGTCGAAGACGGGAAGTTGGTGGTGCGTTGGTAAGACCAAGCTGCCTGCCCTGGGGGTAAAGCCCGCCGTTTCGACCGGCCGTCGCGATGAATCGTGGCGGCCGTTTTTTTTGTTCAGGGCGGATAGGGCGTATCCGGATTGATCGGGGCACTGGTGCGGACCTGGATCCAGGGCACGTCATTCGGCCCCCGGGGATTCGCCGCGATCTTGATCGCCTTGGAATCGGGATCGACCCACTTCCGGACTTCCGCGTGACCATCGGCAAAGGAGAAGCCGCAAGCGCCATTGTGGTAGTTGGCCGGCATGTTGCCCCACAGATGACGCCGATTCACGAACACCAGAAAATAGCCGTCGTCGATGGCATCGGGATGCTCATCGAGAAACACGAACGCCTGGGACGGCGCCGGACGGATGAGGGCGGAATACTTCTTGAAGGTGAAATGCGTCCGTTGGATTTCCGCCGTGTACCAACTGTCCCCGTTCATGTTGCCGTTCATGGAGACGCTACGGACGCGGGGATAGGACCGGGAACCGATGCGCGCGACGCTGCGGTCGGCGGGACATTTGTAGATGGGCAACGATTGGTTGTAGGTCCAGAGCATGCCCCGCGGCGCCATCAGCATCGCCGTGTTGGTCGCCTCCTGCGGAGTCTGGAGCCAGCCCTGGACCCAGCCAATCTGGGCGCCCGTGCCGTTGGGAACGAGGCGTTCCTGGTGGTCATCGGCATACAGGTACCAAGCCAGGTTGAGTTGCTTGAGGTTGTTGAGGCAGGCGATGCCCTGGGCCTTGGTCTTCGACTTGGCCAGCGCCGGCAGCAGCATGCCGGCCAGGATGGCGATGATGGCAATCACCACGAGGAGCTCAATCAAGGTGAAGGCAGCCGGGGATCGGCGGCCGGACGGGACACCCCGCCGATGCATGGAGAGAACCATGGTTGGACTTGGTTAATGAATGCGGGCTTGTAATGAAGCTAACTCCCGGGGCCTGCGGAAGGCAAGGACTGGATGACTCGGTTCACTTCAGTGGCAGCCACCACGCTCCCAGCAACACCAGCACAAATCCCACGCACCCCATCAAGCTCATCATCACGCTGGCGCTTCTCAACGTCTCCGCCTCGGTCATGCCGGACATTCGGCCGATGATCCAAAAACCGCTGTCGTTCAGCCAGGGCACTGGTTTCGAACCACATCCGACGGCCAAGGCCAGATAAACCGGGTGAAACGGCAGCGACGCGGCCAAGGCCACCGGGGCGACCACACCCGCCGCAGTCAGCATGGCTACCGTGGCCGACCCTTGCGCAATCCGCACAGCCGCGGTGATTCCAAAGGCCGCCAGCAACAGGCCAAATCCGCCTCCATCCGAGTACCGGGCCAGTTCCCCAGCGATTCCCGTCTGGCGCAAAGCCGCCCCAAACGCACCGCCGGCCGCAGTGATCAGCAGGATCACTCCGCCACTAGCCACCGCGCCTCCCAGGGCCTCCTTCAACGGTCCCCAGCGCCAACCAAAACTTCGTACCAGAAGGAGAACTGCCACCACCGTTCCCAATAATAGGGCCATGGGACCATGACCGAGAAACTGGATCAACCGGCCCAGGGAGGTTGCTTCGGGAGCCACCGCCGTCCAGGTCGCCGAGACGGCGATCAAACCCACGGGCAGCGCAATCGGCAACACGGCCCAACCCAACGGCGGTGGGTTCTCGACGGCCAGGGTGCCCGGCTTGGCCCTGGGTTCCATCCTTTCCCCACCCACCATCGGTCTCAAGGGCAACGGCCAACGTTGGTTCGCCCAACGCGCATAAAAGAAACCCACCACCACCGACAGCACGCCGACCACCGTTCCGCCGGCCATCATGGCTCCCAGCGATACCCCAAACTCTTTGGCCGCAAACAGAGGCCCGGGCGTCGGCGGCACCAGGGAATGCGCCATGGTCGCTCCCGCCACGATCGACAAGGTATAAAGCAAAAAGTCCCGTCCGGTTCGCGCCGCCAATCCCCGCCCCAGCGGCATCAGCAGGTAAAACACCGTGTCAAAGAAGACGGGAATCCCGAGCAGGAAGGCGCTGCCTGCCAATGCCTGAGGGGCGCGACGTTCCCCGAACCCATCCTGAATCCAACGCACAATTCGGCTCGCCGCGCCACTCCCCGTGAGGCATTCCCCAATCACCGAGGCCAGGATGATCAAGAGGCCAATCGAAGCACAGGTCGCTCCAAAGCCTTCAGCCACCCGCTCCAAGGGATGGTCTCGGCTCCGGTCTTCCGCCCGCTTCCAAGCGGCCGCGGAGACGACCTGGACAGCCCCTCGGGAGAGCAAGCCGGCGGCGTCCCCCGTGTGCTCCAGCCGGCTGGAATGGGTCGCCGTAGGAATCAGGACCCCGTCCTCCAGCCGAATGATCCGCCCACCGTCCCACTGAAACAACACCACCGCGCCAGCCGGCAGTACCTTCGCCTCTGCGGCGGTCACTTGAAGACCAGCGGGCTGGACTTCCAGGGTCGCAGCCACCGCGGACTCCCGCAGAAGCTGACCCTGCCGTGCCGTAGGTGGTGTGAGCACACAGACCACGAACGCTGCCAAGACCAAGGCCAGGAACGCATGAAGCCGAAGCCCGACCAGGCTGACCATCATCACCGCCGTGCCCGTGAGCACGATGAGCAGGGGGTCCACCCGGCGATCACAGCCGAAGCCGCCGTCCTCGTCGATCCTCGGCGGGAAGGAGACCGTACCGCGGGCGCATCTCAGTTTTTAGCGAAACGGGGGACTGTCTGTGGAGGGACAGCCCCCTTTGAACGTGTCTTGGGCGGTCGAATTTCAGGCCGACCGAATTGTCTCCAGGCCTTTCAGGCCAGCACAGGAGCGAGCCTTTGGGAACGTTTCCGAACGCCCTTCTTCGGTCCGCCCGTTCGACAAAAACGGAGATGCGCCCCCGTACCGCAGACCGGAAAGGCCTGCGGTACACCCCGTTCAGGCGATCCGATCGTGCGCCCAGGGATACTTGGCGGAAACTCGGAACTCGCGAACCCCGTCCTCGGTGGCGGGAGGGTTGCCCAGCGTGGCGGGATTGAACGAGGCCCCGGCTTCCCGAAGCACCACCGGCAGGAGCGGATGGCCGTAGCTAATCCCTGGGAACCGCAGTTCGCTGCGGTTCACATCCAGCACCCGCGTCTGTTCCCGTTCGACAATGACGCGCCGAAGCAGGCTGAGATCATCGACCTGTTCGCGGATAAACCGGGAAACTTCCGGAGCCGTGGAACCATTGAAGGTGACCGTTGGACGCATCGCCATGCGGCGAGTTTTCGAGGCCGGACCTCCAGTTTCAACGGCCAAAACGCAGCGGGTGGAGGACCTGGCTCAAGACAGTTCGCGCCAACCCCAGAGCTGGCGTGAAGCCAGCTCCAGGCTGTTCCCGGCCGGATCACGGAAATAGAGAGAACGGGCCCCATTCGGCCAGGAATGGTCGAGCTCGATGGCCACCCCCGCGCTGGTCAACTGCGCTTTCCAGGAATCCAGCTCTGCCGCGGGCACGGCGAACGCCACATGGGTGGGTCCGGTGGTTCCATGCCGCGGCAGCCGGGAGTCCGGACTCAAGGTCTCTGCCGCACGAAACAGGAGCAACATCCCCCGGCCACAGCGCAAAAACACATGCCGGCCCTCCTCCCGCACAACGAAACGAAGTCCCAGCACGTCACGGTAGAAACGTTCGGCCGCCGGGAGGTCGTCGGCATACAAACAGGTTTCCAAGACATCGGCGACATGCATGGGGCAAACTTACCCGACTGCGTTGGATGGAGGCCACGACAACCCGCTCATTCGGTAAGAAGTAGATGGAATTACCCCGAAAGAACTCTCAGAGCGCAAAAGGGATAGCGCGATGGCGCGGTCCCCACCCGCCGGGCGGCCTCCTGCGGAGCGGCGTCGAAGAACTCACACCCCACCCGGCCCCGGTCGCACCACCGGACCATCGACCCGGCACTGCCCACTGCCGCGTTCCTGCGCTCTGCGTGGAACGCGGGCCGCCGCGGCGCGGCAGCCTTGCCAGACCGACGAATGGATTTCTGTTGGCACTACTACGCAGACGTACCAATTTTCGAACGCCATGTCGGACCCGATTCCTCATTTGCCGGCGCTGCGTATGGGCCGGAGTTACGCCTCCCTCGACAAGATTGAAGTCAAGGACCACCGCAGCGGAGAAACGCTCGCGGTGGTGTCCCAAGTCAACGGCGGCATTCTCAAGCGCGATCTGGTGCGGCTCGGTCCTTCCCGCGAGGCGTTGAGGAAGTTCTCCGTGGCCGAACTGATCGATCTTTCCGCCCAGGCGGGCGATCTGTTCCTCGGCGGCACCCTGCCGCTCGGTGACGGCGGGCACACCCAAACCGCCCGGCAGTATGTCGAGACGCTCAGTCTCACCAGCGGCCTCCCGCACGCGATGGTGAAGCGCAACATGGCCAAGATTCACTACGCGCTGACCCACCTGGCCGTGGTCCTCAACGGCCTCTCCCGCGGCCTCGACCTGACCCTGCTGGACCGCGGGTTTGGCGAACAGTTCGGCACCAAGCTCAGCTTTTTCCCGACCTGCCAGGCATTGGGACTGGTCATGCCCAGCAACTCGCCCGCGGTAAATTCCCTGTGGCTTCCCTCCCTCGCGCTCAAAACCCCGGTGGTCATCAAACCGGGTCGGGAGGAACCGTGGACGCCCTACCGCCTGATCCAATCGTTCATTGCTGCCGGTGTTCCCGCCGAGGCCTTTGGCTTTTATCCGACCGACCACGAGGGGGCGGCGACGATCCTGAACTCCTGTGGTCGCGCGCTGATTTTCGGCGACCAGTCCACCACGCAGCAGTACGCCAACAATCCCGCCATCCAGATTCACGGTCCGGGCTGGAGCAAAATCCTCATTGGCGAGGACCAGATTGAGAATTGGCGCGATTACCTCGACGTGATGGTCAGCGCGATTTCGGATAACGGAGGACGGTCCTGTATCAACGCCAGCGCCATCGTCGTTCCCCGGCAGGCGGCCGAGATTGCCGACGCGCTGGCCCAGAAACTAGGACCCGTGGAGCCGACGCGACCGGAAGACGAGAACGCCCGACTCTCGGGATTTGCCAATCCGAAGATGGCCGACTTCATCGACGGACAGATTGAAGAAGGGTTGACAACGCCCGGCGCCGAGGAGGTGACGGCCCGGTATCGTCAGGGGCCGCGGAAGGTGGTGTTCGAAGGCGGCACGTATTTGCGGCCCACGGTGGTTCGCTGTGACAGCTTCGCGCATCCGTTGGCGAACCGGGAGTTTCTGTGCCCGTACGCCAGTGTGGTGACGTGTCCGTCAGAGGAGATGTTGTCCCAGATCGGCTACACGCTCGCCTGCACGGCTATCACCAAGGATCCGGAATTCATTGTCCGGCTGGAGTCCTATCCCCACATCGAACGACTGAACATCGGACCGGTTTCCACCATGGCGATCTCCTGGGACCAGCCGCACGAGGGGAACATGTTCGAATTCCTCTGGCAGCGGCGCTCGATTGAGCGGGCGTGGTAGGCTGACGGAGCGGGGGCGGTCCGCCGTGGTCACCCGGGAAGGTCACTCGATGCGGCGCGTCGAACGGGTCATTGGTCGGGCAGGCCGATGGTCGAACCCGCCTCGAAAGTTTGCTTGGGCATTTTGAGGCGGGAGGAGATCGTGACCGTGGGCGGGGTGCCGACGGAATTGATGTTGTACACTTCGCCCATGACCGAAGTGGGGAACCTGCCGTTGGAGAAATAGGGGGCGAGTTCAGTTTCCGTCGGCGTGTCGTTGTCCCCCTTTTTCTGGTCGGCGGCCCAGAGCTGCTTCTGGTTGTCGATCACGCGCAGGTTGTTGATGATCGCGTTGTAACGGCTGGTCGCGAGCGACCCGTTGATGTTGGGAATCGCGATCATCGCCAGCAGCCCGATGATCATGACCACGATCATGATCTCGATGAGGGTGAACCCGGCCCGGGTAATGTGTCGGACAGATCGAGTGAGTTTCATGAGCGAAAAATCCGCGTTTGGCGTTCAGGGTCAACACCGCACGAGGGAAAAGGTTCCCCCCAAGCGCAGTAGCTCCGGTGGTCACGACGAGCGGGAATCTTCCACGGTGACCGTGTAGCCCGCGCTCCTGAGGTCGGCGGTGATTTCCGTCGGCACGCAATGATCGCTGAAGAACCGGAGGTTCACACCGCTACGGCCTCGAAGTCAGCCGACCCTCGCTCCACTTTCCCGCTCCACCCGCTCCCAGTCTCGTCGCCCGCCGACAGAGACTCTGTCCCTGCTTAAAGATTTTTTGTCATTGGTGGTGTCCAATCCGGCTTTACCGGATGTGGATGCCTGCCCAGCTCATGGTGTGGACGCCCGGCGGTGTGGATTTCGATCTCCAACCCGCCGACCCCGGCCGCACAGGAGCGGCTGCGGCCTCCCGAAATCCGGCTTTCCCATGAAAGACTGAGACTTCCCAAACCAAACCGAAGGCCGGTCAACAGCTCTCCCCTCCTCCCCAGAATCCTCCATGAAACCTCAATTCGTCATCACCCTCGCCGCCTGCGGTCTGGCCCTGGGACCTCACGTCAACGCGGCCCTCTTTGCCGTCCCGCAGAGTCTCTCTACCACGGACGGATCCGGCAGTCTCAACAGCCCATTCCTGACCTTTTCGCAGACCCCGTTGGGTATGCGTTATCAGCAGATCATGGACGCCGGGCAACTCCCGTCCGGTTCGATCTTGATCAATGGAATCTCCTTCCGCCCCAACCAGACTGGCTTCGGCTACTCCTACGATTGGTCGGTGGATCTGGAGCTTCGGCTTTCGACCACTTCGGTGATGGCGCAGGACATCAGCCAGGTCTTTGCCGACAACTTGGGAGGTCCGGCTACGACCGTGCGGGCGGGCGAGGTGACCTTGAGCAGCTCCGGCGGCGGTGGTTCCCCGCTGACCGCGGAGCCGTTCAACATCCACATCGCCTTCGATACGCCGTATCTCTACGATCCCTCCCAAGGCAATCTACTGTTGGAAGCAGAGTTCCCTGCGCAGGGGGTGACCTTCGTGCTGGGTGGTCCGGCCCTGGACTTCTTTAGCGCCCGGAACCCCGTGGGTATCGCTTTCGCGTACAACGGAATGTCCATGGGCGGTACGAACGGAATCCCCGTTCTCGGACCAGAGGCGGACTTTTTCGGCCCCGGCGGTCTGATCCTCCAGCTCGCCTATTCGAGCGTTCCCGAGCCGGAGTGGAGCGCCGTGATGATTGCGCTGGGATTGGCGGGATGGGGTTTCCGTCGCGCTTGGACACCGCGGTAGCCGCAGAAACTCTCTGACCAACGACCGCGCGCGGTGAATCCGCCTTGACCGACTGGCGGCTGAGGCGTAGCCCCCGGATCGTGAATCCCAGGGAAATGCGCCCAACCGAAGGCCTCCTCCACGCGCCGTCGGGTCGCCGAGCGTTCACCCTCATCGAATTGCTGGTGGTCGTGGCGATCATTGCCGTCCTGGCGGGAATGCTCCTGCCCGGACTCGCCCGGGCGCGGGAACGCTCCAAGCGCATCGCCTGCCTCTCCAACCTCAAGGGACAGGCCCTCTCCTTCACCATGTACGCCGACGATTTCCGCGGCCTTTATCCCACCGCCGACCAGGAGACGGCCTGGAGGCTGGACGCGCTCTACGTCATGAGCAGCAACCAGGCGGTGGTGCTCATGAATTACGGATTGAATGGCGGCCGGATCCGAACTTCGGAAGCGGACTTCACTGCGGACATCAAACAGGCGCGTCCCGCGACGGTCTGGTTGTGTCCCTCGCGACTGGATTCCACACCGCGCCTCTTTGACCAGAAGGGGCTTCTCCATGTGGACCACTTCATGATCCTGACGGGGTTGTCGGGCTCCCGCTTCCGCGGAACACGATCCCCGGCGCGGAGCGGAGATCCCGTCGGTCCTTTGACCGCTGATCACACCCAAGTCGTTCCCTCCAAAAACTCGTGGATCTCCAATCATGGGATCCGTGGGGCGCTGCCGGTTTCCGGTCCGGTGAACTACGCCAACACGCCCGCAGGGCACAACCAGTCCTTCAGCGACGGCCATGCCGAGTGGATCGCGGAAAAGCGGTTTCTCCGGACCAGGCCGGCCGACCCGTTTCCGCGGGCCTTGTGGGCCTCCGGTTGGCCGTGGGATTGGACTTGGGTGGAGAATTAGCGCGGGCGTGAGGCGCCATGCATGGACAGAATCGCGCCAACTCGAACGGGAAGGCGGGAGCTGGCCGCCCTCGAGCAAGGGACACTCATTTTGATCCTCTTGACATCGCCCGCACAAAAAAATCCTTTCGCAACGGGAACTTAGTCTATGACTGCCAGCGTTTTGGTTGTTGGCGCCGGGCCGGTCGGTCTCACGATGGCCATCGAACTGGCCCGGTACGGGGTACGGGTGCGCCTGGTGGACAAGGCACCGGCACGAACAGACAGGTCGAGGGCACTGGTGATTTGGAGCCGTTCGCTCGAGTTATTGGAGAGGGCGGGTTGCAGCGCAGGTCTCGTCCATGCCGGATACCCGGTGGATTCGGTTGTTCTCTCGACGGGAGAACGGACCATCGCCGGGTTCACCCTAAAAGGCCTCGAGACAAAGTATCCCTACGCGCTGATGATCCCGCAGAACGAGACCGAACGCGTGTTGGATGAGTTCCTATACGGCCTCGGCGTGAAGGTCGAGCGCCCGGTGGAATTGATCGGCTTCACGACCTCCCAGGACAAGGTCGTTTCGGTGCTTCAGCATCCCGACGGACGTCAGGAAACCCTCGAAACCTCCTGGCTCATCGGTTGTGACGGAGCGCACAGCACAGTCCGGCATGCGTTGGGGATGGAGTTCCGCGGTGAAACCATGCTGACGGACTGGATTCTCGCCGATGTGCATTTGAAGGGCATTCCACGAAAGCCGGAAATCACCATTGTCTGGCATTCCGACGGTGTGCTGGCCCTGTTTCCGATCTCGGAACACCGCTATCGGGTCATTGCCGATGTCGGCGCCACGAGCGAGGGCGCGGGCTGTCGTTCAGACCCGACCCTGGCCGAGGTGCAGGCCCTGTTGGACCGACGTTTTTCCCGACCTGTGCTGGCCACGGAGCCGGTCTGGCTTTCGGCCTTTCGGATCAACGAGCGCAAGGTGGCGGATTACCGTTCCGGGCGCGTGTTCCTGGCCGGTGACGCGGCCCACGTTCACAGCCCCGCGGGCGGTCAGGGGATGAACACGGGAATGCAGGATGCTTGCAATCTTGCCTGGAAGCTCGCCCTGGTGGTGCGTGGAATGGCTCCGGACCGGATCCTTGACAGTTATACAGCGGAACGCGGTCCCGTTGCGGAACAGGTGTTGAAGGCCACCGGTCGCATGACGGCCGTGGCAACCGCAACCGGAGAAGTCGCCCAATTCCTGCGCAATCAGACCGCCTCGCTTATTCTTGGCCTCCCACCGGTTCGCCGATTCGCCGCGGACGTCGTTTCCGAGATTTCCGTCGGCTACGCCCACAGCCCGCTCAACGCGCAACAGGGGTATCACGATCCGTTGCCTGGGAAGCGCGCCCCGATTCGAGCGAACGAACCGCCGATCGGGGCGGGCGACACCCCACGTTTCGCGCTTTGCGCTTCAACCGCGGGCCTGCCCTCCGATCTGCTCGATCGTTACGGCGGCCTGATCGAACCGACGGTACGTGTGCCTTATCGTCCGGAAGGCTTGTGGTTGGTCCGACCGGACGGCTATGTCGCTGTCGCCGCCCGGAGCGGAGACTGGAGCGCCGTGACCGGTCTGCTCGACAGCCTATTCGTGCGGCCGCCAACCGGGGCGGCGACCCTCTAATTGAACCCGCCAGCCGGGGACACAGCGCGCGATCTCTCCCGCTTTTTCCCGGACACCAGCCTCCGGATTTCGTTGCTCAAGAATCCCGGCGGAAAGCTGGTCGCCAAGAATCGTCTAAGCTACAAACTCCCCAATAACATAAATTATCGAACCCACACTCGGTTAGCGGCGAATGCCGCGTTCGGAATCGGCGAACGGTCGTCACGGTGTGGTTCGGAAAGATGCCCTTAGAGCCGGTTTGCTGGCTTGCGATGGTCGATCAGAGCAAGACAGATGTCCTGTCCCTGGCCGGCCCGGTCCGGTCTCTGACCCAGTCTTCCTTCGGAAGTTGGCCTGAAAGGCCGGGAGAACTCGACCCGGGTCCGGGATGGCCACCCATGACCCGCCGGGAAACAACCGTTGCCCGGCAACCAGTCGCGTGGTACACCCATTCCGAAGCAGAGTCTGGTGGAATCCGATCTCCCGTCTCCCACCAAGCCCCAAACCTAATTTCTTTCAGTCAGGGAGAATCGGAGGCATAGAAATGGCGCAGCCAGAATTCAGCGTTCACTTGGGCGGCGGGTTGTACCTGGACAGCAACGGCGTCCTTTCCCACGGCGCCGATCCGGGCAAGCCGGTCTATCAGGCCCCCGGGGGCGGATTGCCCGTCAACCCCGACGCCATCGCCAAAGCCTTTCAGGGCATGGCCAAGGCGCTGCCGGACAAAGACGATCCCAAGAGCCGCCAAAAATTCGACAAGATCCTCGACGGCATCGGCATGGCCGCCGCCGATAAAGAGAACCTGATCGGCGTCCTGCAGGCGGCCGGCGCCGTCGCCAGCGTGATCGGCTCAGTCGTGCCGGTGGTCGGCGCGGCGCTCGCGGTGTTGACGGCGCTCTTGGGCCTGCTCAAGAGCGGACCGTCGGCCCTTGAACTGCTGGTCACGCGCCGGTTCGACGACCTCGAGCGCAAAATCAAATCGCTCGAAATTCAGGCTCAGCAGCGTGACCTGCGCAACCAGCGTAGCGTGCTCGCGGCGGCGCTGGCCGCGATTGCCAACTATGTCGTCGAGTTAAAGAACACCCCGCCGGACCCGGCTACCCTCGCGCTGCGGCAGCAGGACGTGCGCAGTCAGATCACCGCCGCGGGTATTGCCGTGCGCAACCTGCTGGACAGCAGCACCTGGCTCGCGAGCTTCGATCAGAACGAATACCAGCACGTGTGGCCGTGGATGGCCCACCGGCTCTTCACGTTTCCCACCAGCGGCGGCTCCCAGCCGGCGTTCCTGCCGCCGCAAGGCGCCAACCAGTTCGATCATCGGCTCATGGTGCCGCTGACGCTCTACGCCGTGACCACCTACCTGACCTTGCTGCGAGCGGCGGCGCCCGAGTTCCGATCGACCCGGCAGAACCGCGAGGACCTCACGGACTTCGCCCTGCTCCTGGAAATCCTCGCCGAGAACCTGCGCCGGGAGGGACTGGCGCGAACGGTTTACGCCGCCGCCCAGTTCGATGCCGGACCGACGGGCCTCCCTTGGGGGATCGACCCCAGCGAAGTGCGCGACCTATCCGTGTTCGGCCTGCCGCCCCAGCTCCTGCCGGGCAACACCCGCTTCGCGGTGGGAGCGCTCGACCTGCGCGCGCACGACGACGCATTCTTCACGCCGACCTTCTCCGCCTCCGCGATCCAATTCCCGGGTCCCGAGAACGCGAAGCAGGGCCTGCTGGACGTCCGCTGGATGCCGCCGGCCACGCTGGAACGCTACGACGAGCCGGTCCTGTCGCTGGGCTGGGAGCCGCCCAACCAGCCGCCTCCCACCCGACGCCGGTACCGCATCACCAACCCCACGGAATGCGCCGCCGCCGCCAACACAGTGGCCGAACAGAATTACGTCGATCTGCTTTACAGCAGCGGCTACTTCAACCTCATCCACCTCGTCGCCGCGCTCCGCCACGAGGCGACCGATCCGGATCGCAGCCAGACGGTCCGCGGCGAGGCGTGGCTGCGGCGGAAGCAGCAGGTGACCTCGAACGTGGTCGTCGAGAGCCCGCCGATTCTGCTGACCGGCGTCATCACCTCGCCGGCGCGGCGGGAAACTCAAGAATACAAGGCGACGGCGTGGTTCACCACGCAGCCGCTCGGCCGGGAGCGCAAGCTGCAGTACAAGGTTTGGCTGCGGACGCTCCACGCCAACTTCACGCCTGCCACCGGGGCTTGGCGGTCCGAGCAGGACTACGGCACGTTTCACCAGGTTGGTTATATCAACGACCCGGCGCGGCCGGGATTCAAGAAGCTCGTGACCTCGACGGCCCTTCCGCTTGGCGAGCTCAAGCTCATCGAAGGCCTGACCAGCGCGGAGGCGCGTGAAGTCAGCGGCACTGCCGTGTTGAAGGCGGTCACCTTCGACTGGTGGATTCCCGTCAAGCCGCTTCACGCTGCCGGCGATCTCGCCATCCGCCTCCTGAAGGAAGCGGCACTCCGCGCCGCGGGATGGGAATCGGGCGTCAGCAGCGGCGCCGCGGGACCGCCGGGCGCCGGCGCGGGGGCCGGCAATGGCGGCGCGGGCTCGATTTCGACGGCGAAGGCGTTGTCGAGCGTCAGTGTTGGTAGCATCGGCATCGACCTCAAGCTGTCGGATTTCGTCGGCTGGAGCGATGCTGACGAGCCGCCGAATGGGCAGCGTCGGGTCGCCCAGCAAGAGGACGTTCAGTTGGACTACACGGTGCATTGGCAAGCCGACCAACTGACCGTCACGCTGCAGAACAATCGTGTCGCGGACCGCAACTACGTCGTCTATGTCGTCATCGAAGAAACGCTCGGGAGCGGGGCCGTGCTCCACACAGTGCAACGCGTCCCGATCACGGGGCAGTTGACCTACGTGCCACAGTCCTTCTTTGACCAGGAGCGGGACGCTCAAGCCAAGGTGGCCAAGCTCCTTCGCGACTTTGCCCGGCGCTATGCCAAATCCATCGGTGAAATCCCGCAGCCTCCGGGTCCCGGCGATCCCGAGCCGTGGACGTGGCGGGAGGGCCTGCTGGGCCTGGCGCCCGAATTAGTGGTCACGGATCCGGTGTTGCGCGAGTTCCAGCGTGAAGGCTTCACCGCGCAGGAGGATTTCAGCCGGCTGGCCGCCGCGGCGCTGCGCCACCCGGCTGCGGCTCGCGTGCTGAGGCAGATACTGCACGACGCCCGGCTGCCGGAGGCGGCGCTCGTAACGACGATGGGGACGGCCATCCGTGAGGACGCATCGGGGGCGGAACTGCCGCGAGGCTCGGAACAGACTGACTTCGAGGCGGTCTAGCCCCCCCATGATATCAATCGTTGCGAAAGGACGTGCGTGTAGCGTGCGGTGTCCTCACCGCACCACCGGCGTGCCAGCATCAAGT
>CAYYSX010000113.1:8383-17834 GCA_964474315.1 uncultured Verrucomicrobiota bacterium | reverse complement strand
TGGTCCGCCGATGTAATATTCCCGTTCAATTTTTGAGCCGAAAGCCACGATCGCCCGTACTGCTGATCGGTAGTTCCCGACTGTATCAAATCGAAGAACCGACCCATCAACAGGATCAAGTGCGGGTCATCAGTTGGCTCACTCCGGGCCGTATTGGGCGGACGCACCATTCCCTTTGCCCGTGTCGTCAGCCGCACCAGCCCGCCCCAACTGGGCGTCATGGATCGAGGTCGAACAGGTCTATCGAAAAAGGTTGGGGGGGTGGATGTCCCATGCTCGACCTCAACCTCGGTTCCATCGAAAAGACCATGGTCGGTTTGGCTTGGGAGTGTACCATTTTGTATCTTGAAAAGACGCGCTGAGCCAGCCAGCATACTTCATCTCGCAACTATCCTATAGAAAGCATGCACCAAACTCTTAATTCTATTGCTATTTTTGAACGTTCACCCATAGAAACGCTAGCCCTTCCGTCCCTCAGCGTTGAAGCCGCATCGAACGCCTCGATTCTCCGCTTTTGCGGGGCCAAGCCCGCGGGAAGGACGGTGCTTTCGATTCGACGTGTCGTCGCCGCAGCGGCCATCCTCATTTCAACCACCATGACCTCCTCAGCGGCCACTTCGCTCAAGGGGTTCCACATCGGGAACTCGCTGACCGAGTACTCAGACCCAGATAAGTTGGCCAATTCGTATGCGCGAAACGAGCAGACGCCCACTGTGGCGTGGCATATCAACCATTCGCAGTCGGCGGCGGCCATCGCTTCCAACCCAGCCGGGGTTGAAGGTGTTGTGAAGCGTACGGTTTCCTTTTTTGGAAACTGGGACAACGCTCTGCCCAATTACGAGTGGGATTATGTGACCATCCAATCCTATTACGGCACCATTGGCGTGGCGGAGGCGGCCGGCTTTCAGCGTCTGATCGACTCGGTCAAGAGCAACGCCGCCAATGTGCATACCAAAATCTACATCTACCAGACATGGATGTCGAACTCGAGGGTCCCGACGCAGGAAACATACAAGACCCAGTGGGATGCAGTTTATGCCGACTTGAATCAAACGGTAGTCCCCAATCATCATTTTTTTGACCAATTGAGGCAGAAGTTGCAGGCCGACAATCCGGCCACCTTCATCGGCGTCATTCCGGTGGGCGAAGTGCTGGCGGCTCTCGACGTGAGCCTGCGCGCCCATCCGGTTCAGGGACGAAACACGCTCCTGACGTCGGCATGGGATCTGTATTCTGATCAGATTCACGTGATTGATGAGGGACGCTACGTTGCGCATATGACTATTTTGGCGACGATTTTAAACAAGAAACCGGCGGACATCATCGTGAACTCAATCGTCGCTTCTTATGCCTCGGCGGAATTCAGAGCGTTGGCCGATGATGTGATTGAGGCTATCTGTTTCCGCATTCCCACACTAACGATGGCCCCCTCGGGGGAGGGGCAAATATCCCTATCGTGGACGCCGACCACCTCGGGCTTCGTTCTGCAAGAGACGAGTTCCCTGATTTCTCCCAACTGAACGAACTCGCCAACCGACGAGACGAATCCCTTCTTTTTGCCAGTCGTCTCGCCAGAGAAGTATTACAGATTGGTCATACCTTGATTTGAAGCCCCGAAAAAGTGAGCCAGAGACGAAAGAGAGTTTACACTATGGGCAGTTAGCGAAGAGGGATTCGAAGGCAACGAGGAGATGGAGATTCCGTACCAAGTGCCAGGTCGTCGATCAGAAATCAGCACCCGAGACCGGCTGGCCCAGGGCTACGTCGCGGGCCTGGGTTTCCGCGATCTGCACCTCGGCCAAAAAAGTGACCTGTCCCGACCGCGCGAAGGCAAGCTGGCGGCTCGCCCGAAACAGGATAGGGTGTCTCCACAATGCCAGGCGAACTCCGGGATGGTCACGGCCGGGTGATGCGCGACCTGCGGGTCAGCATCACCGACCGCTGCAATTTCCGCTGCGTGTACTGCCTGCCCGAGACCGAGGAGGCCGCCAATTTCCACCGCACCCGCTTCGCTACCGTTCGCCCTCCTCTTCCGCCGGACTCGGTGCCCCTGACCTACGACTGGAAGCCCAAAGCCCAGATTCTGCGGTTCGAGGAAATGGAGCGCGTGGTTCGCGTGGCGGCCGGGTTGGGCATTACCAAGGTTCGGGTAACGGGCGGCGAACCGCTGTTGCGTCGGGATGTGGTGCAGCTCGTCGCGGCGCTGGCGCGGATTCCGGGAATCGAGGACCTCGCGCTCACGACCAATGGATTCCTCTTTGCCCGCCACGCAGAGGCCCTGCGGACGGCCGGATTGCGGCGAGTCAGCATCAGTCTCGATTCGCTCGATCGCGCCCAGTTTCGCAAGCTCACCGGACGCGACGGTCTGCCGGCGGCGCTGGACGCCATCGAGCGGGCACAGCGCCTGGGCTTTTCGCCGGTCAAGGTGAATGCGGTGGTCATCGGAGGGCTGAACGATCATGAGATCGAGCCGCTAGCAGCCTTTGCGCGCGAACGTTGTCTGAGCCTGCGCTTCATCGAGTTCATGCCGCTCGATTCGAAGCGGGCGTGGCAACGGGACCTGGTCGTTCCGGGGCGGAAGATCATCGAGCGATTGCAGGCGCAGTTTGACCTGGTGCCGATGGCCAATCCGGCCAATCCAGCGGAAACCGCCCGTCGTTGGGCCTTCGCCGATGGACGCGGGGAGATTGGTATCATCGCACCGGTGACCGAGCCGTTCTGCGGTCATTGCAACCGGCTTCGTCTGACTGCCGACGGAAAAATCCGGACCTGCCTGTTCAGTCTGGAAGAGCACGACCTGAAGCCATGGCTGCGGGGAGAAGCGGACGATGAGGCGCTGGCTCGACGGCTGAGGGAAATCGTCAACCACAAGGAGCCGGGACACCGGATTGGGCGCCCCGATTTTGTCCAGCCGGCGCGCACGATGAGCTGCATCGGGGGGTAAGGCGGACCCGGGTGGGTTGACGTCGGTGAGCTGGGGAAGCGAGACGAAGGTTCGGAATCCCGCCTGGAGCTGACGGAACTCCATATCTTCTACCGGTTGTCCCTCCGGCGGTCTTCTTAGGCAGGGCAAACGCCAAAAGCACTCCGGCAGGTTGGGCTTTGGCTTTTTAAGCCTTCCCGGGAGCTTCCGTCAGGCGGGCGAGCCGCCCGCGCTCCTGCCCCCCTTTCTTTTCCTTTGCCTCCTCCTGACGATGAGGCTCCCATGGCCCTATGACCACGCAAGCCGAACCCAAGCAGTACCGTATTTGGGCGTTGGACGACGCCATCTACGGGCCCGCCACCATTGAGCAATTGCGCGACTGGGTACGGGACGAACGCATCCAGCCGGACACCTGGATTTTCTGCGAATCGACTCGCCGCTGGAATGCCGCCGCCGAGTTCGTCGAGCTGCGCGTTCTGTTCGGACTCGACACCGAAGAGCCGGAAGCGGGGGCCCGGATCAAGCCGGCCGTCCTGCGGCGCATCCGGGCCTTTGGCGAGTTGCAGGATGACGATCTGACCGCGATCGCCCGGCTCGGCGAACTGGTTCAGGTCGGGGCATTCCAGACCATCATGCGAGCGGGCACACCGTCCGATGCGATCTACTTCGTGGTCGAGGGACAGGTCCGGCAACGCATCATGGTCCGGGGTCGGGAAATCCTCATCGCGGTCAAGGAATCAGGAACGGCCTTCGGCTACATTTCCCTCTTCGATGGCGGGGCGCATATCACGGATGCCGTCACGGATTCGCTGGCCACACTCTTCCGCGTGCCGCTCGACAAATTCCGGAAGTTCTGCACCACGCGTCCGGAAATCGGCGTGTCGGTTTTGTTCTCCCTCGGAAGGACGCTGGCCACCCGGATCCGATCCGACGACCGGCATCTGTGCGAACTGGTCGCCCTGAACCAAACCGGTCGTTGAAAGCCTGTTTTGCAATTCCTCCGGGTACCGGATGATTCGGTCGCGAACCGTCCAACTCGGTCGGCGGCTCTGTTCCCGCCTCTGGCTGGCCGGTCGTTTCCTCGAAACAAAACCCGTTCACTTTTCCCACCAGCTCTAAGCTTCACCCTCCTTCGGGCGGCCGAACCACGGCCCCAAACTTGCCCATCCCCGGGCCTCCCGCCACGCTGCGGCATGCGATTGTTGTTCCTGGGGTTGCTGGCTTGTTGCTCGGCGTTCGCCCAGCCGGCGCGGACCGTCAGCCGGACTCCGGAACCTCCGGAGTTGCCACGCGAGCTGCGCGGAACGTGGGTGGCCACCATTGCCAACCTCGACTGGCCCTCCCGCCCCGGCCTACCCGTCGCTCAGCAGCAGGCCGAACTCCGCGCTGTGCTCGATAACGCGGTCCGGCTCAACCTCAATACCGTCATCCTCCAGGTCCGGGCCAACGCCGATGCGATGTATCCGTCCACGTTGGAACCATGGAGCGAATACCTCACCGGACGGATGGGGCAGGCTCCCAACCCGTTGTGGGACCCCCTTCAGTTCGCCTGTGAAGAAGCGCACGCGCGCTGCCTCGAGCTGCATGCCTGGATCAATCCGTTTCGCGCCCGCTACAGCCGAGTCGTTTCGCCCATCGCCCCCAACCATGTCCTCCGCACCCATCCCGAGTGGATCATTGCCTACGGACTCTTCCGCTGGCTTGACCCCGGCCAGCCGGCGGTGCGGGAACATGTCCTGAACATCGCCTTCGACATTGTCCGCCGCTACGACGTCGATGGCCTGCACATCGATGACTATTTCTATCCCTATCCGACGCGCCGTCCGGATGGCGTGCTCCTTCCCTTCCCCGACAACGCCAGCTTCGGCCGCTATCGTCGCGACGGCGGCCAGATGAGCCGCGATGACTGGCGCCGCTCGAACATCAATCAATTCGTCGAAGCCCTCTATCGGGGCGTCCACCGCATCAAGCCTTGGGTCAAGGTCGGCATCAGCCCCTTCGGTATCTGGCGTCCCGACCATCCATCAGGCATCCGCGGGTTGGATTCGTATGCGCACCTTTTCGCCGATTCGCGGCTGTGGTTGAACTCCGGTTGGTGCGACTACTTCGCCCCACAGCTTTACTGGCCGTTATCCCGCCCGGAACAGAGTTTCCAGCGCCTGTTGCAATGGTGGGACTCGCAGAACACGCTCAACCGCCTGATGGTCCCCGGGCTCAACAGTGCCAAGATCGGCGAGGACCGGCAGGCCAACGACATCGCCAACCAAATCCGCATTGCCCGCCGGGACTACTCCGACGGGGTGATCTTTTGGAACGCCAGCAGCCTACGGAACAATCTGGGCGGGGTGGCCGACGGACTGACGCGGGAACTCTTCGCCCGGCCGGCCCTGGTACCCGCCACTCCCTGGCTGGGGGCGAGCGCTCCTTTGGCTCCGAAGATCGAGGGGACTCTCAGTCTCAATAACAACCTGCTCACCATGCGCTGGGAGCCGGACACCAACGAGGTGACGCGGTGCGTGGTTTTCCGCAGTCGGTTGGGGGTCCAATGGCAGGATCAGATTCTGAACTCCACCGTGCGTGAACGCTCGTTCGATCGCCGCCGCGGACAGCTCATCCCCGAGGAAATCCAACTGGTGCCCATCGGCCGGACTGGCATGGCCGGAGAACCCGCCGCCTGGTCCCGGCCGTGAAGGAAAAAAGCGGCCGGACGACGAGTTATCAATCGTTGCGAAAGTACCTTCACGCAGCCGGATGCCGCCGCACAGGCGGTGCGGTGCGGACACCGCACGCTACATGCACGTACTTTCGCAACGATTGATAGGACCGTCGGCAAGGCACCGAATTCCGGTCCGCCCACGATTCTCCCCTCCTCGAACGGACTCCTTCCTTTACTACTACGGACTGCTCCCTGCTGACGATGGCCAATCCACCGGCGATGAAATCCCTTCCCGAACGTCCCCTCCTGCTCCTGCTCGCGGTGGTGCAGTTCACCCACATCATGGACTTCATGATCCTGATGCCCCTGGGACCTCAGTTGATGCGTGAGTTGAGCATTGGCCCCGGCCGCTTCAGCGCCCTGGTCTCGGCCTACACCCTGGCGGCCGGAGTGGTCGGGCTGCTGGCGGCACCGTTCATGGATCGCTTCGACCGGCGCAAGCTGCTCCTGGCCATCTACGCCGGCTTCATCCTCGGGACGCTGACCTGCGCGGTCTCTCACACCGCCGGTGCTCTGCTCTTGGCCCGTGCGCTTTGCGGCGCGTTTGGGGGCGTATCCGGGGCGGTGGTACTGGCCATCGTCAGTGACCTGGTTCCGCCCCAACGCCGGGCCACCGCCATGGGAATCATCATGACGGCCTTTTCCGCGGCGGCGGCGTTGGGCGTTCCCTTTGGCTTATATCTGGCACAACGGTTCAATTGGGAGTCACCGTTCTGGCTGCTGGCCGGGCTTTCATTCCTCGCCTGGGTCGCGCTGTGGCGCCGGCTTCCTTCCGTGCGCGGACACCTCGAGGGCAACCCGGGAGGATTTCGCGCCTTCCTGCCCCTGCTGCGTAACGTCAATGCCGGGTGGGCGCTGTTGTTCATGGCCGCTTTGGTGTTCAGCCACTTCACCATCATTCCCCTGCTCTCACCGTATCTCGTCCACAATGTCGGCGTCGCCGAGAAACACCTGTACCTGGTCTATCTGGTCGGTGGCGTGCTGACCGTATTCACCCTGCCGCTCATTGGCCGACTGGCAGACCGGCATGGACAGTGGCGGGTGCTCGCCGTCCTGGTGGGCGTAGCCTGTGTCGTAACCCTCTTGATCACGCATTCCCCCCGGCTCCCGCTCGGTGTGACGCTCATTCTGGGGGGATTGTTCTTTGTGTTTGCCAGCGGCCGGTTCGTCCCTGGCCAGGCCATCGTCTCGCTCGCCGTGCCCTCCTCACAGCGGGGTGCTTTCCTGAGCCTGAGCGCCTGTTCTCGCGACTTTGCTTCCGGTCTCACTTCCAGCCTGGGCGGACTGCTGGTCACCCAGTCGGCCACCGGCCCATTGGAAAACTATAGCCGACTGGGATGGATCGCAGTGGGCTTCAGTCTGCTAAGCCTGGCGCTTGCCGCCCGCGTCAGGATGACCGAAACCAGTCCCGAGGTAAAAGCGTTGCCAGCCGAAGCGGCCTGATAGTTGGAACCACGGATTTCAGGACAACGCGGATGGATATAATGTTAGGATAGAGCGGGCCTCTCACGACGCAGTCGTCCTGGGGAGCGCACCCGCCCCGGGTGCAGTGGCGGGCGCCTCGCCCGCCACACCGCGACGGGCAACTGCGAGCCAAACGGTAACGACTCCCCCCGCGCTGCACGTCACAGCCCTGGGGAGCTGCAGCAACGACTCGACTTCCACGGCGCCAGTTCATCCTCCACGCCCGCCAGGTCGCCACGATGCTGCGAGTCCCAGACTCGCGCTCCGTCCGCGGCAATGCTGTTCGCACGACACGCTGTTCTATTTTACCTCGCCGAGCGCATTGAGCTACGTCGCCATATTGCCGAGCACACACCCCTATCCGACGATCTGGCGGCCGACGACTGAGCGGCGTTGGCGGCAGCTTCCTTCCACGCGTTGGACGGAAAGGAAGCGCAGCAGCATACCTGAGCGTGGCGAGGTCTGGCAGGTGAACGTTTGTCACCGCTCCCGACGGGTTCATCGCCACCAACTCCCATGTCGTCCGCGGCGGAACGGCCTTTTCCGTCACCCTGGCCGACGGACGCTCGTTTCCCGGCGATCTGGTGGGACACGATCCCGAGACGGATCTTGCCGTCCTGCGGGTGAATGCCCCGCCCCTGCCCCATCTGCCGTTTGGCAACTCCGCCGACCTGCGCATCGGCCAGATCACGGTGGCCATCGGATCCCCGTACGGATTCCAGCAGACGGTGACCGCCGGGGTGGTCAGCGCGCTCGGTCGTCCCATACGCGCCGATTCGGGCCGGTTGATGGATGACATCATTTTGCACATCCGTTACCGCCCGCCGTGGGGATACGCCGGTCTCGCCGCCTGGGCCGCCGCCCCAATCCTTCGCCGCAGAACCCCTTCAATTTTCCAACCGGCTCTTAACCCCGCCGGCCCCGTTAGCATACCCTCCTGACGTGCCCGCTGAGATCGCCATCGTGATCCCGCTCTACAATGAAGCCGAAAACGTCCGGCCGTTGGTGGAGGAACTGTGCGGGATTTTTGCCACTGAACCGCGGGCTTGGGAAATCGTGCTGGTGGACGATGCCAGCCGCGACCGCACCTGGCCGGAAATCCTGGCCTGCCAGGCCGCCGATCCACGGGTCCGGGGGCTGCGTCACGCCCAGAACCGCGGACAAAGCGCCGCCGTGTGGACCGGCATCGAAGGCAGCACGGCCCCCCTGCTCTGCACGCTGGATGGCGACCGCCAGAACGACCCGGCGGAACTACCCCGCATGCTGGCCCTGCTCGACACGGTTGATTTCGTCTGCGGCCATCGGACTCAACGCCAGGACTCTTTTGTCCGCCAGGCTTCCTCGCGCATCGCTCGGGCGGCCCGGCGGACCGTGTTGCAGGCGGACTTCGCCGACACCGGTTGCGCGCTGCGGGCCTTCAAACGCGAGTGCCTGCGCGGGCTGTTCCCGTTCAATGGCCTTCACCGATTCCTCCCGATCCTGGTCGCCGGCGGGGGATTCCTCTGCCGCGAAGTGCCGGTGAATCATCGACCGCGGGTGGCAGGTGTTTCCAAGTACGGGATCTGGAACCGGCTCGGACGGGGTGTTTACGACCTGTTCGGCGTCGCCTGGTTCCAGCGGCGGCGGATTGCGCCGGTCACCGTGGAAGATTCCCGCTCGTCGTGACCACCGGAGCCACTGCGACCTGGGGAACGGACGCATCTCAGATCTTGGCGAGGTGGGAGGTATGGTCCCAGCAGGGACAGACCCGCCTTCCTCCTTGGACCCCCTCGAGGAGGGCTTCCAGCATCCGGTCCGTCCCGAGGGCGTTGGATTCCAGACTCATTCGAGTCCGGAGTTCCTCCCACGGCTGAGGCGTCTGCGCCACGGGTGGGCGGTCTTTCGACCCGCTTCGTTCCGAATCGCACTTCCCTTTCCTACCTCCCTTGGCTCCACGGTCCTACAAGCGCGCCTTGGCTGAGGTTCCAGTAGGAGCCGCTGCCGGTAATCTGAAGTCGGCACGCCCGCACTTGGTACAACGCTCCGGCGCTGGAGCTGGCGTCGATAAAAGTCCGGTTGTGGATGAGGGTCCCCGAGTTCAACAGCGTGTGAGGTCCACTCAGGCCACTGAAACTGCGATACACATAGTAATGGCAGTTCGGATCCGGCGAGGGAAGCCAGCTCAGCGTGGCGCTCAACCCGTTGGCGCGCGGGAGCGCGGACGGCTCGTCTGCCGGTAACAACAACGGACCGGGAACGCCGCGGCACCGGCATCGGTTGAAGGCCTAGCTTTCGGTTTCCGCGGGAACCATTGGTTTCTTTAGCGCTTGGATTTTGGCCTTTGGCGCTTCTTTGGAACTTTGAGCTTT
>CAYYSX010000113.1:0-8283 GCA_964474315.1 uncultured Verrucomicrobiota bacterium | reverse complement strand
CCAACTCCAATCGCAAATCAAAAATCAAAAATCAAAAATCCCCAAGCTACTTCTCGGCCCGGATGCGCATTGATTCCGAGCGGGAATTGCCCCGAATTTCCGGGGCGTACATGGCTTCGCCCAGGGTCGGCAGCGCGACAAAGGTGCCGGGTGTCTCCGCCCGGTAGGGAATGCGAATCTCCCAGCCACCCGCCGCTAAACGCGAGGCGAACAGCGCGGCCCGATTGTCACGCCATTCCACGTAAAGCTCCTGAGCCGGCCCGCTCCGGTCGGCCGCCGTCAGGGGCCGTTCGAATTCCGTCGCCAACCGGGCCAGCGCCGCGGCGGTCAGCTTCGTTGCCTCCAGCCGATACCCGCTCTGGACTTCCATCGCCTCGATACCTGCCGGCTTCAGATCTTCGATCAGCAGGTATTCCAAATCGTTCTTGGTTTCGACCACGATACGGGCCTCCAATCGGTCTCCGCTCGCTAAGGATTCGCCTTCCACCAGCGGCACCCGCTGATCGATGACGCCCTCCAGCAAGGTCGGAACCGGCACCAGACGAAAATAGTCGCGGCGCACCCAGAGATCGGCGGCCGCGGGGGGAAGCGGTTTCTCCTGGTTGAAGAAGCGGGCTTCCACGGAGAAATACATCGGGGCCGTGCCGGCGGTGCGCTGAATCTCCACCGTGTTCGTGCCCGCCTTCAGGATCTCCTCGGGAATAACGATGGGCTTCACCCCGCTCAGAACTTCGCCGGACTGGAAGTCGTTCCGGGCGACCATCCGGCCGTTGACCGTGACTTCGAAGGATAGCTCGGCTTTCAGTTCGCCACTGGCGCGCAGGAAGTCGGTCAGGGCGAGCAGGGTAATGGCGGTCGCCCGGGTGTTGCTCCAGGAAGCACCCCGCCGGTTCTTCAGGAGCCAGGTCACCGCGGGCTCGACCACGGGGTTGTCCGGAGCCGACGCGAGCAACGCCTGCACCACGAACGCCGTGGCCTCGACTCCGTTGTCGCTCCAGCGCCAACTCCGGTCGGTCCGTCCCCAATGCGCGGTCGGTTGCGTTGAACCGCCGGTGACGGTGCCGCTATAGAGCACCGAGGTATCCGGGCTTTCCTCCCGCACCGCACTGGCCGCCAAGGCCTCGGTCAGCGTCCGGGCTTCGTCGGCCAAACCCAATCGCCCGGCGGCCAATGCCAACAGCGCCTGGGAATAAGCATTCAATTCCGCGCGACGGGCCCAGGCGCGTTCGAAGGCTCGATGTTCCAAAGCGTTGGGACCGGGCTGGCCCGGCGTCGTTCGTCCGGACGCCAACGCGTGCAACACCCAGGCGGCCTGGTCGGGCGTGTTCTCCAAGCGGACCAATTGCTGCGCCAGCCAGGCGTCCGCCTGCCGCAACCGATCCTCCTCGACCCCCACTCCCGCGGCCTGGGCCAGACGCAGCCCCCAGACGACGTATGCGGTCATCCATGGATCCGCCGCGCCCCCGCCCCACCAACCCCAAGCTCCGTTGTCCAACTGGAATCCGTACAGCCGCTGAAGTCCGGTTGACACCATGTCATCCAACTTCAGCAGATCGTTTCGGCGGCCGAGGCCGGGAGCCACCTGACCGGCGGCGTTCGTGGAAAGGCCGCCGAACGCCCGGGCCATGACCGTTTCGGCGTCGAGTCCGACCTCGCGCAACGTTTGGCGCACGATGACTGCGGGCAGAAAACGGCTCAGCGTCTGCTCGGTGCAACCATACGGGTAGTCGGCGAGATACGGCAGCGCGTCGAGCAAGGTCACAGCCAGACTGGGAGTGACGCGGACCAGGAAATCGGTCGGGCCGGTTCGTTCGGCCGGAAGAGGGAGGTAAACCGTGACCGCCTCAGCCGCCTTGCCGGAACGCGCCAGGAGTTGTTCGAGACCGTACTCGCTCACCGGCAGGCGCCGTTCCATGCCGTCGGAGTCCGTCGCCGACTTGGCCGTCACGGTAAAGGTGGCTTCGCCCGCTCGGTCGGCGCGCACGAGCCAGTCCACCCGCGCCTGTCCACCGGCGGGAACCTTGATCCGCTCCGGCTCTTCGCTGACCGATTGTCCCTGGCGCAGGAGCCCCACCACCACGACACCTTCCGCCGCCAGTGCCGTCTGCACGTCCATCGCGGCCTCGGAGTTGTTGTTGAGATTGGCGGAGATGACCGCGGTGTCGCCGGTGATCAAAAACCGTGGTGTTTGCAGGCGTACGACGAGCGGTGAACTCGTTACCGCGTGGTTGGTTCCCAAGCCGAACTGGTTTCCGGTCGAACCCGCCACCCCCCGGGCCAGCCAGCGGGTGGTGGATTCCGGATAGGTCACCTTCACCGAAGCCTTCCCCTCGGCGTCCGTCTTGACGTCCGGCTGCCAGAAGGCGGTCGCACGGAAGTCGCGGCGCACCACGACCGGGGAAGGCTCAGCCTGAACGCCGGCGACCGTGACTATTTTTTGCACGTCCATAGCCAGGGCCCGTCCCACGGCCGTCAAAGAAGGCAGAGGCGTCAACGCACGGGGAAACTTCCTATCTAATAACTCCACCTCCTCAGCGGACCTTTCCTGATCTGCCTCCCCTACCCCTTCCTCTCCGCCCAGGCCACGAGTGAGGCTCTGGTACGGACGGAAATCAAAGCTGGAGCGGGTCTGCAAGACGGTCCACCGCCAGTCGCCGAAGAAGAACTCCCGTGGATCGGGAGCGATCTGTCCCTGGATGTAGAACACGCTTTCATCCACCAACGACAGTGCCACTTCGGCTTCCACCGGCTTTCCCGCGAAATCCGTCACGGTCACCTCGAGGCGCCCGTCCGATCCTGGCCGATATTCGGTCCGGTCGGGTTGGACCAGCACGTTCAGGAAATTCTGCACCGGCGGCACCGACACCGACACTTCTTCCTGCAGCAAGGTGCGGTCGAACACGCTGGCGGCCTGCAGGGTGAAGTTCGGGACCATGCGCTCGGTGATCTCGAGTTCCACCAGGCGAGTCGTGTCGGGCACCTGAAAGACCTCCTGCCCCGCCAAACCGCCGGCATCCGTGCTCAGCCAGACCCAACGATTGGGTTGGGAAGTAACCACCATGACCGGGGTCTTTTCGCCGACCCGAACGGTGTTCCGATCCACGATGAGCTGGAGCCCGTCCGTCCGGTATCCCAGGTCGCGGCCGCCGCGCGTGGCCCATACCACGCATTCCGACCGGATCCGATTCGTCAGCGCCAGACGCGAACCAGCGAGGGCCCAAACATCCGGACTTTCCCACGCGACGCGGAAATAACCCTCGCGGTCCGGCGTGAACCGCAATTCGCCCACGCCATTCGTTCCCGTCGTCACTCGCTGGCTGGATACCGCGTCCTCGCGAAAACCGCGGGACTTCAAGGTCCACTCCCGCATCCCTGGATCCACCCGGGGCGGCCAGACCGGCGATTCGATCTGACGCCGCTTCAATTCGTCGCCCGACACTTCCCGGCCGAAGCTGTCCAGCCACACCTCCCACCAATACTTGCGGGTGATCTTCACGTCGCCGGTAACGGCCACCGGCTGGTCGTTGGCATCGCGCGCGCGGAATTCGACGCGGACGGCCGTCCCCGGACGCGGCAGCCGATTGTCCGGCGCGGCCCGCACCGCATAGCCGTCCACGGTCGCTTTCAGAATTCGTTCGGCACGGACCTCGCGACGGGAAGCATCCGTCACCGCCACGGCGAACTGGTATTCCGCGTCGCCAGACTCGGATCCCGGATCGAAGGTGAAGCGCGCTTCGCCTTGGGCATCCAACGTCACTGTCTGTCGCACGGCGACTTCGCCCCAGTGGGGGCCACGCCACCGGCCGTGGTCAGGCCGGCCCAGCCAGGGGAATTCCAAGGGAATGGGAATGTCCCAATGGAACGGCGCTTGGCGCACCGTGACCTCCGCCGTTCCCCCGGCCACCGGCCCGCCAAAATAATAGCTTCCCCGAATCAGGACCGTGAGGGGTTCACCCGCCCGCAGACGTTGCGGCCGCGCCACACCGTCCGGATCCGTTTCTTCCGGAGGCGTGATCGTGACCTCGAACTCGGGCAGCCGATACTCCTCGACCCGGAACAACTCGGCGTGGCCCAGCACCTCTTGGGGCCGGCCGTCGGGAGAGAACGAAATCGAATACCGGCCCAGGGCCGCGGTGGTTCCGAGACGGAGCTGTCCCCACGCCGAACCGAACGTGTTGAGCCTCGCCACCCCGTTGGTGACCACGGCTCCCTGCGGATCGATAATCCGGAAGCGAATCGGAGCCTGGGCCGGCGTCCGGTACGTGCCCTCCTGACGCTGACGGGCCGTCAACTTCCATTCCACGACCTCGCCGGGACGATAGGCCGGACGGTCGGTGAACGCATACATTCGCCAATCCCTTCCCCGCTGGTCCCTGGCCCCGCCATTCCATGTTTCGACCAGCGCTTGGTGGGCTCCGTCGCCGACTATCACCAGCAACTGTCCCCCCTGCGAAAGCCCCTCAAACGTCGCTAGTCCGTTGGCGTCCGTGGTGGGCGTGCGGAGAAGCCAGGCCCATGATTCCTGCTGCCGCTGGGCCAACTTGACGGGCATCTCCGGCCGGGGACGCCCGGTCGCGGCCTCCACCACCCACGCCGTCAGTTGGCCTCCGCCGGACTGCACGACGACGGCCACGTCGGTCACCAGCAACAGATCCCGTTCAGTGCGGCCGCCGCCCGTTAACTCGACGAGATAGGCCCCGGCCGGAATCGGGCGCGGAAAAACCATCCGCTGTTGCACCCACTCGTGGGGAGCACCTGGGTTCAAGGTCACGGACAATTCGTCAACGACCGAACCGGTGGAGGGCAGTCCGCTCTTCCAATCGCCCCGCTGATCCCCCGCGGTGGGCAGTTGGAGGTCCCGACCGATCTCCAGCTTTCTCAAAGTCAACTGGGCGGTCGTCACATTGCGTCCAGAGACCCACAGGACGATTTCGGACCCGGGAAGAAAGGTGTCGGGCGTGGCCACGGACAAGGCGGGTGATTCCAGATCCAGGATTCGTGCTTCGGCCGCTTCCCAAAACGCCGAGGTTCCCGGGCGAAACTCGGCCAGCAACTGTCGGTACAAGCGGAGCGCTCCCGCGGGATCGCCGGCAATCCGCCATCGCCCCTCGGGTCGGGGATCGACCCGACCCGATCGTTCGCGCCATTGGCCGTAGTTCCACAGCACCACGTCGCGCCCCGGCAGGCCAGCCGATGCGGCCAGCGCGGCTTCGAATTCCTGTTCTGCCCGAACCACCGAGGTCCCGTCGCGTCGCGCGCCCAAGCGTTCCGCCTGAAGGAGTCGGAACGGCGCCACGTCGGCCGGGCGTTGGGCCAGGGTCAGGACGTTATTGAGGACGTCATCCGGCAGCCGGAACCGCCAGGCATCCGGGTGCGCACCGGGCCATTCGTGCGGCAATTCGATCCGCCGGGCGAGGGCCAGATAACGATCCCGGGCCAGGGTCAGGTTGGTTTGGCCGGCCCACCAACCGAGCGCGGCCAGATAGCGAGTGAGCGCCCGGTCATCCGGATCCCGCCGCCGCAGATGGAAGTCTCCGAGCGACTCCTGCGACTCGGCCCAGACCCGGTCCCGTTGTTCGGCCGGGGTGTCCGCCTTTCCCAGAATCACCAAGTCCGGCGCTGCTTCCTCGGCGGGCGGCAACGTGGCCACATCACGCAACCGCCATCCCGTGTCATCGCGACGAAACCGCACCCAACGCCGCTCGGGTTCCGGCAGGTCGTTGGTGCGGATGCGCGCATAGGCGGCGTGAGCCGCGGCGAAGTTACCTTGGCGAAACCATTCTTCCGCCTGCGCCATTTGCTCCGGATCATCTTGAGCGCGGACCACCGTCGCGCCCGCCACCAGCCACAGCGTTATCCAGCCGAACATCCGGTTCATGGGACACCAATGAACACCAAGGCGGGCACAAATAAACACCAATGAAGACGAGAGTGGCGCATCCCGGGATGCGCCGTATTCGTGTCCATTGGTGTCCCTCTCATTCGTGTCCATTCGTGTCCCGACAACGCGCGAGCGACCGATTCCTTGGGATTTTCGCGGGGCCACCGGTAGGGATGGCGCGCGGCGCCGTCCCCGCCCGCAGGGCGGCCATTGCCAGGGCCGCGTTGAGGAACTCTCGCCCCACCCGGCCCCGCGTCGCGCCACCGAAGGATCGAAGCGGAAGACCTGTAGCGTCGGCTGTCCTCAGACGACCGCGCCGGTGGAGACGCCTGGCTCACTGACCTCCTTGCCATACCGTCCGTGTCCCATCTCCGAAATCATCTTCAGAACGGGCGCATCTCCGTTTTTTGGATGGGGAGCACACGCGTCCCGCGTGTGGGTCTTGGCGTCCCGCCGAGACCCTCGTGGACTGTTTCTCATTCCGACGCGTCCTTCGCAGCGCCGCCCGGGACGGAAAATCAGTGCCGGAGGAACCGGGCGGGACGCCCGGTTCGGCACGCCAGAGGCGTACGCTCCCCATCCAAAAAACTGAGATGCGCCCGGCCCACCCCGGAAAGATCGGGCCAACACGACCAATCTCACTACCGGGTTACGGCTGAGCCGTTCTCTTCCAGACGGAACTCCTCCCGGGCCGGTTGGCGTTCCGGGGATTCAAACAGGTCCGGCCGCTCGGCAAAGGAAGCGAGGACGGCCAAGCTCAATCGAATTCCATCCTCCATGGAACCCGAAGGCGGCTCGCTCCACCAATCCGGAGCCACCGGCAATTCGAGTTCTGTGGTTTTCCGCCGGTCGTCATCCACCCAGCAGTTGGCGGAGGCGTTCCTGGATTTCGGGCGAGCCATAGCGTTGGACCATCCTTTGTAACTCCGGAGAATCAAGAGCGTAACCCGTCACGCGCATCAGGTTGATCACGTCGCTCAGATCCCTCCCCCCTCGCTCCGGTGGTCCGTAGCGCACCGCGTGCAGCTTCAGCGCAATGAGATGCGTTGCCGACACGACCCGCATCGACACCCCAAGGCACGAGATTTCCTTCGCCGCCGCCCACAGGGTGTCGAATGTCGAATCATTGACCCGCATCAGGTCGAGGCGCCAAGCCGTTCCATAGGGAGGGGTAAACTGCACGAAACTCTCCGCCTCATGACTCAGGCGAAATCCTTCACCGATCACGAGCTGCCTCCAGGCCTCGGTGTCCCGACGCCGGACCAGAAGATCCACGTCGAGTGTGCTCCGAGGAGCACAGTAGGCATTCACCGCATGGCCGCCGATCAAAAGATACTCAAGATGAGCGGCCAAGGCCTGGGCATGGATGACGGGCACGGGGAACATGGTGATGTTGTTTGCCGGCATCTTGATTTCGTCCTTGAACCGGGGGCGATTCCAAAGCTCCAAGTTCAAAGCTCAAAGCTCAAAAGAAGCTCCAAGGGCCAAGTTCCAAGCACCCGGTTCCCGCCTGAACCGTCATAAAAAAGCGGAGTGTTGGGGAAAGAGCTTCCTCGCACCGCTTCCTGTCGAACTCCACCAACCACCTGGGAACTTGGAGCGGGCGCATCTCAGTTTATTGCAGTCCCGTCAGGGACTTTTCGAGAATAGCCCAGCGTTTCAACGCTGGGTGGAGCGAAAGAGGTGTCGAGTCCCGGCAGGGACGGCAGAAAGACGGGCCTTTTTCTTTCGTCCCTGCCGGGACTTGCTTCCGCCACCCACCGATAAATCAGTGGGCTATTTTCGGTCCTCCCTCCGGGCCTGCAATAAACTGAGATGCGCCCACTTGGAGCTTCTTTGGAGCTTGGATCTTGGCTTTTGGAGCTTTCGCCCCCTGCCCCCCTTCCTTCTTGGCGCCACTGCGACGGGCCTTCACCCTGTTACCCATGATTGTCCTTCTTTCCGGCACCAACCGTCCCGACAGCAACACGCGGCGCGTTACCACCCAGATTGCCTCGTTGTACGAAACCTTGAAGGTGCCCCACCGCCTCCTCGACTTGGCCGATTTGCCTCCTGAGATCTTCGCTCCCTCCAGCTACGCCGCCAAACCCGCCACCTTCCAACCCTTCTCCGACGCCATCCTCAATGCCGCCGGGATCCATGTCGTGACTCCGGAGTACAACGGCGGAATGCCTGGGGTGCTGAAATACTTCATCGACATGCTGAAGTTCCCCGAAAGTTTTGATCGCCGGCCGGTGGCCTTCACCGGACTGGCAGCCGGCATGTGGGGAGCGCTTCGGCCAGTGGAGCAACTGCAGGCCATCTTCGGATACCGGAACGCCCACCTTTACCCCGAGCGCGCGTTTATTCCCGGAATCGGCGACGCCCTGGGAGAGGACGGCCGGTTGAAGGATGAGGAACTG
>CAYYSX010000112.1:12401-17889 GCA_964474315.1 uncultured Verrucomicrobiota bacterium | reverse complement strand
GGGCCTCGATTCACGTCCGGATTTTGGAGGTCCACCCTTCTTTGGAGCTTGGGATCTGGCTTTTGGAGCTTTCGCCCCTGCTCCCGATCGCCGTCCCGGTAAGGACCGTGTCCAGATGCGCCCGATGGGCGGTCTCTGGCCCCACCCGCCCCGGTCACGCCACAGGATGATCAACCCCACCTTGCGAACTGCCCTTTCGGGTCCTCACGGCAGATCCCGCCAGGGGGTGAAGTTCAGCAATTGAATCTCGTTGCGCGGGCGACCCGCCTTCATCAGACCCACATCGACCCAGGTCACGCTCGCGTAATCGACTTCCACATGTTCGAACCATCGCAGCGGCTGGCGAAGCAGGTAGGACAGAATGCCCCGAATCACTCCGCCATGGCAGAACACCGCCACCGTCCGTCCGGTCTGTTCCTTGAGGATGCTCCCGATGCTTTCCTCAATCCGCGCCTGGAAAGCCGCGAGACTTTCGGCGCCGCTTACCCGGTCCTGCTCCAGGTGCTCCAACCAGTCGTACGCCGACATGCCGAAGCGTTGTTCGACTTCGTTCCATCCGAATCCGGTCCAGTCGCCAAAGTCGATTTCCCGCAGTCCGGGCAGCAGGATGGGGTCGCTCGGGAAATGCCGCCGAAAGGGTTCGTAAGTGAGTTGCACCCGGCGCATCGGACTCGCGTACACGGCCTCGAACTCGGTTCGCGCCAGCCAACTGGCCAGACGGAGCGCCTGCTCATGACCCGCCGGGGACAGTTCCATGTCGATGCGGCTGCCACCGAAGATCCGGTGGTAGCGCGACTCGACCTCTCCGTGGCGGACCAGGTAGAGGGCGGTCTTCACGTGGTGCGAATGGCCTCCTGCTGGAGCTCCAACAACCGGCCGATTCCGCGGCGCCCCAGACTCAGCATCTCCGCCAGGTGCGCTTCACTGAAGGTGGCCTCCTCGCCGCTGGCCTGCAGCTCGATGAACTGACCCGCGCCGTTCATGACCAGGTTCATGTCCACTTCCGCGGCGCTGTCTTCGACATAGTTCAAGTCCAGAACCGGCCGGCCTTCCACCACGCCCAGGCTCACCGCGGCCACCGCACTGTTGAAGGGGGAGTCACTCAGCTTCCCTTCGGCCTGGAGTTTTTTAACTGCCAACGAAATGGCCACAAACGCCCCGGTAATGCTCGCCGTGCGCGTTCCGCCATCGGCCTGGAGCACGTCGCAGTCCACCCAGAACGTCCGCGGTCCGAGCCGGTCGAGATCGACCACCGCCCGCAACGAGCGGCCAATCAAGCGCTGAATTTCCTGCGAACGACCGTCGAGCTTGAGCTTGGCGATGTCGCGCGCCTTTCGGTCGAGAGTGGAATACGGGAGCATGGAGTACTCCGCCGTCAGCCAGCCGCCCTCAACCTTCTTGGCCTTCATCCAGGCCGGAACAGTCTCCTCGACCATCACGGCACAGATGACCCGGGTTTGACCCCATTCGATCAGCGTGGAGCCGGTGGCATGCGGGGCGATGTGGTTCTGAAAGCGGATGGGGCGCAGTTGATCGGCGGCCCGGCCGTCGGGACGCGTGATCCCGCTCGCTGACGATTCATTCATGGCCCTCCAGCCTATCCAACGACGGGACGGCAGTTCAATGAACAGGTCACGGAGCGGTTCGGTTCAGGACAACGACCAGCCGGGCCGGGTCTCGGAGTCCAACGGTGTCGCCGTCTGGCCGGACTGGAACTGGCGTTCGGCCAGCAGACCGATCATGGCGGCGTTGTCGGTGCAGAGCGCCGGCTCGGCCAGCCGCAGTTGGAGCCCATGCCGATCACACCGCGTCTTCAACTCACGACGGAGTCCTGAATTGCAAGTGACTCCCCCGCTCGCCGTGACCCAACGCACGCCCAATTGGCGCGCGGCCCGGACCGCCTTGACCGCCAGCACCTCGACGATAGCCGCCTGAACCCCCGCGCAGAGATCCCGCAGCGTGGCAGGATCGTCGGCCAGATGGGGTCGCTTCTGCAGGAAGTAGCGGACGCTGGTCTTCAATCCGCTGAAGCTGAAGTCGAATCCGGGATCCGTCAGCAACGGCCGGGGAAAGGCGAAGGCGCCCGGATTCCCCTCCGCGGCCAACCGGTCCACCCAAGGGCCGCCGGGATAGGGAAGTCCCAACAGCTTGGCGGTCTTGTCGAAACATTCGCCGGCGGCGTCGTCGAGTGTGCCACCGATCACCCGGTGTTTCCGCTCCGCTTCGACGTGGACCAACAAGGTGTGTCCGCCGCTGACGATCAGGGACACATTGGGTTCGAGCTGATCGAATGCCGCGCGCGGAGGCGAACCGGAGATCCACGGGGAGTAAAGGTGGGCCTCGTGGTGGTGGACGCCGAACAGCGGCCGCTCGAGAACGAAGGCGAGTGCTTGAGCGGAAGTGAAACCCGCCAACAACGCAGCCGGCAAACCCGGTCCCTGAGTGGCGGCCACGGCTTCCAACTCCCCCGGTGTCGTCTTGGCATCGGCGAGCGCCCGATAAGCCAGCGGGAGGAGGTGACGCAAATGTTCTCGCGTCGCCAGTTCGGGGACGACACCGCCGTACTCCGCATGGAGCCGAATTTGGGAAGCAACGAGATTGGAGCGAACGCAGCCGTCATGCACGACGGCGACGCTGGTTTCGTCGCAAGAGGTTTCGATCGCGAGTAACATCCCGGATCGGTCGGCTCAGCCAGGCATGGATCACCAAGCCGGACAGCGAGGCGACAGGCTTAGCGAACCACCGACGCTGGATCGTCACCGCCCGCCGGCTCGGCCTTGGCCAACGCGCTGGCCTTGAGGAGCTCCTTGGCTTTTTCCAGTTGGGAATCCCGATGATCGTCCACCAGTTCACGCAACCTCTCCTGTCGATCCAGCGGGAAGGCCTTTAAGGCTTGGTCCAGGTTGTCGCGCCCGCCAGGAATGCGGGCGAGTTGAACGGCAATCTCCTCGTCCTCCGACATCGGTACCACCACGTCGGGGACGATCCCGTGACCGTGGATCACCTTATGGCTGGGTGTGTAGTATTTCGCTGTCGTCAGGCGCAAGGCAGAGCCGTCGGGCATCGGCAGAACGCTTTGGACCGATCCTTTTCCGAAGCTTTTCTGTCCGACAATGGTCGCGCGTTGGAGGTCCTGGAGGGCGCCGGAAACGATCTCCGAAGCGCTGGCGCTGCCGGGGTTGATCAAGATGACCATCGGCAAATCCTTGGCGAGCCACTTGCGGCCGGAACCGGAGGCCTTGCGCTCGACGTCATTGGCGGGATTGCGGCCCTTGGTGGACACAATGGGTTCACCCCGCTTGAGGAACTTCTCACTCACCGCCACCGCCTCCTCGAGCAGACCACCGGGATTGCCCCGCAGGTCGAGCACCAACGAACGCATCCCCGCCTTATCCAGCTTCCGGAGAGCCTCTTCCAGTTCCGCGGCGGTCTTTTCGCCAAACTGGGTCAACCGGACATACCCCACCTTGTCGGTATCCACCGGGAATTCACGGCGGTTGTTGATGTCTTTGGCGGTATAGACCTGAATTTTCTGGCGGACGAGGGGGATGTCCTTCGGTTGTGCCAGCGAATCCCGCTCGATGGTGATGGTCACCGGGGTGCCTGGTCGGCCCCGCAGCACCTTCACCACTTCGGGTACGCTCATGCCGTCGGCGGACTTGCCGTCGATCCGGCGGATCCGGTCACCGGAAAGAACTCCGGCTTCGAAGGCGGGGGTGTCCTCCATGGGCGCTACCACCACCAAGTCGTCGCCCCGCTGGGTGACCTGCAAGCCCACGCCGCTGAATTCGCCTTCGGTATCTTCTTTGAGTTCATTGAAATCGGAGGGCTCCATGAACTCGCTGTGGGGATCGAGGCTGCCGAGCATGCCCTTGAGCGCCCCATGGACCAGGTCCTCATAGGTCATTTGCTCGCCGTCCACATAGTCACGCCGAACCCGTTCGAGGACCCGGGAGAACAGCTCCAGCTCGGTATAGGCGTCGTCGCCCTTGTCCTTGGCGGCGCTCGCCTCAAAGACTTGGGACCCGATAAAGACATAGCCACCCAGACAGGCCAGGAAGAGCGCGTACAGGAGACGTTTTTTCATATATGAAAGGAGCCGCAGTCGGACGAGGTTACGACGGCCGAGCGCGGCCCGCAATCGACGGTTCGCGGAGGAGGAGTCTTCAGAGTCCGGTGGGAAAATTCCAACCGACTCTCAGACCTTGACCGCCCGGCCTTCGGCGATGCTGCGATACATGGCCTCGATCACCTTGAGGTCGGCGAGCCCTTCCTCGCCCGGCGCCCGGAATGGCCGGTTGCGAAGAAGGCCTTCGGCGAAGTCGTCCATTTCTGCGGCAAAATGGTCCACCTGAGGCAGTTCTATCGGTCCCTGGTTCGTCCGGCCGACCAAACCCGAGTAGCCGTAGGCATTCGGCGCCAGCTCGAACCAGCCGTTGTCCGCCAGACCCCGGAGATAGTTCATCCCGTTGAACGCATAAGTTGTTGCCCCATGGGCGATCACGCCGCCCGGGAATTTGAACTCCCAGGTCATCGTCTCGTCCACCTCGGCAAACCTGGTCCGGTCGGTCTTGGTCTCGAACGCCTGCACCTCGGCTGGTTCTTCGCCAGTCAGATAGCGCATGCCTTGGATGGCATAAATGCCGACATCCATCAGCGCGCCGCCGCCAGCGAGGTCTTTCTTGAGGCGCCACTGGTTGGGGTCACCGATTTTGAAGCCGAACGCCGCCTCCACCATTTTCAACGGTCCAAGTTCCTCGGTCCGCGCCATCCGGATGAGCGCCAGATGATGCGGGGTAAACTGGCAGCGATAGCCGATCCCCAGTTTCCGCTTCGCTTCCTGACAGGCAGTGATCATGGCCTCGCAATCCTTCGCCGAGTTCGCCATCGGCTTCTCGCAGAAAACATGCTTTCCGGCCTGCGCCGCGCGGATCGTGTACTCGGGGTGCATCGAGTTGGGCAGGACGACATACACGATGTCGATGTCCGGGTTGTCCTTGAGCCGGTCAAATTCGTCGTAGGAATAACAATTGGCCGGAGGGATCCCATACTTATCCTGCCAGGTCTTGATCTTGGCGGGCGTACCGCTGACCACTCCGGCCAGGCGGCAGAAGCGGGTTTGCTGCAAGGCGGGTGCGATCTGGTGGGTGCTCAGGCTGCCCAAACCGACCAGGGCCACGCCCAGTTTCCGTTCCGGTTCCTGTGCCTGTGCCTGAACCCGAAGCAACAAGGGAGACGCAAAGGCAGCCGCGGCCGAAGCGGACAGAAAGTCGCGGCGGGTCAAGGGCGAAGGCATGGGAGGAGGTTATCGGGTCGGATAACGATTGTCACTCGGTGGGAAGGGAGGTGGGGAAAAGCTCCAAGGTCCAAGCTCCAAATCCCAAATAAACTCCAAGACTCAAATTCCAACCGTCACACCGGTCGCGCAGGCTCAGCCAGAGCATCGCTTGATCCTTGGAACTTATTTGGGATTTGGAGCTTGGAGCTT
>CAYYSX010000112.1:0-12301 GCA_964474315.1 uncultured Verrucomicrobiota bacterium | reverse complement strand
TCCGTTCCCACCGCCAAGTCCGCCAAGGTGACCGTGTATTCCTCACCGGCCCTCGCGCCGGTATTCGGGGGAAAGGCGTGATTCATGAAGCAGGCGTGATCGCCGCTCAAGACCCATCGACCGTTGGCCCGATTGATCCAGCCGAACCAGCGAATGTGGGCCTGAACCGGCGGCGGAAAGGCGGCCACCTGTTCCGGGGAAAATTCTCGATCAAACCCAGCGTCAAACCGCCACACGGGAGTTCCCCGGCCAACGGCTTCCGATACAAACAATCCCAAGCCGTGAATCGGGCTGGGGCCAACCCGCACGGGAATCAGGATCATCGAAGCGAACAGGACAATGGATCAGCTCAGGTCGTGGGCGAGAAATCCGTGGGCTTGAGGAAGAGGGATTTCACTCCGCCCTCTACGGTCAACGAGCCGCCGCCGGCCCGTTCACTCGCCTCTCGTGCTGCCACCCAGGCGGGATCTTTCCGAAACGAATCGAACGACGCCCGGGCGGCCTCCACCGAGGCATGCGTGAGGAAATAATCCAGCGTCACCTCCGCTCCAGGCTGGTCGGCCATCAAATGCCAGTAGGCGTAGTTGTGCATCCCGTGCTTGGCGAACAAGGTGATCGTGTTGTCGCGGAACCGCGCATCCAGATAGGGCAGCCGCCCCGGAGGGGTCGTGTAGTTGCGCCATTCCCAGACGCCCCCCCGCGACACGTTGCCGGTACGCACCGCAGGCGAATAGTCGGTCAGGATCAGAAACGGATTTTCGACCTTCACCACCAACGCGCCGTTGGCTTCGCTGGCCCGGTAAGCGGCCTGCCAGGCCGGATCGGCCATGAACGCTTTCCAGGACGCTTCACGGGCCTCGCGGCTCGGATACTGGAGCAGGAAATGCAACCGCTGGTCCGCCGGGTCGAGGGGCATCCAATAGCCAATGCTGGTAATGCCATGCCGGGCAAACAGTTTGAGCGTGTGATCACGGAACCGGTTGAACAAGTCCTGCTCCTTGCCCGGAGCGATGTGGTACACACGCAACTCGAAGCAGGAAGTGTCGGGGATCATTTCGTGAGATGACGAACGGGTGGCGCACCCCGCCAGGAGGGCGACCGAACCGGTCGTGGTGGTGAGAAGGAATTCGCGGCGATGCATGGGTAAGGTGAGGCGGATTGCACGACCGGAAGGCAGGATCCGTCAAATGCAAAGCCCACGACCACTGAATTTGGCTTGGTGGGACCGTCCTGGGTTGGGTTTGCTTGGCCCATGCGGAAACGCACTGCCTCGGTTCACCGGACCACTTCGGAAACCGACATCACCCTGCGGTTGACCCTCGATGGCGCCGGTCAGGCGGACATCCAGACCGGCATCGGGTTCTTCGACCACATGTTGACGGCCTTTGCCCGTCATTCCGTGTGCAACCTGAAGCTGCGCTGTCGGGGTGATTTGCACGTGGACGCCCACCACACGGTCGAGGACTGCGGACTGGCGCTGGGACAGGCATTTCGCCAAGCACTGGGCGATAAGAAGGGGTTGCGCCGTTACGGAACCGGATTCGACCCGCGCAATCCGTTCACCGGGGAGG
Source organism: uncultured Verrucomicrobiota bacterium (assembly GCA_964474315.1). GTDB lineage: Bacteria > Verrucomicrobiota > Verrucomicrobiia > Limisphaerales > UBA9464 > UBA9464. The sequence continues at coordinate 10,730 of CAYYSX010000112.1, read as the reverse complement.
CCTTTGTTCCTATGGATGAATGTCTGGCGCGCTGTGTGATCGACTTCAGCGGCCGTCCGTTCCTGGTGTGGAAGGGACTGGACGAGCTGGCCCACCGGCGGATTTCCCCAGCGGAACGAAACCAGGACATGTCTTCGGCGTTCCGGTTTGGCCTGGCCCGGGAATTCTTTCAGGGGTTTACCAACGAGGCGAAGTGCAATCTCCATCTGGAGCTCCTGGACGGGGGTGAGCCGCATCATGTGGTGGAGAGCTTGTTCAAAGCATTCGCGCGGGCAGTGGACTTCGCCTGCCAACGAGATCCGCGGATTGCGGACCAGGTTCCCAGCTCGAAAGGGAAACTCTAACTAGCTAGACGGGAACCGGTTGGCACTTCAGCCTTGCCTCTCAGTTCACCTCCCGCACGCTCGCACATCCGAACGGCTGATCCTTCGGTCCAACCTGAATAACCTGGGAACCCCTGCGTCCATGCCGGTGTCGTTGAAACGAGATTATCCTGAAACCGCCGACGACGTGTTGGTGGGTTGGGCTCAATCTGGCGACACGGAGGCGTTCGAACATCTGGTCTTTCGACATCGCGACAAAATCTACGCACGAGCGTTGATGATGATGCGCAACGAGGAAGAGGCCGTGGACCTCTCGCAGGAGGCCTGGGTAAAAGCCTGGCAGCGACTGCACCAGTTCCACGGTGAATCGTCGTTCGCCACCTGGATGACCCGGATCGTCATCAACCTCTGCCTCGATCAAATCCGGCGGCAGAAGAAAATGCGGGCGGAATCGATCGAACAACTTGAAGAAGATGCCGGCGGCGTGGAACGCCAGATGCCGGTCGAATACATCAATCCGACCGAAGGGTTGGAAAAAACGGAATTACGCAAACGGATCGACGAAGCGATGGGAAAACTGACGCCAGCGCACCGGACCGTCCTGGTCCTGCACGAGTTCGAGGGCCTTCAATACAAGGAAATTGCCGATCGGATCGGTATTTCAATTGGGACGGTCATGTCCCGGCTGTTTTATGCGCGACGCCGGCTGGCCCATCTGTTGCACGGACTCCGGCGCGAGCGTTCCGAATGAGGACTTTTACCATATAATCCGACCCATAGATGAAGACTGAAACCTGCCTGGAAGTTCAGGCGTATCTTGATGGCGAGCTGGAATCCAGCCGCCGCGCGGCGATCGCCGCCCTCTGCGAACAGGACACCGCGGCGCGCGCATTGCGCGATTCCCTCCAAGTCGTCCGCGACACGGTGCGCCAACATGAACCGGAACATCGCCTGTCCGATTCCCGGGAATTCTATTGGAGCCAAATCCAACGACGGATTGCGGCGGCTGAGCGTCAGGCGGAAACCCGGCCAGCCCGTCCCCTTCCGGCTTGGACTGGCCTGTTTCGCTGGCTGGTTCCGGTGGCGGGCTTGGCCGCCGTCACCCTCGTCTTCACCCTGCGTGACGATCCCCGACAACTGCTCATTGACGGGACAGTCCTCGCCGCTGCGCCCGCCTCCGCCACCTCCGTCGAATACCGATCCGATACGGACGGAGTGACGATTCACTGGATTAACTAATTGATCCGCAAAGTGTTGATCGCTTAATTCCCACCCTACGACTTTATGTCATTCTCTTCCGGTTACTCAAGCCGTCTGGCCAAGTGGCTGCTAGCGCTGCTTTTAGGCTCGTTCGTGGCCGCCCATGCCACCGACCTCCACGTTCAGGCGCAATTGGTGTGGGGCACCGACCAGAAAAAACCCGATGACTCCAAGTTCTCGGCCCTGGACCCGCGATCCCGGGAAAAGCTCCGGCAGTTCAAATGGATGAACTACTGGGTGGTCAATGAAGTGGTCTCGCCCATTGGTCGCCGTAAACCCACCTTGGTGAAGCTCAGCGACAAATGTGCCATTGACCTGAAGGATCTAGGTAACGGATTGGTGGAGATCAGGTTGTACGAGCTGAAGAAGGATTCGGAACCCAAGCTCGTCAAGCCGGTGCAACATTCGTTGGAGGCCCTCAAGAAGGGAGAGTATTGCATCCTCGCCGGAGACGACAAAGCCGTCTGGGATGACGCGTGGTTCGTGGTCGTTACGGCGGCAAAGTAACCACAATATCTTTGGTGGTGCGACCGGCGGTTCCCCTACCGATGGGGGAACCGCCGGTTTGCTTTTGAGGGACTTTGCTGTTGTAGCCGGAGGTGCCCGTGGTAGGCTCGTCGGAACAAGTTTCGACGCCCATCCCGGGCACAATTTCAACATGGCTGACAGCAACTCCGGATCGAATTACGACGCATCCAAACTGGGAAAACTCGAGGGACTGGAGGCGGTCCGGAAAAAGCCTGGCATGTACATCGGCGGCACGGACGAACGTGCCCTGCACCACTGCGTTTCCGAGGTGCTCGACAATTCAGTGGACGAGCATCTGGCCGGATACTGCGATCGGATCGAGGTGACCATCCACGTGGACGGGTCCATTTCCGTCCGGGACAACGGACGAGGCATCCCGGTGGACATCCATCCTCAGTACAAGATCCCCGGAGTGGAGATGGTCCTGACCACCCTGCATTCCGGCGGCAAGTACGGCCAGGGCGGTTACAAGTTCTCCGGCGGCACCCACGGCGTGGGTGCCAAATGCGTGAACGCCGTGTCCGAATGGTTCGAGGTCGAGGTCAGCCGCGAGGGCAAAATCCACCACATGGAGTTCGAGCGCGGCAATACCATCAAGAAGCTCGAAGTCATCGGAAAAGCCAAGGGCACCGGCACGCTGATCACGTTCAAGCCTGATCCCGAGATTTTCCGCGAGACCGTCGAGTTCAAGGCCGACCGGATCTCCCAACGCCTGCGGGAGCTGGCCTTCCTCAACTCCGGCCTCGAAATCGTGTTCTCGGATGAACGGGTGCAGGACGCCCACCCCGAGCGGTTTTACTACAAGGATGGGGTCGAGGAATTCGTCCGGCAGCTCAATAAGAGCAAGGGGGTATTGCATCCCAAACCCATCGCCGTCCGCAAGGAAACCAAGGTCGAGCACGACAGCAAAGAGGTCGAGATCCATGCCGAGATCGTCCTGCAGTACAACGACAGCTACAGCGACCAGGTCCTCTGCTACACCAATACCATCCACAATCCCGACGGCGGCGCCCATCTGACCGGCTTCCGCAATGCTCTGACCCGTTCCATCAACCAATACGCCAAGCAGAACAACCTGCTGAAGGACAAGGATCCGCAAATCACCGGTGACGATGTCCGGGAAGGATTGTCTGCGGTGGTTTCCATCAAGCACAGCGACCCGAAATTCGAGTCCCAGACCAAGGTCAAACTCCTGTCCCCCGAGGTGGAAAGCATGGTGGGTTCCGCGAGCTACGAGGGGTTGATGAACTACTTCGACGACAATCCCAGCGTCGCGAAAAAGATCGTGGACAAGGGGCTCAACGCCGCGCGCGCCCGCGAGGCCGCCCGCAAGGCTCGTGAAGCCGTCCGGAAATCCTCCCTCTTCGGCGGCGGTCTTCCCGGTAAACTCGCCGACTGTTCCGATCGCGACCCAGTCAACACCGAGCTCTACATCGTCGAGGGTGATTCCGCCGGTGGTTCGGCCAAGCAGGGACGCGACCGCAAGTTCCAGGCGATCCTTCCCATTCGGGGCAAGCTCATCAACGTGGAGAAAGCCCGCTTGGACAAGGTTCTCCAGAACAATGAAATCCGAACGATGATCACCGCCATCGGTACCGGCATTGGCGAGGGCGATGGTGAAGGTGCGTTCAACCTCGACCGCCTCCGCTATCACAAGATCATCATCATGACCGATGCCGATGTGGATGGCTCCCACATCCGCACCCTGTTGCTGACCTTTTTTTACCGGCAGATGACCCGCCTGATCCGCGAGGGCTACGTCTATATCGCCCAGCCACCGCTGTTTTCCGTGACGCGAAAGAAGCGAACCGAATACGTGGATGACGAGTCGCAGCTCAACCGCATCCTGCTGCAGATCGGCACTGAGGAAGTGCGACTGAAAAACCTTGCTGACGGCCGCGAAGTCCCTCCCAAACAGCTTGAGGAAATCCTTGGCCTGCTGGAGACCCTGGATCGACACGCCACCTACATCCGGCGCCAAGGCGGCGACTTTTCCAACTACGTGGACCGCCGCGGCCAGGAGGGGCAACTGCCTCAACATCTGGTGAAGGTCCGTGAGGGCAACGATGAGACCGTCCACTACTTCCTAACCACTGAGGAGCTCGATGCTTTCAAGGCAGAGAACCCGGATCTGTTCGGCGACGCCGAGGCCAAGGAGAAGATCGAGAAGGCGAAAGGGCAGACCCGGCGCGCCACCCATGCCGACCTGCACTTGGAATCCAAGGCCATCGGGGACCTGCTCGGCCGGTTGGCCAAGAAAGGATTCGCGGTGGAACATTATGCCGCCCAGGACCAGCCGCTTTTTGAACTCATCGAGGGCGAAGGCGAAAAGATCTCGGTTAAACCCCTGTTTTCCATCCCCGAGATTTTGTCCGGGGTGAAGGCCGTCGGAAAAAAGGGCATCCAGTCGATCTACCGCTTCAAGGGACTGGGCGAAATGGACGCCAAGGAGCTGTTCGACACCACGATGGATCCCAAGAAGCGCAAGCTGCTCCGGATCGATCTCACCGACGCGGTGGAGGCCGAAGAAATGTTCACCCGGTTAATGGGCGATGAAGTGGAACCCCGGCGTCAGTTCATCCAGGACAACGCCCTCAACGTTCGCAATCTGGATGTGTAAAAACGTGTTGAAATGTAGTCACATGTGACTACATTCACTGGTGTGAAAAAGAAACCCATTCTCAAATACCCGGCCGCCACCGAGCCGAAGCCGGTCCTCATGCAGGAATCGGCGGTGACGGTCTGGCCCGGCCTGGGTGAGGTCGTCTCGGTGCGCACCGCGAAGGCCAAACTTTCGGCGCTGCTCGAGCAGGTGGCCGCCGGAGCCGAAATCCTGATCACTTCGGATGGGCGTCCCAAGGCTCGACTGGTTCCCGTCGGGCCCTCGGTTCCCCGGAAAGTGTTTTCCGGCAGCGCCCGGCACCTCGCCTCCATGCCCCCGTGGTCGGGTGGGCCGGACTCCACCGATCTCATCAGCGAAGACCGCGATGCGCGGGGTTGGTAAGCCCGATGTACTGCGACTCGGCGATCTTCGTGAAGCTGGTAACCGTGGAGGCGGACTCTGGGTATTTCGAACGCGAACTCCGCGGAAATCCGCTCCATTCCTCCGAGCTGGCCCGTGCCGAAGTCTTTGCGGCATTGGCCAGCAAGGAGCGGGCAAGCCAGCTTCAACCCGCCGACCGCCAACGGGCTTGGCGCCAATTTCAAGCATGGTTGGACGACGGTTCCATCGTCCTGGAACCGCTGGATTCCCGGGTTCTCGACCGGACCACCCATACCCTCGACCGCTGTCATCCGCAGATTCCCCTTCGTACCCTGGACGCCATCCATGTGGCGACGTGCGACTTGACCCACCAATTCCCGCTCGCCGCCACGGATCGCCGACTCCGCGCCGGAGCCCATCAACTCGGCATTCCTCTGTTTCCTGCCCGTCTCCCCAACGATCTTTTCTAGTCCATGTCCGACGAAACCAATCCCCCTACCGGTCCCCACACGCCCGGCGGCGCCTACTCTGCCGGCGAAAAAATCACCAAGATCAATGTCGCCGAGGAGATCAAGGCCTCGTTCCTCGACTACTCGATGTCGGTGATCATCTCCCGCGCGCTGCCCGACGTGCGGGACGGCCTGAAGCCCTCCCAACGCCGGATCCTTTACGCCATGGAGCAGCTCTCGCTGTTCCCCGGCCGCAAACACATGAAGTGCGCCAAGATCTGCGGCGATACTTCGGGTAACTACCACCCCCACGGCGAGGCCGTCATTTATCCCACCCTGGTCCACATGGCCCAACCTTGGGCGATGCGGGAACGGCTCGTGGACGGCAAGGGCAACTTCGGCTCCATCGAGGACGATCCCCCGGCGGCCATGCGTTACACCGAGGCCCGGCTCACCCACCTCGGTGCGGCACTGATGACCGACATGGACAAGGACACGGTGGACTTCGTCCCGAACTACGACGAGCGCCTCACCGAGCCCACCGTCTTCCCGGCCGCCCTCCCCAACCTCCTCGTCAACGGAGGCACTGGTATCGCCGTCGGCATGGCCACCAACATGGCTCCCCACAACCTCAACGAGGTCGTGGATGCCATCGGCGCCCAGATCGACAACCCCAACATCACCACGGCCCAGCTCATGAAGTTCATCAAGGGCCCCGATTTCCCCACCGGCGGTATCATTTGCGGCGTCGAGGGCATTCGGAACTACTTCGAGACCGGTCGCGGCAGCTTCAAACTCCGCGGCAAGGTGGGCATCGAACAACTCAAGGGAAACCGCGAGCAACTCGTCATCACCGAGATCCCGTTCAACGTGAACCGGGCGGCCCTCGAACAGCAAATCGCCGACCTCATCCGAAACAAGGTCGTCACCGACATGAGCGACGTCCGGAACGAATCGGACGAGAACAGCCGCCTGGTCATCGAACTCAAACGCGACGCCATCCCCAAGGTCGTCATCAACAACCTCTACAAGCACACCCAGCTCGAGGTGTCGTTCAGCGTCAACGCCCTGGCCATCGATCACGGCAAACCCAAGACGCTTTCCCTCAAGGAACTCATCGCCGCTTACATCGAGCATCGTCGCGAAGTCATCCTCCGCCGCACCCGCTTCGAACTCCGCCAGGCCGAGGAACGCGCCGAACTTCTCGAAGGCTACCTCGTCGCGTTGAAGAATCTCGACGAATTCATCCGCATCATCCGCGGCTCCACGAATCGCGAAGAGGCCAAGGTTAAGCTGCTGGCCTTCGAATGGACCCGCGCCCAAGTCGAACGCTGGAACATCATCATTCGCAGCGAGGAGCGGCTGAACAGGGGCCGCTACGCCCTCACCGAGCGTCAGGTCAACGCCATCCTCGATCTCCAGCTCTATCGCCTTACCGGCCTCGAGATCGACAAGATCGAGGGCGAGTACCGGGAACTGATGGAGCGCATCCGCGACCTCCTCGACATTCTCGCCAAGGAGTCGCGCGTGCTCGCCATCATCAAGAAGGAGTTGAAGGAAATCCGCGACAAGCATGGCAATCCTCGTCGCACCGACATCGTTCCCGATGAAGGCGAAATCGCCATCGAGGACCTCATCGCCAATGAAGGCGTCATCGTCACCCTCACTCACAACGGGCTGATCAAACGCACCAACGTTTCCAGCTACCGAGCCCAGCGGCGCGGCGGCAAGGGGGTCATCGGCATGTCCACCCGCGAGGCGGAAAAGCCCGAGGATGCCGACTTCATCGAGCACCTCTTCACCTGCTCCACCCACGACTACCTGATGTTCTTCACGAACCTCGGGCGCGTGTACGTCGAGCGGGTCCATGAGATTCCTGACATGGGCCGGGCGTCCAAGGGCCGCTCCATCGCCAACCTGCTGGAGCTCCGCAGTGAGGAAAAAGTCCAGACCCTGGTGCGGATCGAGGCCAAGTACGGCGCCAACAAGGAGGACCAGACCTGGCAGCAAACCAACGAGCTGTTCTTCGTCACCCGCCAGGGCACCACCAAGCGCACCGCTCTCAGCGATTTTCAGAATGTCCGCAAGGGCGGCATCATCGCCATCACGCTCGAGCCCGGTGACGATCTGGTCGAAGTCAAACTCACCACTGGACAGGACGAAGTCGTGCTCATCACCAAGGAAGGCATGAGCATCCGCTTCCAGGAGGACCAGGTCCGCTCCATGGGCCGCACCGCCGCGGGCGTTCGGGGCATCGACCTGTCAAAAGCCGATGCCGTGGTGGCCTGCGCCCTGGTGGTTTCGGGCGCCACCTTGCTGGTCGCCGGTGAGAACGGCATTGGCAAGCGCACCGACTTCGAGGAGTACCGCCTCCAGTCCCGCGGCGGCAAGGGCATCATCACCATGAAGACCGGCGAGAAGACCGGCAACGTGGTCGGCGCCCTGACGGTCCACGACACCGATGAACTCATGCTGATCACGGTCGGTGGCCAGATGGTGCGCATTCCCGTCCAAGGTATCCGCGAAGCCGGTCGCAACACGCAAGGGGTTAAGCTGATTGATCTCGCCTCGGGCGACCGTCTCCAAGCCATCGCTCCGGTCATTTCGGAAAAGGATGAGGACGAAGCCAGTGGCGAGATACCCGTGGCTTAGAGCCCGGACAAACCGAGGATCATCTCCGCGCTACGGCGCGGAATCCACTTGTCGCAACCATTCGTCCCGAACCTCGGATGGCACGGCGCTTTGGCTCAGCCACGCACGGGCCGTGTCCGGATCTTCCGAGAACCACCAGGCGAACTGCTCGTGTTGCGCGTTGAGCCGCTGCTCGCCGTCGTGGATGGCGTCCACCCACGCCGCGGCGGCGGCGGGATCCAGGTCGCGCAGGTTACGCGCGAGCCCGACCGAGGCTTCATCGCGCGCCTTGCCCGGTGGTTGCTGGGTCAACCAGGCGGCGGCGTTGAAGGGATCTTGGTTGGACCATTGGTCCACCAAATAGACCTCCGCCTGCTCCCGCAGCTCACCCGCCGGGAAACGTCCCACCCATTCCGCTGCGGCGCCCGGATCGATGGACGTCCAGTTGCCCACGATGTTGAGCAAGGCGCTATCGCGCTGATCTGCCGGCAGGCCCAACGCCAGCTCCGCGGCCTGCGCCGGTTGGGTCCGGCTCAGTTGCTCCGTGATCGCCTGCAACGCCGAGTTTCGGTCTTCTGCCGACAAGTTTTGTGCCCAAGCGATCGCCGCATCGGGATCCTGCTGCACCCAGCGCGACGCCAGACCGGACTCCAGTTCGCGTTTGGCCATCGGATCGGCCACGGTGCCGGAATAGGCCGCCGCGCCTTCCGGATCCTGATCCACCCACACCTGCCACATCTGGTTCAGCGCATTCCGTCGCATGGAGGTGTCCTCAATTGCCTTGACCCAGTTGACCGCGGCCTCGAGGTCGTTCTGCGCCCAACTAGAAGCGAAGTTGGCGGCGAACTGGTTGCGGGCGGGACCCGGCGGGAAGGAATCGAGAAAGCCTTTCCCGCTTTCTGGATCCTCGGCCGCCAGCCGCCAGGCCAGTTGCTGGCCAAGCATCTGCTGGTTTCGTCCTGGCTCGAGCTGTCGGACAAACTCGGTGGCCGCCGCCAAATCCTGGTTGGACCACATGTTGACCACGCTTTGGAGTGCGTTATCACGCATTTGACCTGGGGCCAGCGAACGGGCATACGCCGCGGCCGTGGTCGGATCCTGGGCGGCCCAGGTTTCCAGCACACCGGCGAAGGCCTCCCGCCGGGCGCCGAGATGGGGCAAATTGGAAGCCCATTCGAGCGCCCCTTTGGGGTCCGACTCCGCGAAGACCGCCGCTGCTTGACGGAACATCCAGGTCTCCTGCACTCCCGTCCCAGTCGTGACCAAGAGCTCGGCAGCGGCCTTCGGGTCCTGATCGATCATACTGGCGGCAATCTGGCTCAAGGCCATATCCCGGACTGCCCCCTTGGGGAGGGCTAGTGCCCATTCGCGAGCCGCCGCCGGATCACGGGAAGCCCAGTTGCGCGCGACCGTGGCCAGCAGATGCTGACGCACTCCGGACCCTTCAGCACTCATCGCGAGCGAAGCGGCCCAAGCGGGATCATCGACGGAGAGGCGTTCGAGCAGGGCGCTCCAGAGTTCCCGGCCGGAACCGATGGGAAACCGGGACTGGAGCGCGGCAACCGCGGCTTCCGGATCGGACTGGCTCCAACGGGCGAGCAGCGTGCCCAGGAGAGAACGTTGGGCGGCATTAGTCAGCTCGGTGAACCCCGCTTGCGCAGCGGCCTGGGGATCAACGGAGCTCCAATGTTCAAAGAACGTCTGCAGGAAATCGCGCCGGGCATTCCCCGTCGGAATCGCTTGCAACATCCGCAGACCTTCGTCCGGCGCATACAATCCCAGCGCCTCGCCCAACAGCCGGGTCCCCTGCCGTCGCTCCGGTCCTTCGGGGAGTTTGTCGTACCAACTCAAAACCGCCGCCGCATCATGCCGTGCCCATCCCTGCAGCACGCAGCGCAGGCAGTGTTCGCGCTCCCACCGGGGCTGCACCGACTGCGCGTAAGCCATGGCGGCCGACGGAGCCCGAGGCGCCCACAGCTCCAACAGCCGGTTGCGGAAGGTGCGGAACAAGTCGTCGGAAAGGGCCTCGCGCGCCACCAACAGGCTGGCCGCGGCATCGGACGGCGCAATGCGGGCCGCCACCAATCGAAGGCGGTCACGGCGGACCTCAGGATCCGGTTCAGCGCGGATCTCAGCAAAGGTAGCGGCCAGTTGATCCGGACGCAGAAGAGCATCCGTTACGGCCGGCCGGGTATTTTTGGTCCGGTCGGCTGACGCAAAACGGGCCGCGTCGGTCGGCGCGGGACGAACCCCAGTCCCATCGGTCGCACGGGATGAACGAGGCGCCAGATAGAAGCCCAAGGCCCAACCCACCAACAGGGCCGCCACAATCGGAACCAGGCGCGTGCTCACGATCGGAGAAGCAGGACATGAAACCCTAAGTTCTTCAACGGGCGCGATGAGGACGGGGACAGGAAAGCTCCAAGTTCCCAAAGCCAAGCTCCCAATACCTGGGTTCAGCTCTAACCGTCCCGGGAAGCGAAGTCTTGGGCGCTTGGACGTTGGAGCTTCCCATGAACCGTCCCTTCCCACCTTGTAGAGTCGTCTGTCCCCAGA
>CAYYSX010000111.1:0-17900 GCA_964474315.1 uncultured Verrucomicrobiota bacterium | reverse complement strand
CCGATCAAGCGCATCTGATCCGCGACTTCAAGGAATTCACCGGAATGACCCCCGGCGACTATTTCGCCCTGCCTGGCCACCACTGGAAACAAGTCCCGGTCGGAGAGCGGGATCAGATTTGTCCAATGGTCTTGCAGGAATCCGGCATGGTTCTCGGGGAATCCGGGGGATCCGATTTCTTCAATACGAACGGCCATCTCCCCGGCAGCGTGGAGTCCATGAAGAGTGAGCCTGCCAAGACCGGCCCGCAAAAGCCGATCGCGAGCGCCGCGCAAGCGCGAACCGAAAGGTCGGGACCGACCTGGAACAAAGGACTCGCATGATCGCAGTCACCACCCCCACGGGAAACATCGGCAGCGGGGTAGTGCGCCAGTTGATGGACGCCCAACGGGTCCCGGTTCGGGTGATCGTCCGAAACCGCGAGAAGTTGCCCAACGACACCCGCAACCAAGTCGAAATCGTCGAAGGCGATCTGCGCGATCCGGCCACTCTGGAGCGCGGGTTTGACGGCGCCGCCGCCCTGTTCTGGTGCCAGCCTGATTGCCCCGCGGCGGCCGACTACCTGGCCGCCTACGAATCCCTGGCGGCCACCGCCCGCGACGCCATCCGAGGCGCGAAGGTGCGCCGCGTGGTGGCGATTTCCGCCGCAGGTTCGACTCCGGACCGTCCAGCGGGTCCGATCACGGCGCTGCACCGGATGGAAGCCATCCTCGCGGAAGCGGGCACGTCGTTCCGCTTTCTTCGCTGCGGTTCCTTCTTCGAGAATCTCCGCTGGCAATGGGAGCCGATTCTGAACGAAGGCCGCTTCATTTACCCGATGGCGGGGGACGTCCGGGGTCCGCAAGTCGCCACCCAGGACATTGCCCGGGTGGCCGTGAAGTTCCTGACGTCTGCGGATTGGGAGGGCACCGGTCAGGTCCAGCTACTTGGTCCGCAGGATCTGAGCTACGAGGAAATGGCCCAGGTTCTTTCCCAACAATTGGGAAGGTCGGTCCGTTACGAGGCCATGGACCCGATCGCCTACCGCGAACTGCTGGTCTCGTTCGGACACAGCCCGGATGCCGCCCAAGCGTTGGTGGACATGTTCACCTTCCTGGCAGACGGATATTGCTCCGATGCCCAGGCCGACCGTTCCCTGACTCCGACCACCTTGACGGAGTGGCTTCGGCGGGCGGATTCCTCCGGAACCTAAGCATAAACCGGATAAGCCCGGTAGGGACGGCGCGCGGCGGCGACCCGCGTTCCATGCACAGCGAGGGAACGCGGCAGTTGGCAGTGCGGGGTCGATCATCCTGGGGCGCGACCGGGGTCGGGTACGGTTGAAGGATTCTGCGCCCTGAAGGGACGCCAGAGGTCTTGGCCCAACACCGGCGGAAGATGCTCCTTCCTCGCCTCCCGCTGACCCCAAAGGCTCGCTGCGGGTGAGCCACCCGCGCTCCCGACGTCATCCTGGTAGGCGTACCGCAGACATTTCCTGTCTGCTATGCCGCAGGTCTTTTAACCTGCCCGCAACCGGTCACTCGCGCGTCACCAACAGCCCCACGACCACTCCCACACAGAACGCCACCCCGATGGATTCATACGGATGCGATCGGACCACGGCATCGGTCTGGTGGGCCGCGGCCCGGGCCGTCGCCACGGTTCGTTCTTCCACCTCCGTGCAAACGGTGCGGGCCCGTTCCACCGCCGCCCTCAGACGCTCGCGAGCTTCGTTCGCCTTGTCGCTCACGTCACCGGCGGTTGCCTTCAACAAATCCTCTGCGTCACGGGCCAACGCTTTCAAATCGGTCCGGACGCGTTCGCCTGCCCTGATACGCCGGGCGCTGGTCAGCTCACCGAAATGTGTTTCCATGTTCGTTTCTATAGATAGGCCATCGCTGCGCTGTACGTGCCGTTCAATTGAAGCGTCGCAAATCGCTGGAATCCAGCGTCGGCATACCCGCCACGGAAATCAAAGGCATCACCGAATTCGATCAAGATACTCAACGACATGAGCAAACCAAAGACGTTCTCCCGACGGGCGTCGTCAATGAGCGATTCAACCGGCCGAATTCGACCGGCGGGCCTCTCGGCAACACGCCGGCGGCGAGCCCCCAGGGAATCGGACAGAATGGCAGGTCGTGGCATCAGCCGATGGGTCAAGAGCTGAGACAGGTTCGGGGCTGGGTCTGCGTCACGAACGCCAACATCAACCGCAAGCACGACGAGCGCGTCTTCTTCCGGGACGGGACCGGCACACCGGGGCCTTTCCCCGTAACGGACGAGCACCGCCGGCTGTGGCGAGAGCTGATTCAGAACTACCAGTCCATCCACGTGCAGAACCTCTCGGCGGTCGAGCTTGGCGCGCTTCTCTGGCTACTCGATCTCCAGGGCGACTGCTTCTTCCGTTTCGACGGCGGCAAGCCGCTCGGCTTCGGCAGCGCACGGCTGGAGATCGAGTCATGCGACCTCCGGGCAGGGAACGAGCTTCACGCCCGGTACGGCGCGTGGCATGAAACAGCGCCGCCGAACGATCCTCGCGCGGCTGCGATGAACGCGTTCAGGGAGGCTGTCGTCCGCGCCTATCGCCCAACCGCGGGCGGCTTTGATGGCGTGGTGTTCATCCGCAGCGGCGGCGGCTTCCCGACCGGGCGCCGTGGAGGTCTGGGGCCGGGGCACCAACCGCGTCGTTGAAGCCGGCCTCGCGTACAGAATCGCTCCGTCCGCGTTCTCTGAACAGGCCGGTGTCGTCACGGTGACGTTTAGGGTTTCGACCGCGAGCGCGGATGCGGGCCTCGACGGATTGACAGCACACAGGTAGTTTGCTGTCATCAGCATTCAACCGGAGTGACTCATGGCCGTCCTGACCGTACGCAATGTTCCTGACGATGTGCATCGCGCCTTGCGGCTGCGCGCCGCGCAGCACGGGCGCAGTACGGAAGCCGAGGTGCGGGCGATTCTGGAATCGGCGGTGAAGCCCGAAGATCGCGTCAAGCTGGGCTCGCTGATGGTGGAGATCGGCCGCCGGGCCGGGTTGACGGATGAGGACGTTGCCGTCTTCGAGCAGGTGCGTGACAAAACCCCGGCTGAGCCCATGAGCTTCGAATGATCCTGCTCGATACCAACGTGGTTTCGGAGCCGATGCGACCTGCGCCGGAGGCCCGGGTCGTTGATTGGATCAATTCGCAGCCACTCGAAACACTGTACCTGTCCGCCATCACGGTGGCCGAGTTGCGGACCGGTGTGGCATTGCTCCCGCGCGGCAAGCGACGCACCGGTCTGCACGAGGATCTGGAACAGCGCATGTTGCCTTTGTTCATCGGGCGTGTGGTGGCGTTCGACCTTGCCTGCACCCGGGCCTATGCCGAGCTGACGGAGAAGATGCGCCGGGCGGGGCGGTCCATTGGCCAGATTGACGGCTACATCGCCGCCATCGCCGTGACCCACGGCTTTGCCATGGCCAGGCGCGACACCGCTCCGTTCACAGCGTCCGGGCTGAGAGTCATTGACCCCTGGGCGGCATGAGCACTTCGCGCCACTCCGAAGCCGCCTTCGAGACCGTGGTTGAAACCCATCTGCTCCGGAACGGCTATGGGTCGGTTCCGCTCTTCGCCCTCGCCCGGCTTGGGCAACGCAATCGACTCAGGAGGTGGGACCGATGATAAAGCGCGCCAGCAGGAAGGGCACAAAAGCAGCCCCGCAAAAGACCGAGGCGCGAGCCGTGCTCGCCGAGATTGCCCTCGGAGAGGACAGCACGCGCCAATTCAAACGCGACGTGACCAACCCCGACGCGCTCGCTGCGGAAATGGTCGCCTTTGCCAACGCCGAAGGCGGAACCCTCTTTCTCGGTGTCGCCGACGATGGGACGGCGCCAGGCTTGTCAGCCGCTGACGTCACACGGCTCAACCAGCTCATCGCCAACACCGCGAGCCACGCTGTACGCAGCCCCCTCGCGGTGCATACAAAGAATGTGGCGCTCGCGAATGGCCGCGTCGTCATCGTGCTCACGGTCCCCAAGGGGATCGACAAGCCCTACTTCGACAAGAATGGCGTGATCTGGCTGAAAGCCGGCGCGGACAAACGGCGCGTCAATTCCAAGGAAGAGCTGCGCCGGTTCTTCCAGATCACCGATCAGTTCCATGCCGATGAGTTGCCCACACGAGCGGACCTCCATGCGCTCGATGAACTGCGCTTCCGCGACTTCCTGCGCGACACTTACGACCAGCGAATTCCGCCTCGGGCAACCGATCGTTTGCGGCTTCTGCAGAACATGAACCTGGCCACCGGCGACGGCGCGCTCAACCTTGCAGGGCTATTGCTCTTCGGAGAGCAACCGGACCGCTTCAAGCCGCAGTTCGTTCTCAAGGCGGTGAAGTATCCCGGCAACGACATTCACACGAGCCGATACGACGACACGGACGACTTCAGCGGCCCGCTGCGCCGCGTCTTCGACGATGCACTCGCCTTCGTGCTCCGCAACCTGCGCAAGGTACAGGCCGGGCGCGGCGTCAACAGCCCGGGCGTGCCCGAGATTCCGCCGGTCGTCTTCGAGGAGCTGCTGGTCAACGCCCTGGTCCACCGGGACTATCTGATCAGCGCGCCGATCCGCCTCTTCATCTTCGACGACCGCATCGAGATCATCAGCCCCGGCACCCTGCCGAACAACCTGACGGTCGAGAACATCCGCACCGGCAACTCGAACCTCCGCAACCCCATCCTGGCGAGCTACGTTGCGAAAGGCGTATTGCCGTATCGAGGTCTCGGTTCGGGCGTGCCTCGGGCGCTCGAGGCCTGGCCCGACATCGATTTTCGGGACGACCGGGACGGATCTCTTTTCGTGGCGACGGTGCGGCGACCGAAGCTGGGGGCCGGCGACTTGGCCGTCGGCGAAAGCGCACCAAGAACTACCCAGAAAACTACCCAGAAAACTACCCAGAGAATCCTCACCCTCATCTCGGAAGACCCCGGCATCACCCGCCAGCAGCTTGCGGAAGCGCTGGAAATCACGTCCGACGGCGTGAAGTACCACCTGCGCAGGTTGCAGGAACAAGGGCTCCTGCGCCGCATTGGACCCGATAAGGGCGGCCGATGGAAAGTGGAGGCAGTATGAACACCTCGCGTCACTCCGAAGCCGCCTTTGAGACCGTGGTTGAAACCCATCTGCTCCGGAACGGCTATGGATCGGTTCCGCCGGAGGGCTTCGACCGGGCGTGCGCCCTCTTTCCCGAAGCGGTGCTCGACTTCATCCGCAAGACCCAGCCGGCCGACTGGGCCAGGATCGAGGCGTACACCGTGAAACGCTACCAGAGCGAGAAGGCCGCAACGGGCGACACCTGGCGGCACGAGAAGATCACGCTCAAGCCCGTTAACCCCGACTTCGAGCCAATAGTCTTCACCGCCGCGAGCGAGGGCGGGCTTCACGTAATCGCGGAACTCGTGGAAGTGCTGGAGCCGGGTGCATGACCTCATCCTCGTCGCCCGCGTCCATCCCCCAGCACCAGCGCGCCTCCAACGATCCAGGGATCCCAGAATCCGCATCAAGTCGCCGGAGACATGCCGGAACCGCGGCCCGGGCCCAGTTCGTCCGTATCCGTCTTGGGAAGTGCGTCTAGGCCGGGTGGGCGGAAGGCGGCTAGACTGCGGGGATGCTAGGACTTGCGGGCGGCTTGCCGTCCACCGGCCCTGCGCTGGTCACGGCTTCGATCAGCAGAAGCCAGTTCCTGGCGGTGTGGTAGACGATGACATCGGGAATCTTGGCGGCAGAATTCAAGGTGACGCCGAGCGCCGCCAAGCCTGCGGTCTCCAGATGGACGAACTTGTTCTCGGTATCCCCGATGTAGAGAACCACGCCGCCCGCGGCGAAGGCGGAGCAGATGCGTTCGATGATGGCTTTTATAAGTGGATTTTGACCACCGGGCGAAAGGGCGACTTGGGAGCCGTCGGGCAAGGTGACAGGCACGCGGGCAAGGTCGCGCTTCCGGGCAATCTCGCGTTTGAGGGTTTCGCGGCTGGCCAGGTAACGTGTCAACGCAGGCGTCCAGACCGGCGTCCCAAATTTGCGGAAGAGAGCGAGGGCCGTGGGTTCGATCTGATAGACGGTCTTTCCGCTGTTCGTCGGACGGTTGGGGTCGTCGGGGTTGCGCAGCAGCAAGCCCTCTTCCACGAAGAACTTCACGGCATCGTCGCGGATCGTTTCGCGCGTGTTGGGCGCGTAGCGGTTGCCGTATGCGGTGCCGATGAAGTCGATCATCGGGGTGATTCCGCACAGCGGAGCTTGCGCGTCTGACCAGGGTGCCTCCGGCGCTAGGTCCAGCAGAGCCAACAACGTGTAGGCGGCGGTTTCGTTCCGTTGCTTCGGGCCGAACAGCAAGGCGGTCAAAGCTTCGCTGGCTTCCGCGAGCCGTCTTTTCCGGGCAACGGCCTTTCGATTGGGTCTATCGGCAGGCATGAAGATGCTGGGTGACGAGTTGGTCGATTTCGTCCTGCGATACGTCGAGCGCTTTCAGTTCGCGGCCCATGGCCTGGAGTGTCTCGCGGTCGGGATAAGCTAAGGTGCGCAGGTCGGTGGCGTTCACTTGCGTGTGGCCGCTGAAGCGCCGGAAATATTGATCAACGATGGTGGAATTGAGGAACGCATAGAGGCCGACGGCCAGACTGCGGTCGAATCCCTGACCGCTCGCATGAAAGTAATTCAAATGGTTCTCGAAGCCGATCCACTTTGCTTTCACCACGTCCGGGTCGAACAGGCAGGCCACCAACCGGCGGCGCTCTTCCTTCGACGTGAAGCGTTTCGTGAGCAGATAGACGCCGGAGGGAACCAGCCACGGGCGCGTCTCGTGGTTGTCCAGGATGGCGTTGGGTTTGCGGGAGGCGAGCTGGGGCCAATGAACCGTGCCGCCATTGAAGTGGCAGGGATAGAGCAGCGGCACGGTGCCTCGTTCGGGTTCCCTACGCAGGGCCTCCTTGAGGCGGAAGTCCACGACGCGCCCGGTGGAGATGGTCAACCCCAGAGAGGCTAGGCTGGAACAGAGGCCGGCCATCGCCTCCTTGGCGTCGGCGTGGCTGGCCGCGGATGGGATGTGAATGAACCTCTCAGGATCGCGCGGATGAACGATCTCGGTGAAGGGAAGGACGGTCTCGGTGACGTCGTCGCCAGGCTCGCCGCTGCTGTTGGAGATGATCAATTCGCCGGGTTGATTCCGGCCCTTCCTCGCGTGGAAGATGATGTTTTCCTGCAGCACACTATCGTCGCGGAAGGCGGCTTGCCGTGATTCGAAGACGTGGAGACGACGAATTTCCAGGTGGTTCAGAAAGTCTTCGCGAAACGGACGAAAGTAGGGGCCATTGCAAAAGCTCCGTGGCGTGATGCCGACGATCTGGCCACCGGGAACCAACAGCCGATGAATGAGGGCAATGAAACCAGTGTAAAGATTGCTTGTTTCGACACCGATCAAACGGAGTGCGCGTCTCTCTGCGGAGTCGGTGTTGATTTTGCGATACGGCGGATTCGCGATCGCTGCATCGAAGGCCGGCGGCATAGAGCTAAATAAGTCGCCGGCAAGTTGGGCCGACATTTCCTGGATAAAGTCAGTGGTATGAAGGGTGAACTTGAAGCCGATGCCTGCGTCGGAGCAGAGGCGTTGGCATTGACGCATCGTTGCGGCAAGCGCGTCCAAGATTTTTCGGTCGAGTTCGTAAAGCGTCGCTTCGATGAGACGAACACCGTCGCGCATTTCACAACACCGGGAGACGAACGCGACGGTGAGCGAGCCGGCACCGGCACCGGCATCCAGCAGGCGCACCGTTCGCGGCAGCCGCCCGAACATGGACGCCATGAAATCGGCCAGAGGCGCGGGCGTGAGGAACTGTCCAAGTTCCTCCTGTCTTTGCCGCGTGATGTTGGCCGTGATTTTCATGCGCCTACGTTACCAAGCTGAGTGGTGATTCACCATCGCCCAAACGGGCATCGAGCGCAGAACCGAGCGCGCCATCCTTTTTCCTGAACCAAAGGAGACGGGGATTTGCGTGCGGTAGGAGAGCTGGTCGGGGAGGGCGACCAGGCAGTCCACGCAGCCGCGGATGGCGGTGGATCGCTCGCGGTCGCGTTGGTATTGCTCAATGGCGTCCTCCACCGTCTGTTGGGTCAGGCTGTTCTTCAGTTCGAAGGTCAGCACCGGCAGAGCGTTGATGAAGGCGCACAGGTCCAGCGCCCGCTTGGTCTCCTCGCGGCTGTATTGAAGCTGGCGCGGATGCTGAGGCGATTCCCCGTATGGCGTTCCACCGCCTTCGCGTTCTCCGGCGACGGCGTGCCATGGAAGAGGTCGAAACTCAGCGGCCCGTGTTTGATCCCGTGCCGCAGGACATCCAACATCTCGCGTCGGGAAATCTCGCCCGGCAGGCGCGCCAGAAACTTCCTGCGCGCGACGCCTTTCTGGTCTCCGTAGTTACTGATGCCCAGCTTCTCCACCTCCTTCGGCTGAGTCGTTTGGAGGAAGGTGAAGAGCTGTGCCACATCCACGGCAAACTCGCGGTCGTAGGCTTCCGCCTTCCTGGCGAACCAACCGCTTCCATCTTGGCGCGGCGCAACATCCGCGAACACTCCTGACGCATTGGAGACGAGACCATCCGTCCCGGTCAGGTGGCGCATGATCAGGGTTTCGAGTCCTTTCTCAGAGATGTCGGTGGGCATCGTTTAGAGCTTGGCGTTCAAGATCCTTTTCGCCCGCGCAAAACTGGGAAGGAGTGGCTCCAGTGCGGCCGGGTTCAACTCCCCGACTACGACAAACGAGCGCTTTCCCTTTTTGTAAGCGTTGGAGCATTCCCGCGTCGCGTGGGCCAGCTCCTTGTGAACATCGCTCCGGCTGCGACTCTCCAAATTGTTCGTTGGCGGGAGCGCGTTCTCCTGAAGCTTGTGTCTGTAGTGCGCCTTCAAGGTCACACGGTCCGCCACGATCCATGTTTCCATGCAGGTCGTCATGAACAGTACCTGCTCATCGTCGGCCCCAGCAGGCTTGTCCCAGTTGTCTCGTGTCTTCAAATGCGCCCAAGTCTGCTCCCCATCCGTCACTGGGTCCTCGCTGTCGATCAACATCGCCACGAAGTGCCCGGCCTTCGCGCTGGCCTGGGCGGTCTTGAAGTCATCGAAGGCGGAGTTCCGGCCTCCGCATGCGCTCAGGCGAGGGAGGCGTCCGGTGAAACCGGCTTTCTCCAATAACCGGCGAAAGCCCTCACGGCAGCGGATCTGATCCTCTTTGGACTCTCCGCCCTCAATGTAAAGATGTGCGCTCACCAGCGGGACCCTCCGATCTCGCCTCTGGTCCAGAGCTGTCCCAGCCGGTATTTCTTCAGCCATTCAGCAAGGTCCTCCGTCCTCAATCGATCCATCCGGGTTTGCCCCTGCTCCTTGGCGCACACCACGACCGCTTCGGGCGTTTCCGTCATCGCATCCACCAGGATGTCCGAGTGAGTGGTGACGATGATCTGCGTCCGTTCTGCTGAGGCTTTCAGCAGGTCCGCCACCTTGGGCAAGATGTCCGGGTGCAGGCCGAGTTCCGGCTCTTCCATGCAGATCATCCTCGGCGGTTCGGGATCGCACAGGATGGCCAGCAGGCAGAGATAGCGGAGCGTTCCGTCAGAAAGGCGCGTGGCCGGGATGGAAAAATCCCCTTCTGTGAAAAATACCTGCACCGTGCCGCCCTCGACAAAGACGTCGAAGTCCTGAATTCCGTCGTAGAGGTCTTTCAATCCAGTCAGGATCGCTTTCTTCGTCGCTGGGAAGCGGGTCTTCAATCGGTTCAAGAACAGGCCGAGATTGGAAAAATCCTCCTCCAGCACGTCGTTGCGCATGTCCGCCTTCTGCGGTTCGCGGAAGACCGCTCCCCGCCCGAACGCCCATTCGCGGTAGATGCGGATGCTCTCGTAGCTCTGCGCCAACCATGCCAGTTCCGGATACATCTCAGGGTCCCGGCGCTGGGCCAGGATGGAGCGGTCCGACTCGATGGTGTCCCGGGCCAGTTTCCGTTGTCTTTTCCATGCCGTGTTCAGCACAGGATCACCGTTCTGATACCGGTAATAGAAATACGGCTTTGCCTGGCCCGGGTTCGAACTTTCGTTCTCCACCCGTTCATCATCCAGCGCAAACGCCTGGGCAACCGCATGGAACGCCATCGCGTGCCGCAAAGGTTGCGTCCCCTTTGGATTGCTGATCAACGCCTCGACCTGGGCCTTGCCGCTCTTCTTCGCTCCCTTCCAAATCCACTCCGCTACCCCTCCCCCCTTGCGCGTAACCTCCCGCCACTCTTTCGGCGCGGCCCGCAGCAAGTTGATCGCCTCGATCAAGTTCGACTTGCCGCTCCCGTTCGCGCCGATGAGCACATTCAAGCCTCTCAATTCAAGGCCGGGGAAGTCTGGGCCGAAAGAGAGAAAACTGGCGGGTCTCAAGTGGCGGATCAGGGGGGGTGTTAGGACGTCAGTCATGGTTCATTCCTCCTCGGGTTCAAGGTTCTCGGCAAGGTCACCATTATCACAAGAATCGGCGCTGCTCACTGCCGCCACCTCCGGACGCTTCGCGGCGGCGGCGCGGACGTCCAACTTGCCGGTCACCACGTCCGCCGTCAGCCGCGTCCGGTATTCCTGCGTCAGCGCGATTTCTCGCTCCGTGCGGGCGAGGGCGGCGTTGAGCTTTGAGCATTCGCGCTCAATCTGTCTTGCGACGGCTTCCTGCTCGTTAACAGGAGGGCGCGGAACATAGAAGCGATTCAGGTCGGCAAAACGCAGAGATGGCTGCATGATTTGCGAAATGCCATTCCGCTCGAACGCGAACAGGCGCCTGTCGCGGAGATTCGAGGCATCGAAGCCCCGGCCAAACTCCGCGGTGAGCCGGGCGGATAATTCCGTCAGAAGTCCGCGTCCGTAGGCCGCCCGTCCGGCGCCGCCCTGTTCAAACTCCACAATGTGCCGGCCTACCAGCCAGCAGGTGCGGACCTGGATGACATCCACTGCGCGCAGTGCCTGCTGTCGGGCCTCCCGAATGACGGAACGGAGTTCAGCCAGCAGGCCCTCCAAGGCTTTGCCAACAGAAACCGGCATCGCACTGCGGGAGGGCATTTTCGCCGCGGACTGCTTCCTCATGGCGCGGCTCCCTTCGTGATTTCGCTGAGCAGGCCTTCGGTCTCCTGTTCCAGCTCGAGGATGTCGGCGCTGATCTCGGCGAGGGTGCGGAGCGGCGGCGGCGGGTAGAAGTGGCGGGTAAAGCTGATCTCGTAGCCGATCTTGGCGTCGGGCGTGTAGGGCAGAACTTCGCGACGGACGAAGGTCTCGATGCCGCCTTCTTCCAGCAGCGGGATTTGCTCGAAGTCGTCCTTGAGTTTCTGGCGCGCGGCGCGGGGCTTCAGGTCGCGCAGCACGCCGGCGGCGATGTTCCAGATGAAGTTGGTGAGTCCGTTAAGTTGGGCTTGGTCCATGAAAAATGGGGCATGCAATTCAGGTTGGAGAGTTCCTCGGGTCCGTTGAAAATACGACCCGGGAATCGTGTGGGCACGGTTTCGTATAGGCGGAGGAAGGGGGGCAAGGCCATGGCGGAAGACCGAGGACAGAAGACCGAGGACAGACCGGGAGCTGCGGGATGCTTGGCGGCGGGGATTGCTGACCTCAGACCGGGGTTCACGGGCCGGGGGATCGGCCTGGGCATCACGGCCGCTGTGCTGGCGAGCTTGCTGATCGGGCTCCTTTGGGTACGCGGACGCCGCCCCGCTCAACCCGTCTATCAAGGCCGCTCCCTCAGCGAGTGGCTGGCGAGAATCGAGTTACGACTTGAGCCGGAGTTGTGTGTTCCCGTGCTGCGACAGGCGTTGGGTTCAGGATCCCCGGAGCTGCAGCGGGCCGCGGCATTCGCGCTTGGAGAATTCGGTTCTACCGCCAGTTCGGCCCTGCCGGACCTCGAACGGCTGCAGACAGGCCGGGATCGTTACCTGGCAAGTTCGGCGAGCAATGCGGTTCAGGCCATCTTGGCGTCCCAAGATTCCCGTGAAGATCGAACGGTCCCGAATCCGTGATTTCGGTGAAGACCGGCCGGGGACAGAGCTTCTGTGTCGCGTGCTGCGCGGCTCACCGTTGAGCCACGGTGTTTTTGGGAACTCATGCTGCTCCGGACATTTTTCCAGACCGCCCTGGTCGCCATCACTTTGGGCTGGGGGTGTCAGAGCCGCTCGAAGGCAGGCGCGCCCGCGCTTCCGCCTCCAGCGCATCAGCGGGAATCCGTTGTTCCTCCAGCGCGCGGGCCAGAAGTCGGCGGCCCGATTCGGTTCGCAGAAGTCCGTCCAACGCCAGCTTTTGATTGCCCGGCCTGAGGGAATCCCAATGGCGGACCAACAGCTCGGCCGCCGCCGGTTCGGCCACATCCAGCAAGCCACTCACGGATCCCTGTTGCAGTTCCGGATGCGCCCCGGCCACCAGATGCGTGGCCAGGAGTGGACGGGCGGTGTCCCACGGCAACAGCGCGATCAGACGCAAGGCGTCGTAGCGCGTCCCCGACGGGACCTTCTCATCTTGAGCCATCGCCACCGAACGGTTCAGTGCGTGCTTCCAGCGGACCTCGAGGTCCGGCGTTCGGGTCACCATCTGCGTCAACCGGGCCGCGGCATCGGTTCGCACCTGGCTGAGTCCGTTGACCACGCCTCCGCCCAACACGACCGCCTGCCAGTGGGCCAGGGGGGCATCCTCCGCCGGCAGGGAGACGGCCAGCAACCGTTCCAGTTCCGCGGCGTCATCCCGACGACCGGTTTGCAGGGTCAGTTGCCATAGCCAGGGAATCCGCCGGTATTCTTCGGCCCCATCGTTTTCCAGATCACGCGTCAGTTCCTTCACGACTTCGGCGGCCTGATTGACATTGCTACCGATCAAGGCCGCCCGTTCCGCCGCCCCCAATTGTTCGTTTTGGATGGCCTTCGCCACTTCGTCCGCAGGGGCCCGGAGTCCGGGAAGAACCGGCACGGCCAAGGGAACGGTGAAATCCACATCATAAAGGCCAAACCACCGTTCGCTGTCAGCCTTCCCGGCCCGGACCGTCCAGCGCACCGGCTGGCCGGGGGTCAGCACCCGGCGTTGGACAGCCAGTGACAGGATTCCGTTGCTGTCTTCGGGGCTGGTTTCCCGGACCTGGTACCACACTCGGACGGGCAGGTCGTCGCTCGTCCAACGCGCGTCGCCCAACTCCACGTCAAAGTCGAACGCCTTTTGTCCCTCCAGCCAGAGCGAAAATCCGCCGGCCGGCTGGGAATGAAACCCCATGCCCACGGGGAAATCGAATTGCACCCAGGATTCCGGATCACCGCCTTCCGTCACCGGTGGCGTTTCCCATTCCACCCGCTGTTCGCCATCGGTCTGTCGGGCCATCCGGAACGGTGACGACCCGAGCCAGCTCCGGTAGGTCAACGTTTCGGAAGAGGACAGCACCCGGCCCAGTCCGGGCTGAGCCGTGCGCTGGAATTCTTCCCGCGCCGCCGCGGCGGATACCATCGTCGCCGACTGGAACGGCCGGGGCGACTCGCTGCGCAAATAGGCCACCAGATCCGCCAGGGAGGTCTCGTCCAACGCTGTTTCCAATCCTTCCGGCATGAGGGAGAACGCGCCGGGCTTCAGTGCGAGGAGGTCCGACCGCAACAGGGTTTCCCGCAGCCCACCGCCCTGCACGAGGGTGAGGCTGTTCGCCGTCTCGTCCTGCACGACGCCGGTCAGGAGGCGTCCGTCCTTGGTTTCCACTTCGTAGGGCAGGAAACGCGGTTCGATCACCGAGTTCGGATCCAGGATGGCCACCAGGAATTCGCTCATCGGTTTGTCCCGATAGGTCGCCAGGTCGGGTCCCACGGCATGGCCCGTACCGCGGAACGCGTGGCAGTTGGCACATTGGTCCTGGAACAGCACCAGTCCGCGCTGCCGATCGCCCTTCCGATTCGCCGCTCCGGCGTGGGCTTGCACGACCGCGGCCCGGTCCGACTCCGTGACGTTCGGCAGCAGTTCCGCCGCGCGTCGGGCGAGGGCTGGATTGGGATGACGCAACAACCGCTGACGGTTCACGGCCGAAAGCTCCCGTACCGACACCGTGTCGGCCGCCAAGGCATCCAGCAGCGGCCCGGTCCACGCCTCCCGACTCAACAACTCCTCGAGAATCGACAGACGGAGGGCCAACGGCTTCGCTTCCCAGTCGTTCAACAAAATCGGTGCCGCCTGCGGATGGCCGGATTGTTTCAGACCGGCCAGGGCGGACTTCGCCAATTCGAGATCGGAGGGGCGGTTGAGCACCTCGCCCAATTGATTCAGGTCTTCTGCGGAAAGGGGGCCTTGCGCCAGCAGGCGGAGCGCGGTCTGGCGCCCGACGAAATCCCGCGCCGGATCACCGGCCCAACGCCGGGCCTCCGTCCAGACGCGGCCCAAGCGCGGACTCAAGGCGGCTCGTTCCTCGGGTGTTCCCGCTTCGATCAGCGCCGCCACGGTGGCTAGGTGCCATTCGTCCAATGGTTCGGTATCGGCAGGCAAAATCAGGGGCAACACGGCCGCCCGGCTCGCCGCGTCACCGGCCCGGGCCGTGGTGGCAACGAGGTCCTTCACCCAAGCTCGACGTTCGGGCGAGTTTACCGGCTGCTCCAGCACGGCGGCCAGCAGCCGAGGGGCATGAGTCGCGGCGGAACTGAGCACCGCGACGCGCATTCTTGGGTCGGCGCCGTCCTTGACCATCAACCGGGCCAGGGCGGTTCCAGCTTCAGGTGCGTGCCATTCGCCCAGTGAGAAAGCCAACTGCATCCGCACCATCGGATCCGAATCCTCCACCCGCTCCTGCCAACGGTCGGCGACGGCCTTCACGGATCCCACCCGCGCTTCGCTCAGTTCAATTGCCGCGCGGCGCACCGCGGGATCACGATCAGTCAGCGCCTCCAGCACCAATGCTTCCGTCAGCCCGCCAAGCTGATCGAGGACGAACAAAGCCTGTGCCCGCGCCCCCGGACCCTGCGACCCACGGACGAGGGACTGAATTCCGGGCAGCGCCGTCGCATCCTTGCGTTCGACCAGAAGACGGTGCGCCAGGTCCCGCAAAACGCCGTTGTCCTGTCCCAGCAGTTGCACCAGGTCGGCGGTGCTTCGCTGCGTGAGATCGCCCCAGGTCGGTGGATTGGTCGCGCCCTGTTTCTGGATGCGATACAAACGCCCCAATTGATCCCCGGCTCGCGGATCCAACTGGACCAACCGTTCCGGCGTAATCCAACGCGGGTGTTCGATCAGGAACCGGTACATGTCCACCACCCACAACGTTCCGTCCGGTCCGGTTCGCAGCTCCACCGGACGAAACCAGTTGTCCGACGATGACAGAAATTCGGAACGCGCCTCTTCCGGCGCCCGGGTTCCGGTGAACGTGGTGCCCGAAGGTTGCACCACCAGCCGATGAACCAGGTTGTGAACCGGCTCGGCAATGAAGGCGTTGTGATACAGTTCCGGGCCCAGGCGCAGGTCCCGGAACACTTCCAGGCCACACGCTGAGGTGGTGCGTTCCGCCGCCTCCGGGTCATTGAACCGTTCCAGGGTCGGGCTGGTGGGATATACGCGGTTGGCATCCGCTCCCGCCGCTACATGGACCCGCGATCCGGACACGCTGAGTCCGGGATTTCGGGCCAGGTACCGGTCGGGAAAGGGGAAGTGCCACATCCAGGTCCCGTTGTCGCAGCCGAAGGCGTTTCCGAAGTCATCCCGGGCGCGACCCTGCTGGCTCAATCCCGAGACCGCCTCGAATTCGCCGGTGTCCGGCCGCATCCGAAAATCGCGTCCGCTCAGCTCGTGATCCTGGCCGGTCAGATGACTGCGGATCGTGCCGCCAAACAACCCGGCCGCACCATAGACCCAACCGTCCAAGCCCCAGCGCAAGGAGTTGACCCGGGCCTGATAGTTGTGAGTGGCAAACCCCGAAAACAGCGTTCGGCGAATGTCGGCCCGCCCGTCGTGGTCGGTATCTTCCAGATAAAGAATCTCAGGCGCCGCACAGACGAGCACTCCCTGCTTCCAGGCCATGACCCCCGTCGGGAACGGCACGTCATCCGCCAGCCGTTGGACCCGGTCAAACGTTCCGTCGCCATCCGTGTCGGTCAGCACCGAAATGCGTCCGCCGGGCTGGAAGTTTCCGTCCAGTCCCGAGGGATAGTCGTGCATCTCGGCGACCCACAGGCGTCCGTCCGGCCCGAAATCCACGGCGACCGGATCGATCACCAACGGCTCCGCGGCGATCAGATCCACTTTCAATCCGGAGGCCACGTGGAACGACTTCAACGCTTGGGCTGGAGTTTGCGGTTGGGTCACTTCCGAGACCTCGGCGCTGGCCTTGAACGAGGCGGGAATCACCTGCTGCAATTGGGCGAAGATCCGTTCCTCGGTGTCCCGGGCCAGGCGCGTGGGGCGGTCATAATACGGCATAGCTCCCCCGCCTTCATAGCCGCCCTCGTCCCAGATCCGCGCGGACGGGATGTAACAAGGCACGTCGTTGGCATAGGCGTTCACCCACATCCGCCGGCGATCGAATTCCGATTTCAGGCGCAACGCATAGTCCACCACCACTTCGCCAGGCAGGAACACCATGGCCAGATCATCCCCGAACGCCCAGGCCTGCACCGAGTACGGCAGCTCGGTCGGTAGGGCCTCCCCGCGGTCGAGTCGTTCCAGGTTGCGACGCGCGTGGTAGCCGGTGATTCCGGGTTGGCCGCTCCGTTCCTTCCACGTCGCCCGGGTCGGCAACGGCTCGAAGGCCAGGTCCAGCCGCCGAAGTTCACCCTGGGGTAAAGCCTGGACACGCTGGAGATGGCCACCGAGCAGACGCTCCACCTGGTCGGCAATCTCCTGCCCGTGTTGCTGCGCCTGCGACACCGGTCCGCGTGGATACGGATCACTGTCCGCGCCGCAGCCGATGGCTACCAGCGCCCGAAGACCGGGCATCTGACGCTCGATGGCCTCTTGCGCATAGCCGGCCCAGTCGCCGCACTGGCGGTTGAAGTCACCGCCCAGAGTGGTGCAGTGGCAGGCGTAATTGACGAGCAAGGCCTGCCACGAGCCGGCCACCGCCTTGACCGCCAGCACCGGCAGGTCGTGATCGACCGGGCCGCCCCCGGGCCGGCGGTTGCGCGCGAAGGAGGCCCGGCCGCGTCCCCACCAGATCTCCGAGGGCACCGGCTGTCGGACGGCCTGCCGGCATACTTCGACTAATTTTTCGGTGAGTTCGTCGGTATAACGCTCGACGATCTCCCATTGCTCTGGCGGGAGGTCCTGGCTGAACAAATTGGGAAGGATGCCCTTCAGCATTGGGCCGGTGTGCGTATGGCTCGAACACAAGGCGAACTGGGAACGCTTCAACGGCAGTTCGGCGGCGAGCCGTTTCCAGACCGCCTCGGTCATTGCTCCGGGAATCCCCGTGTTGTCCACGGTGAGCAGGACACTCAGATCGCCCCGTTCGGCCGTACCAAACGCCAGGGCCTTGGCATAGAGGCGCTGCTCGATTCCTTCTGATGGGGTCCGCCGCCCGCCGTAGCCGGACAGGCGGATGGGGTATTCCGGAGTGATGTCAACGACCGCCACGCCGACGGGGAACACCGGGGATTCCGCGGCCCTCGCCGGCAACAGGATCCCGACCAGCACCAGGAGCGCATAGCCATAGCTTAGACCAACCAGGCGGGACGGCCGGACGGCCATGGGACGGGCTCGATTCGATGGAACGGCGGGAGATGGTTTCATTTCATAAGGAAAAGGTCGGAGCCCTGCGGGCAACGATACCGAAGAGAGCGGTGGAACCAAGGAAGGAGCGAAGGAGGACGAGGCGCAGGGCGCATCTCAGTCTATGGCAGTCCCGGAGGGAGGACCGGAAATAGCCCACCGATTTTCGGTGGGTGGCGGAA
>CAYYSX010000110.1:9568-17940 GCA_964474315.1 uncultured Verrucomicrobiota bacterium | reverse complement strand
CCGAGCCATCCGCGGTCCTTCCATTCCCGGACTTGGGATCAAGTGACGCTCGGAACCTTCCGGCGCGCTTTACCGTTCCACCCATACGGGCGTTCCCACCGCCATCATCTGGCGCAGGTAGTCGGCGTTCCAATTCGCGAGCCGGAAACAGCCGTGACTCTCCGTCCGTCCCACCTGTTCCGGGACGGGCGTGCCATGGATGCCATAGCCGGCCCGACTCAACCCGATCCAAGCCACGCCCACTGGATTGTTAGGGCCGGGCGGGATGATGAGCTTGCGCCCGATTTGTCGTGCTTCGGGGGATTCCGGGAAGACCGCCGGGTTAAACGTGTAGTTGGGATCTTTGACCACGACCACGGCCCGTAACTCGCCGACCGGGCGTTTTTCCGCGATCTGGCCGATGCTGCAGGGGAAATGGGCCAACAACTGCCCTCGAGCGTCGAAGGCTCGGAGGTAACGGTTGGCCAGACTGATCCGCACCAGTGCGGCCCGTCGCGGTGGCGGATAAAGGGCGAGGGGTACCACGAGAACCGTCCCCGCGGTCACGGCTTCCCAGTTGATCGACGGATTGAGGCGACGGAGGAGTGCGTGATGGGCGTGGCTCCGTTCCGCGACCATTTCCAGCACCGTGGAAAAACCAAGATATCCAGCACGGGATTTGTCGAGCCAACCCGCCGGGGTGGGACGGATTTCTGCTAGATCGGAGGCGGTGATCGTGAGGGTCCGGAAGAGCGGACGAACCAACTTCAGTTCCCGCTGCGTGCCGGGGTCGAGGCGCCCGGTTTCCTCCAAACCTTGCTGAAACTGAAACGCTCGCAGGGCCCAGGCCGTCTGCGCGCCACCGACACCGTCGATGGGGCCGGAGCTGATGCCGTGGGTGGTCAGCGCGATTTGAGCTTCGAGGATGTTGGTGGGCGGACGCTGGGGAATGACCTCCAGCTCGGCGGACAGCGTCGGCGTCGATGGTGGGATCAGAGGTGGAGTCGGCGGATTGGTAGCCTCCGGCGGCAGCGACGGTGGGTTGGTCAGTGCGGGTGCCGGGTCAACGGCAACGGAGGGATGGGTGACGGGCGGGATAGGGGCGGAGGGAACAAGGAGTTCGTTGGTCGGCAAGAAGCGAATGATCGACGGCGGTTCCGGCGACCCTGCTTCTTGATTCCAATGGTATCGCCACCACCACCACGCGCCTCCCGCGGCGAGGATCACCAGCAACCCCAGGCCGAAGCCCACGCCCAAACGGGCCACCCGCCGTACCTTCCGGCGGCGCGGGGGCGATCTCAGCGGATGACGGGCCATGTCCGGAACTTACACATCGATCACCGGTCCGTTTCCGCCGGAACCGGGACCGCGACCGGAACCGGAATTTCGCGATCCTCGTCGGACTTCGACCCGCGGTCCCCGGCCGAGCAACGCGTTGATCATCAGGGAGACGAAGCTGATGATGAGGCTGCCCCATAAGGCCGGCCAGAAGCCGGCCACGTCAAATCCCTTGACCAGATGGCCAACGAACAGGAGCAGCAGGGCGTTCAGCACCGGCAGAAAGAGTCCGAGCGTCAGCACTAGCAGCGGCAGGGAGAACACCAGCAGAAGGGGGCGGACGAACGCGTTGAGAAAGCCCAGGAGCAACGACGCCAGGAAGACCGTGACGGCGGTATCGTACTTGATGCCAGGAACCAGCCAGGTGGCCACCAATACGGCCAGGGTGGTGACCAGCCAGCGCTGCAGAAAGGTGAAGAACGATTCCGACGTCACGTCGTCACCATAGTGGTGTTCCTCCGGGTGTCAGCGTGGATTTGTGGCGTTTGCCGTGGCAGGAGGAAATCCGTTCGTTGCCCGCGTGCGCAGTTCTTCCCACCAGATGAGCTGCGGTGCCATAAGAATGTTGGTGTCCACTTGCGCCAAGGCCGCGAGGGTCGGTTCAGCGTCGCCCTGGGCCGCGGAGAGCTCCGCTCGAACCAGGTTCAGAGCGGTAAGCCCCACCGGATCCAGCCGACCTTCATCGACCGACAACAGGAGCGGCTTGGCCGCCATGGTCTGTCCGTTTCGAATGAGAGCACAGGCATGGTTGATCCGCGCTTGCAACGAGGTCGGGCTCGACCGGACGAGCCGGGCGGTCAGTTCCAGCGCCCGGTCATTGTCCACCTTCTCGATGAGCAAGGCCGCCGCGAGGTCGTTTTGGGCGGCGGGATTTCCCGGCTGGGCGGCATACTGGCGTTCCGCCGCCCTTAGGACCAACCCGCTGTCCCGCAGTTCCCAGGCCGCGCGTAACACCTGTCGCCAGTATTCGGGAAGGCGACCGAGCGCGACCTCTTGCCCCAACAATAGGTCACGGGCCGGAGCCCACGCTCCCAGGGCGGCCATTTGCCGCGCGGTATCCAAAACGAGGCTGGAATCGCGGAGGGGAAACTGAGGAACCGACGCGAACGCGGCCGCGGCCTCGAGGTCGTTGCCCAGATGATGCTGCGCCAGCCCTTCCAGGAACCAACTGTAACCGCCCAGCGAGATCCGGGCCCCCTCGTTCTGGCGAATCTGACCGGCCAACGCCCGCAGTTCCCGCCACCGCTGCTGATCAATCAACAACCGGGCATAGGACGCCCACACGTTCCCCGCACTGCCGAGCTGCTGGGAGAAATGCTCAAGGAACTGGGTGGCATCGTCGGTCAGGCCGAGCGCGACCAGAGCCTGGGCCTGACGGGTCACCTCATTGGCGGTCAGCGGCGGATCGCTATGTTCTCGCGCGGCGGCGATCGCCTCATTGGTTCGGCCGGCCGCCCGAAGAAGCGTCCAGTGTCCGACATGATGGAGCGGCTCGTCGGCATGGAGATCCTTGAGGCGTGCCAGGGTCGCCGCGTAGTCGTCCACCTGTTGGCGGACTCCGTGGATGAGAAGCTGGAGGCGCAAGGCCATGAGACGTTGGTCGGCCTCCTCTTCGGCCGCCTTGACCGCGGCCAATCCGGCGGCGGCCTCCTCGTTGGCGCCCCAAGCCGCCTGCCAGGCGGCATGATGCAGGGCCAGTTCGGGATCCTCCGGCAGCGTTTCCAGCCATGCTTGACGCTGTTTACGGTATTCCGCGGGCTGCCCCTGACGGACCAGGGCCTTCAACATCGCTGCTTTCCCGACCGGCCCGATCGTGGATTCGGTCTGCCGAACCAAGGCCACCACGAGATCATCGACGCCGTAGTGTTCACAGACCTGGATGGCCAAGTCGCGGTCCAGTTGGTTGGTTCCGTTCAACTGCAAGAGCCAGAACGTTTGCTGGATCGCTCGGTTGAACCGGGCGACCTGCCGAGGGGGCTGGGCCAGCAGATTGGAGATGGACCCGCGAAGCAGCGTCTCGGAACCGGGATGGTTGGCCACGGCCAGGCGCCACTGGTGGGTCGCCGATTCCCAATCCCCTTTCGCATCCAGTTCCGCGGCTATCCGGCCATGATTCCAGGCCTGCAACCGGTCGAGGAGGCTGATTCGGACAACGGGATTGAAGCCCGAGGGAGTCACCCGCCAGATGCGAGGCAGACCCAGGGCCGCTGCGGCAAACACCATCACCAGAACCACGGCCGCCACGCGGAATCGCCAGTCGAGCAGCAGCAGGCGGAGCAACGGCCAATACGCCAGACGCGAGGCGAGTTCGTCTCGGGTCATGCGGCGCCGACGTCTCTTTT
This sequence comes from uncultured Verrucomicrobiota bacterium, assembly GCA_964474315.1. Classification (GTDB taxonomy): domain Bacteria; phylum Verrucomicrobiota; class Verrucomicrobiia; order Limisphaerales; family UBA9464; genus UBA9464. Next base: position 14,281 of record CAYYSX010000110.1, on the reverse strand, counting down.
TGGAGTGGGGCACCGGAGCAGGTGATGGATCAGTCACCCACTGAACCAACTGCTTTGACGGAGCAAGGGCAAGTCGTGATTCTGCCTGAAGAGGGATCCGGGCGTAGGGTGAGTTTATCCTTCCGGCAGGAGACGGGGACGAAAGCTCAAAGTTCAAAGCTCAAAGCTCAAAAGAGATTCCTGGTGCGAAACTCCAGGGGAAGCTCCAAAGGCCCAGGTCCAAGCTCCAAAGAAGCTCCAAGCTCGAAGCTCCTGGTTTCTGCCTGAACCGCTCTAGAAGGGAGGCGTCGTGGAGTATCGCTGGAGCCTCGTCTCATCTGATGCGGCACTGCGGAACTGGGAACTTGGGGACATGGTTTTTGGCCCTTGGGCGCGGTCCTCCGCTTAAGGAGAAAATCAGGATGCGCCCCGGGGAAAAGTTTGGAACTTGGAACTTGGAACTTCTTTGGAGCTTGGAGCTTGGCCTTTGGAGCTTCCCCTCCCCCCCGTTTCCACCGCAGTCCCGATAAGAACAAATTCAAGATGCGCCTCTCTCCCCCCCTCGCTAGCTTCCGCGCTCCTTTCAAGGCCAGCCGATGAGTGAGAAGCTTGATTACAAGAAGACGCTGAATCTGCCCCGTACCGGATTTCCCATGCAGGCGAATCTCGTGCAGCGGGAGCCGGAACGCCTCGCCCGTTGGGAGGCCGCCCAGTTGTATCGCCAGATTCAAGAGGCCCGGGCCAGCGCCCCGCGGTTCGTGCTCCACGACGGTCCCCCCTTTGCCAATGGCGACGTGCATATCGGAACGGCCCTCAACAAAATTCTCAAAGACTTGGTGGTGAAATCCAAGTCGCTGCGCGGATTTCAGGCTCCTTATGTTCCCGGTTGGGACTGCCACGGACTGCCCATCGAATCCCGGGTGACCCAGGAACTCCGCGCGGCAGGGCAGGGGGAAGCGGACGCCGCCACCATCCGCACGGCGTGCGAGGCCTATGCGCGAAAGTACCTCGATTTGCAGCGCTCCCAGTTCAAGCGGCTGGGGGTGTTCGGCGATTGGGAAGACCCGTATCTGACCCTGGATCGGCACTATGAGGCCGATGAACTCCGGCTGTTCGCCGATATCGTCGAACACGGCTTTGTTTACCGGGGAAAAAAACCGGTTTACTGGAGTATCCCCTTCAAAACGGCCCTGGCGGAAGCCGAGGTGGAATATGCCGACCACGTCAGCCAAAGCGTGTATGTGAAGTTTCCGCTGAAGGGCGAGCCCAACACCTTCCTCCTCATCTGGACCACCACCCCCTGGACCCTGCCGGCCAACCTCGCGGTCGCCTTCAACCCAAAGTTCCATTACTCGCTGGTCATGGCGGCCGGCATGGCATTCCTGGTCGCCAACCCTCTGCTCTCCGCCGTGGCGGAGAAACTGGATTGGGAGAATTACCAGATCGTTCGCACCGTCCAGGCCGACGAATTGAGCCAGTTGGTTTACGAACACCCCTTTTGCGCGCGGCAGGGCCGACTGCATCCGGCGGACTTCGTGACCAGCGACACCGGTACCGGATTCGTCCACATCGCCCCTGGCCACGGCCTGGACGACTACCAACTGGGTTTGAAAGTGGGCCTGCCGATCTATTGCCCGGTGGATGACGACGGACGCCTGGCCCTCACGAATGACCTTCCGCGGGAGCAGCAAATGCCCGACTCCCTGGTGGGCAAGTCAACCCTGGAGAAGAACAACCGTTCCGACGCCAACGACGCCGTGCTGGCGCTGCTGGAGGAGAAACGGGCGTTGGCTTTTCGGGAGGAATACCATCACAGCTACCCTCATTGCTGGCGGTCGAAAACACCCATCGTGTTTCGGGCGACGGACCAGTGGTTCATTGGCATGGAGAAGGCGCCGGCGGCGGGGAGTTTGTCCGAGATCCATCCGGAAGCCGGTCTTCGGTCCCTCGCGTTGGGCGCGATCGACACGGTTCAATGGGTGCCCGACTGGGGCCGAAGCCGGATCCAAGGATCGGTGGCCACTCGCCCGGACTGGTGCATCTCGCGCCAACGAACCTGGGGCGTTCCGATCCCGGCCTTTTACGACACCAGTGGCGGACCCATCCTCAATGCCGAAATCGTCCGTCGAGCGGCGGACTTGATTGAGCAACAGGGCAGCAACCTCTGGTTCGCGACGCCCGTGGCGGAGCTCTGGGCCCAGTGCCGACCCGCCAACTGGACCGGCCCGGAAGCAGTGCGCAAAGGCACCGATACGCTCGACGTCTGGATCGATTCCGGCAGCTCCTCCCGCGCCGTTCTGGGGCGCCGTCCTGAACTGGGAGGGCAGGCATCCGGCCGGCCGGTTGGGTCTCCCAACACCGCCGCGGCTCCCCGGTGGGTCGCCGACCTGTACCTCGAAGGCTCGGATCAACACCGGGGCTGGTTCCAATCCTCGCTGCTGCTGTCGCTGGCCGGCCAGGGCGTGCCGCCGTTCAAGACGGTTCTCACGCACGGCTTCATGGTGGATGAAGACCGCGAAAAGATTTCGAAGTCCAAGCAAGGTGGTTACCAGAAACCACAGACCTCCGAACGATACATCAAGGAGTTTGGCGCCGATGTGGTTCGTCTGTGGGTCGCCTCGCAGGATTACCGCAACGATATCATTGTGAGCGAGGAGCGACTCAAAAAGGTAGGGGAAACCTACCGGCTCCTCCGGAACACCCTGCGCTATCAACTGAGCAACCTGTTCGACTTCGATCCGGCGAACGACGCGGTGCCGGAGGAGGCGTTGACGGGCCTGGACCAGTGGATTCTCCGGGAATTCGCCCGCTTGGAACAGGAAGTGGCCGCCGCCTTCGAAACCTATGAGTTTCACGTCGTTTATCAGAAGCTCGCTCAGTTTGCCGCCGTACAACTGAGCGCCATCTACCACGACGTCGTGAAGGACCGTCTTTACACCGACGCCGCCCATTCCCCGCGCCGCCGCAGCACCCAGACCACTTTGCACCGCCTGGTCATCCGGCTGTGCCAAATGCTGTCGCCCTTGCTGGCGTTTACCGCGGAGGAAGCATGGGAATTCATCCCCGGTACGCCCACGTCATCCGTGCATACTTCCACTTGGGAGCCTTCCTCAGCGGCGGGGGTCTTGGCCGGTCAAGACGTGTGGACGACGTTGTTCGAGCTGCGCTCGCGTGTCCTGCCGGAACTCGAGAAAGCACGGCAGGCGAAACAGATTGGCAAGGCCCTCGACGCCGTGGTTCGCCTGGAGTTGAACGGCCGCGACCTGGAGCGGGCGCGTTCGCATGCGGCCGAGTTGCAGGAGATTCTCAACATCTCCGGCCTGGTGGTGACGGAAGGAGAGGAAGCCAAGATCACCGTCCAACCGGCCGTCGAGCTGGGTTGGGCCAAGTGCGAACGCTGCTGGCATTGGGAACCGAAGGTGGGAGTCGATCCGGCCTACCCAGGCCTAGGTCAGCGCTGCGTGGAGGCATTGAAGGCGAATGCCGCGCAGCCGTCCGGCTTGCTGCACGGATGACTCCCGGTAGGGTTGGTCGTCGTGAGTTTTGTCGCCGAGTTCAATGCGCTGCCGTTTCCCGCCCTGCTCCGTCAGGCCCGGGAAGCGACCCGCGCGGATATCCGGCGTCTGCTCGATCGGGGTCCGCAGACCCTCGCCGATTTCGCCGCCCTGCTGTCGCCGGCCGCCGCGGAGCAGCTCGAAACCTGGTGCGCCCGTTCCCAGGCCCTGACCCGCCAGCGGTTTGGACGGGTCATCCGCTTGTTCGCGCCGTTGTACCTGAGCAATGAATGCATCAACAACTGCGCGTACTGCGGCTTTTCCCGAGACAATCCCATCCTCCGCGTGACGTTGAGCGTGCCGGAGGTGGTCCGGGAAGCGCGGGCGCTCACCGGACAGGGGTTTCGCAACCTGCTGTTGGTCGCGGGGGAGCATCCGAAGTTTGTGTCCAACGGCTACCTCCGCGACTGCGTGGCGGCCCTGCATGAGTTCGTTCCCTCGCTCTCGTTGGAAGTGGGGCCGATGGAAACGGAGGAATACCAACCAATGGTGCGTGCCGGCACGGACGGCTTGGTGGTGTATCAGGAGACCTACGCCCGGGAGGTTTATAGCCAACTGCACACCGCCGGCCCCAAGCGGGATTTCGACTGGAGGTTGGAATGTCCGGAACGTGCCTACGCCGCGGGATTTCGCCGGCTGGGGATTGGGGCGCTGCACGGGTTGGCCGACTGGCGTTTCGAGGCGCTGGCGACCGCCGCGCATGCCGCGTTTCTGTTGCGCCATTGCTGGAAAGCCATGCTCACGATCTCCCTGCCGCGCCTGCGCCCATGTGCCGGCGAATTCCAGCCGCGGACTCAGCTTGGCGACCGCGACTTGGTGCAGTTGGTGGCCGCGTTCCGCCTGTTTCTTCCCGATGTCGGGCTGGTGCTCTCGACGCGGGAGCCGGCACGGTTGCGCGACGGTCTGTTCCCGCTCGGCATCACCCACGCCAGTGCCGGCAGTCATACCGAGCCGGGGGGATACACGGGTGCCGGTCGCGAGAAGATTCACCAGACGGTGCGCGGCCGAATTGTCGAGCTCTCCGCCGACGCCAGTGAATGGACGCCGGGAAATGGGCGAACGCGGGCGACCGGCCAGTTCGACATCGCCGACGAACGGTCGCCGGAAGAAATCGCCGCCCTCTTGCGCCGGCTCGGATACGAACCGGTGTGGAAGGATTGGGATGCGGCGCTGAGCGAGT